>NZ_JAMYLI010000009.1:82500-218491 GCF_040317955.1 Mesorhizobium sp. M1342 | reverse complement strand
TTTTTTTTTTTTTTTTTTTTTTTTTTTTTTTTTTTTTTTTTTTTTTTTTTTTTTTTTTTTTTTTTTTTTTTTTTTTTTTTTTTTTGTTTTTTTTTTTTTTTTTTTTTTTTTTTTTTTTTTTTTTGGTTTGGGTGTGTCGGGCCCCCCCCCCCCCCACCTCTTGTCAGCACCGGAGACGATGATGTCGCGTATTGGAATCCATTCTTTCGTCTGGTCGGCGAGCTCGGCTCAGGCAGATCTCGAGCGCACGCTGACCAACACCAGGGAGGCCGGCTTCGACCTCATCGAATTCTCCTATCTCGACCCCGCCAATGTCGACATCGGCGGGCTTGCCAGGCGCATCGCCGATCTTGGCCTCGGCGTGGCGATCAGCATCGGATTGCCTGTTGATGGCGACATTTCGAGCGCCGACAAGGCGATTGCCGCGCGCGGCGTCGAAATCCTCAACGACACCATCGCGCTGACGCGCGATCTCGGCGGCCGGAAGGTCGCCGGCATTCTCTCCACCAGCCACGGATTGCAGGTCGAGGCGCCGACGCGCGATCAATGGCAGCGCAGTGCCGGCACGCTGGCCAAGGTTGCCGAGACAGCCAAGGCGGCCGGCGTCACGCTCAACCTCGAGATCGTCAACCGCTTCGAAAGCAATCTGCTCAACACCGCCGCGCAAGGGCTGGCCTTCATCGAGGACACCGGCTCGGACAACATCTTCCTGCATCTCGACACCTTCCACATGAACATCGAGGAGGCCGATGTCGGGCTGGCCATCCGTCATGCCGCCGATAAGATCGGCTATGTCCATATCGGCGAGAGCCATCGCGGTTTCCTCGGCACCGGCAATATCGATTTCGCCGCGATCTTCGATGCGCTGACGGCCATCGGCTACAGCGACGACCTCAGCTTCGAATCCTTCTCTTCGGAAATCGTCGATGAGAACCTGTCGAAGAAGACCGCGATCTGGCGCAATCTCTGGACGGACAACATGGCGCTGGCCAAGCACGCGCGTGCTTTCATCGGTCTGGGAATGGAGACGGCAAGGCGCAAGGCGGAACTCGTCTCGGCGCGGCACAAACCCTGACCCGCCCGTCGAGAGCCGAAGGACGCCGCGTGCGCCGCAGGGCTGGGTTTCGAACTCAGATTAACAAAAGGCCTCGTGGTAGCCGTTTTGGCAGCTTTTGTGCCGCCGGTTTTTTCCGAGATAGGAATTTTTTCTTGACCCGGTGACCTCAGCTATGGTACATATTTGCCTATGGTGCTGATTTGCGCCAGTGACCCGCCGCACAGGCGGGTTTTTTGTTCGATGCACCGTCAGCCAAGGTGCCGGCCGTTGGCGCCGGCATTGCCCGCGGCAGGTGCATCGGTTATCTGACCGGCCAGGCAAACAACGCCACGCAATCCACCAAACGGAGCCCAGCACATGACACGCGAGACAATCCTCAAATTCGGCACCGTCGAACACGCGGACGCCGGCGATCTGGCTGGCTGGATCGTCGTCGAGGGCAGGCCGACCATGCAAACCGCCGTCCAGCACACGACCGAGGACGGCAAGGTGTTGTCGGGCACCTGGCGCGCGACGCCCGGCACCTATCACGCCACCTATACCGACTATGAGTTCGTGCACATGATCGCCGGCCGCATCATCATTACGCCGGACGGCGGCACGCCGGTCGAGGTCGGCCCCGGCGATGCCTTCGTGGTGGAAGCGGATTTCAAGGGAACCTGGAAGATCATCGAGCCGGTGACGAAGCATTTTGTCGTCAGGGTTGGCTGAGGCGGATCGGCGACCCCGCGTGCGGAAAACGGTGCGGTTGCTGTCACGGCAGGACCGTATCACTGCCGCATCCCGGAGCAGGCGCGGCACGCCTGAACCTTGGCGTGTTCGTCGCTCTTGTCGCGTAGGCTAGGCGGCATGAGCAGCCGTCCTCATGCGCAAGCGGCATTTTCTATTCCCGCGATGCGGTGTTCGACCGGCTGAAGAAAATGCTTCGCATGACGCCATCGCGCAGCAGCACGAAATGCACCAGGGCAGCCAGGATGTGAACACCGGCAAGTCCAAGCAATACCCAGACCAGCTTTGCATGGATGAGTGCGAATCCCCTTGCCGAAAGCGCGCTGACGGACGGCGCCAACGGCACAGGCAAGTTTCCGAAAAGCCGCGCGGGAGGCATGAAAGGCATTGGCCGGTAGCCCAGCCATCCCGTTATCAGGACGGCGAGAATCGCAACGTAGAGAAACATATGGAAGAAAGCCGTCGCAAACCGCATGGGCCGTGAGGCTTGCCTGACAGGGGCGCGGGTAAAGATGCGCCAGCAAAGTCTGAGGACGATGATGGCAAGGATCGTCACGCCGATCGACATGTGAAGCGGAAGCCAGTTCATCGTCGCCATACCCGGCCCGTCCATCGGCCCAAAGGCAATGGCGATTTGCGCCGCGAGCGCGATCACGGTCAGCCAATGCAACAGACGAATGCCGAAATGCCAGTGCAGGCGAGGGTTCTCCTTCACATCCGAAGCTCGATTGTTGTCAAATGCAAGAAGGAGGGCGTGATCGTTTCATCCGCTCCAGCGGGCCAATTTCGTGAAGAAGTATGGCGGCTCACCAAGTCGTTGAAAAGCATGGTGATCCCGACAGGAATCGAACCTGTGACCTACAGATTAGGAATCTGCCGCTCTATCCTACTGAGCTACGGGACCACGCGGCCAGACACATAGCCGCTTCGGATCGTTTCGCCAAGAGGCCGGCCGAAGGCAATTCGGCCGGCTTTGCGCTGCCGCCGTCAGGCGGCCAGCGCGGTTTCCGCCAGTTTCACCCAGTAGCTCATGCCGTGCGGGATGACCTCGTCGTTGAAGTCGTAGGCCGGGTTGTGGAGGCCGGCGGTGTCGCCATTGCCGATGAAGATGAAGGCGCCGGGGCGGGCTTCGAGCATATAGGAGAAATCCTCGCCGCCCATCACGGGCTGGATGCCGCGGTGGACATGGGCGTCGCCGGCGACACTCATCGCGACATCACCGGCAAACACCGTCTCTTCCGCGTGGTTGAAGGTCACGGGGTAATTTGCCTGGTAGTCGACCTCGATCTTTGCCCCGAACGCGGTCGCCAGCCCGTCGCAGATGCTGCGGATGCGCTCTTCGGACTTCTTGGCGATCTCCTTGCGCAAGGTGCGCACGGTGCCGGCGATTTCAGCGGTTTCGGGGATGATGTTGTAGGCGTCACCGGCGTGGAACTTGGTCACCGACACCACCACGGCCTCGACCGGGTCGGTGCTGCGCGAGGCGATCGTCTGCAAGGCGCCGACCAGCTGGCTGGTGATGACGATCGGGTCGATCGTGCCGTGCGGCATCGCCGCGTGGCCGCCCTTTCCCCTAACGGTAATGGTAAACTCGGCGGTCGCCGCCATGATCGGACCCGGGCGAATGGCGAACTGCCCGACAGGCAGGCCCGGCATGTTGTGCATGCCGAACACCCTGGAGATGTCGAAACGCTCCATCATGCCGTCCTTGACCATCTCGTTGCCGCCGCCGCCCCCCTCTTCGGCCGGCTGGAAGATCACCGCCACGGAACCGGTGAAGTTGCGCGTCTCGGCGAGGTATTTGGCCGCGCCCAGCAGCATCGCCGTGTGGCCGTCATGGCCGCAGGCGTGCATCTTGCCGGGGATGGTCGAGGCGTAGGGCTTGCCTGATATCTCGTTGAGCGGCAGCGCGTCCATGTCGGCGCGCAGGCCGATTGTGGGGCCTTCGCCCTGGCGGCCGCGGATGATGCCGACCACGCCGGTCTTGCCGAGGCCGGTGACCACATCGTCGCAACCGAAGGCCTTCAGCTTCTCGGTGACGAAGGCGGCGGTCTTGAAGACGTCGAAGTTCAGTTCTGGCGTCTGGTGCAGATGCTGGCGCCAGCCGGCAACTTCGTCCTGCATTTCGGCGGCACGGTTCAGGATTGGCATGATGGTTCCATCTCGCTGTTGGGACAGCGGCGTTGGCCGCTGCCTTGCAATTGTGATCGCCAGGCACTTTGCCATCTTGGCGTCACATAGAGTAAATAGCACCGCAACAATGGGTCCGGTTTTTGAGGGTCGGACCATATGCTGGCGATCGCGTAACGAAATCTTACGGAGCCAGGGGCGACTACGGCAAGAGGCGATTTCGGATTTGATCATGCGGTACAGGCATTTCCTCAAACTATTCTCGGCTGGCACAATCGCGCTGTCGGTCCTGGCCGGGCCGGCGCTGGCCAATCCGGTGGTCGTGTTCGATCTCGGCAGCGGCAAGATCCTGCAGCATCAGGACGCGTTCAGGCGCTGGTATCCGGCGTCGCTGAGCAAGCTGATGACCGCTTATGTCACCTTTCGGGCGATCGCCGCCAGCGAGGTCCAGCTTGATTCGCCGATCAAGGTGACCAAACACTCCGCTTCCGAGCCGCCAAGCAAGATGGGCTTCAAGCCGGGCTCGGTGATGCGGCTCGACAGCGCGCTGAAGATGATGCTGGTCAAATCGGCCAACGACATAGCCATGGCCGTCGGCGAAAATGTCGGCGGTTCGCAGGCGGCTTTTGCCGACCGGATGAACGCCGAGGCGACCCGGCTCGGCATGAACGGCACGCATTTCGTCAATCCGAACGGGCTTTTTTCGCCGGACCAGTACACGACGGCGCGCGACCTCGCCGTGCTGGTGATGGCGATCCGCCGCGAATTTCCGCAATATGTGCCGTGGTTCTCGATCGAAGGCCTTGCCGTCGGCAAGAAGGCGATCCCCAACTACAATCTCTTGATCGGCCGCTATCCCGGCGCCGATGGCATGAAGACCGGCTTTGTCTGCCCCTCCGGCTTCAACATGATCGGTTCGGCGACCCGCAACGGGCGCACGCTGGTGGCGGTGGTGCTTGGCGAGAAATCGGCCGTCACACGTGCCGAGACCGCGGCAAAACTGCTCGATCAAGGTTTTGACGCGCCTGCCGCCGGCTCGGCCACCGTCACCACGCTGGCGCCCTATGGCGACACCGTCTCGCCCAACGACATGAAGGACGAGGTCTGCAAGAAGAAGACGCCGCAGGAGCAGTCCGAGGCACCGCCGGTCGTCGCCAAGAACGTGCCGAAATCACCCTATCAGGAAAAGCTCGACCATGTGCCGACACTGGTTGCCGTCGGCCTTGGCGGCGCCACCGGTCCGGCGCCGAAGGCCATCCTCGACCAGGGCGGCCAGGAATATGCCGACGTGCCGATCCCGAGCTGGCGGCCCGACAGGCCGGCACCGGCCGGCACCGGCCCGAAGATTGCCGGCTCCGCCGCGCAGGGCGACCAGCCGGCCAAGGTTGCGAACTAGCCAATGGCGAGCGGCTTCCCGATCCCCGTCTCGGTGCTGACCGGTTTCCTCGGCGCCGGCAAGACGACGCTGCTCAACCGGCTGTTGAAAGATCCGGCGCTGGCCGATACGGCGGTGATCATCAACGAGTTCGGCGAGGTGGCGATCGACCATTTGCTGGTCGAGCAGTCTTCCGACGGCATCATCCAGCTGTCGGACGGCTGCCTGTGCTGCACGGTGCGCGGCGAACTGGTCGATACGCTGGCCGATCTGGTCGACCGGCTGCAGACCGGCCGCATTACCCGGCTTGCCCGCGTCATCGTCGAAACCACCGGCCTTGCCGACCCGGCGCCGGTGCTGCAGTCGATCATGGCGCATCCGGCGCTGATCCAGGCCTTCCGGCTCGACGGCGTCATCACTCTGGTCGATGCCGTCAACGGCAATGCCACGCTCGATGCCCATGTCGAGGCGGTGAAGCAGGCTGCCGTCGCCGATCGCATCGTGCTCAGCAAAGCCGATCTGGTCGCCGATCCCAATGAGTTGGAAATGCTCCGGGCGCGCCTGCGGCAGATCAATCCGGGCGCCGAACTGCTCGATGCCGGCGACACGGAGACAGGCGTGGCGGCGCTGTTTGACTGCGGCCTCTACAACCCTGCAACCAAATCCGCCGATGTGCGGCGCTGGCTGGGCGAGGAAGCAGCGCATGATCACCATCATCATGATGGCCAGGATCACGAGCATGGCCATGACCACGACCATCGTCACGATCAGCGCGTGCGCTCCTATTCGCTGGTGCATGACGGCCCGGTGCCGTTTTCAGCGATCGAGATGTTCCTCGACCTGCTGCGTTCGACGCATGGCGAGCATCTGCTGCGCATGAAGGGCGTCATCGAGCTCAGGGAAGACCCGTCGCGGCCGCTGGTGATCCATGGCGTACAGAAGATCCTGCATCCGCCGGTGCAATTGCCGTCCTGGCCCGATGGCCAGCGCGGCACGCGGCTGGTGCTGATCACGCTCGATATGCCCGAAGATTATATCCGCAGGCTGTTCGCCGCCTTCACCAACCGGCCGTCGATCGACACGCCCGACCGCGCCGCGCTGGAAAACAACCCGCTGGCGATTGCCGGGCGTTGAACTCTACGATTGCTGTTCGCCGCGCTCGATCAGAAAGCGATGGCCGCCGGAGACCGCCGCCGTTTCAATCAACTGGTGGCCACTCTCGGAGCAGAATGCCGGAATATCTATGACGGCGAGCGGGTCGGTGGTTTCGAGCCACAGCCGGCTGCCCGGTTGCATCCCGGCCAAGCGCTTCTTGGCCTTGAGCACGGGCAAGGGGCAGTTCAGCCCCTTGAGGTCATAAATAGCGGCGCGATCATCCACGGGCGAAATCAACCGCCGAACATGCCGAGCAGCTTGTTCTTCAGCTTCGTCACGCGGCTCTCGTCGGCACTCGCCGCTTGCGTCTCAGCCATCGGTGCCGCTTCCGAAGGGGCCGCGATGGTCGCGGTGGCGACAGGGGCTTCCTTGGCGGCCTTTTCGGCCTCCTTTTCGGCCAGAGCCTGAGCCTTGGCGGCTTCCTTGGCTTGCTTGGCCGCCTCTATGGCAGCGAGCCTCTGCTCCTCGGCCTTCTGCTTGGCCGCCTTTTCGGCGTCGAGGGCCGCCATCTTGCGGCCAGCGGGCGAATCGATGCGGCCCATGCGTGCCGTCTCGGTGACCGAGCCGTCATTGTTGAGCGACGGCGGATCGATCGGCACGCGTTCGCCGCGTGCGCGGCGCTTGGACCAGTCGGAGACGATGCTGGCTTCCTTGATACCGGCGATGGTCGGCTTGGGCGCCGGCACGCTGGCCTTGACCGCGCCGCTGAATGCCGCGTCGTAGGTGCTCATGTAGGAATTGTAGGCGCTCTTCAGCGAATCAGGCTGCGTCGTCGCCGGGCAAGCGCCGGTCGGGTCGAATGTCTGACCGTCGGCGGCAACCTGGTTGAAGACATAACGCTTCTCGCAGACATCGACCTTCGGCGGCACCTTGGTGATCTCGAAATTGTCGTAGCCGACCTTCAGCATCTTCCAGAAGTCGTAATTGGGGTCGTTGCGGTAGCGCGCCATGTTGGCGGCAGTCATGCGGAACGGAAACGCCTGGATCTGGAACTCGGTCTGGCCGCCCTGGAAAGCATCGCGGCCGAAGGCATAGATCTGCTCGATCTGCGCATCGGTCATCGAATAGCAGCCCGACGACGAACAGGCGCCGTGCACCATCAAATTGGAGCCGGTACGGCCATTGGCGCGGTCATAGGCGTTGGGATAGCCGATGTTGAAGGACAAATGGTAGTTCGAGCGCGGATTCATCTGCGCCGGGCGCACCGTGTAGAAGCCTTCCGGCGCCTGGCGGTCGCCTTCTGTGTATTTCGGCCCGAGCTTGCCCGACCATTTGCAGATGTCGTAGCTGGCGACCATGTCGTAGCGGCCGTTGGTCTTGGCCTTCCAGATCTCGAGCTTGCCTTCTTCCTTGAAGATACGAGCCATCACCGACGAGGTGCGGACCATGCCCCTGGCTCTCATGTCGGCGAGGATTTTGTCGGGCAGCGGCTTGTTGGCCTCCGGCGCGAAATCCTTCATCGACGAATTGTTGCAGCCGGCAACGCCGAGGGCGGCGATCAGGATTCCGGTGCGGGCAAGCTTGATAAACATGGCTGCGGATATCGTCTTTTCTCTGGCGCCAGGACGTTTCCTGCCCCGGCTGCTGCACTGCGCATCGACGGACCCTAAGCCCGTTAACCCTAACAAATTCCTTACCGCAAGTGCCGACGCATCCCCCTGCGGCAGTCTCATTGAGCCGAATGCAGCGGCATTTTTGTGGCAAAAATGCTCGTAGCCGCCACATTGTGGCGGGCAAGGCTGCCTGCGGTCAGAGACTGCGGCCCATGGCCAAGTATTTTTCGCGGCGCTGCTCGCGGAAATCGGTGTTGGCGCCGGCAAAGTCCTTCATCGTCCTGGCGATCAGGTCTCCGGCCGCGCCGATCACGGTTTCGGCGCCGCGATGCGCGCCGCCGAGCGGCTCGGGGATGATGGCGTCGATGATCTTCAGCTCCAGAAGGTCCTGCGCGGTGATCTTCATGTTGGTTGCCGCATCCTTCGATCGCGTCGTGTCGCGCCACAGGATAGAGGCGGCGCCTTCCGGCGAAATCACCGAATAGATGGCATGTTCGAGCATGTAGACGCGGTTGGCGGTGGCGATGGCAATGGCTCCGCCCGAACCACCTTCGCCGATGACCACCGAGATCGACGGTACTTTCAGGCCGAGGCAGGTCGAGGTTGAACGGGCGATAGCCTCCGCCTGGCCGCGCTCTTCAGCGTTGACACCGGGATAGGCGCCGGCCGTGTCGACCAGCGTCAGCAGCGGGATCTTGAAGCGGTCGGCCAGTTCCATCAGCCGTACCGCCTTGCGGTAGCCCTCCGGGCGAACCGATCCGAAATTGTGCTTCAGGCGGCTGGCTGTGTCGGAACCTTTTTCCTGGCCGATGATGGCAATGGGCTCGCCGCGGAAACGGGCGAAACCGCCGACGATCGCCTGGTCCTCACCGAAATTGCGGTCGCCGGCCAGCGGCGTGAAATCGGTGAACAGGCCCTTGATATAGTCGACGCAATGCGGCCTGTCGGGATGGCGAGCCACCTGCACCTTCTGCCACGGCGTCAGCGCCTTGTAGGCGTCGCGCAGCGCGTCGCGGGAGCGCTTCTCGAGACGGCTGATCTCGTCGCCGACATCAACCGCCTCGCCGTTCTCGGCAAGCTTCTTCAGCTCGAGGATCTTGCCCTCGAGGTCCTGCACCGGCTTTTCGAAATCGAGGTAGTTGTACATGCGTGAGCGGACCGATACGTCGAAGGCAATGGCTGACGGAACCCTTGAATCCAAGGCTCCGGGCGGTGAAATGTCGTCCTCACATAGCGATATGAGGCCTAGTCGGCAAGCGGATGATGATCGTTGACCAACCGCACCAGCCGCTCTTCCAGCACATGGGTGTAAATCTGTGTCGTCGATATGTCGGCATGGCCAAGCAATTGCTGCACGGCCCGGAGATCGGCGCCGTTCTGCAGGAGATGGCTGGCGAAAGCATGGCGCAGCACGTGCGGCGAGATCTTCGCCGAGGCGATGCCGGCCCTTGCCGCCAGCCCTTTCAGGTCACGCGCGAAGACCTGGCGCGAGAGATAGCCGCTGTCGGAGGCGGCCGGAAACAGGAACGGACTGTCGGCGAAGGCTGGCACCCTGGCGCGGGCGGCAAGCCAGCTCTTCATCGCCGTGCGCGCCTTGGCGGAGAGCGGCACCATGCGCTCCTTGTCGCCCTTGCCGCGCACCATAAAGAAACGGTCGTCGCGCTGCGCCACCGTCACCGGCAGGCCGACCAGCTCGGAAACGCGCAGGCCGGTGGCGTAAAGCACCTCGACCAGCGCATGCAGGCGCAGTGACGCCAGGCTGTCCCCATCGCCCGACGAGACATCGCCGGCTTCAAGTGCCGCACGGTCGATCAGCCGGCCGGTGTCGGCCTCGCTCATCGTCTTGGGCAGCGGGCGGCCCTTTCTCGGACTGTCCAGCGTGCCGGTCGGGTCATCGCCGCGCAGGCCTTCGGCGTAGAGGAATTTGAAGAACTGACGGATCGCCGACAGTTTGCGCGCCTGCGAGGTGGCTGCAAAGCCGCGGGCGGCAATGTCGTCGAGATAGGCGCGGATATCGGCGGCGGCCGCGCCGGCGAGCCCGCCATCGATCTCGCTTGAGGCGTCTTCGAGGTCGCGGCGGTAGGAGGAAAGCGTGTTTTCGGCCGCGCCCCGCTCGGCGCTCATCATTTCCAGAAAGGCTTCGATGCGGGCGGCGCTGTTCATTCAGCTTTTCTTGTCATTCAACTTTTCTTGGGGTTCAGCTTTTCCGGAGGGATGCGCACGCTCATTTCCCCCTTCTTGGGCTCGACGAACATCACCAGCGCGAACATCGTACCATAGGCAATGCCAGCCAGAATCGCTGTTACCACGACAAAGCGAAACAGTGTCGGCATCAATTTTCGCCCGTCTTCTTGTTCTGCGTTTCCAAACCCTGTCCCCTTATGGGACGCCAATCCGGCCAATTCAAGGAAGAAGCTGGGGCCTGTTAGCAACTTCTGATGCAGACCCTGCCGGTCCATATCGGGTTCAAGGCACTTGCCACGCTTGACGCAAACGGGCTTTTCATGTCGATACGCCGGCAAAGAGGGCCTTCGAAACATCCGATGAACGCGCTGCCAGCAAATCCTCCAGACGAGACCCACGCCGCGTTGCTTGGCCGCCTGGGCAGCCGTTCCGTCGTCTTCGTCGGACTGATGGGCGCCGGCAAGACGGCGATCGGCCGCAAAGTGGCAACGATGCTGGCGCTGCCCTTCATCGACAGCGACCAGGAGATCGAAAGCGTCTCGCGTATGACCGTTCCGGAACTTTTCGAGCGCTATGGCGAGACCGAATTCCGGGCGCTGGAGCAGCGCGTCATCCTGCGCGTGCTGGAAAACGGCCCGCAGGTGCTGTCGACCGGCGGCGGCGCCTTCATGAATGCGCAGACGCGCGAGGCGATTGCAGCGCAGGGCGTGTCGGTATGGCTGAAGGCCGAGCTCGATCTTCTGATGGACCGCGTCTCCAAGAAGCAGAACCGGCCATTGTTGAAAAGTGCCGATCCGCGCGCCGTGCTGGAGCGACTGATGGGCGAGCGCTATCCGGTCTACGCGACATCGGACGTCACCGTGCCGACCCGCGACGACCGCAAGGAAGTCATCGCGACCGAGGTGGTGGACGCGCTGTGCCGGCATTTTGGCATCGATGAGACGACGGCGGCGGGCGAGGTGGAATCGTGAGCATCGATGCACCCGTTGTCGTCGAAGTCCGCCTTGGCGATCGGACCTACGACATTCTGATCGGCTCGGGGTTGTTGGCCCGCGCGGGTGCCGAGATATCGGGCCGCCTGCCGGGTACACGCGCCGCGGTCATCACCGATGCCAATGTCGCGGCAGCGCATCTCGATGCGCTCAAGGCAGGGCTCGACACGGGTGGCATCCAGCCCGCCATCATCACGCTGCCGCCCGGCGAGAAGACCAAGAGTTTTGCCCATCTCGAGGAAGTGGTCGACGGTGTTCTGGCTGCGAAACTGGAGCGCGGCGACATCGTCATCGCCTTCGGCGGCGGCGTTATCGGCGACCTTGCGGGCTTTGCCGCCGGCATCGTGCGGCGCGGCATGAATTTCGTGCAGATCCCGACCTCACTGCTGGCGCAGGTCGATTCCTCGGTCGGCGGCAAGACCGGCATCAACAGCCCACGCGGCAAGAACCTTGTCGGCGTCTTCCATCAGCCGAAACTGGTGTTGGCAGACACCGGGGTGCTCGACACGCTGCCGATCAGGGAATTCCGCGCCGGCTATGCCGAACTCGCCAAATACGGGCTCATCAACCGGCCGGAATTTTTCGCCTGGCTGGAAAAGAATTGGGTCCAGGTTTTTGCCGGCGGGCCGGAGAGGGCGCAGGCTATTGCCGAAGCCTGCCGCGCCAAGGCCGATGTGGTTGCGCGCGACGAATTCGAGACCGGCGACCGCGCGTTGCTCAATCTCGGCCACACATTCGGCCACGCGCTGGAAGCCGCCACCCAATATGACGGAAGCCGCCTCGTCCATGGCGAAGGCGTCGCAATCGGCATGGCGCTGGCCTACCGGTTCTCGTCACGGCTCAATCTGGCCAGCCCCGACGATGCCGCGCGCGTCGAGTCGCATCTGCGCGCCGTCGGCCTGCCTTGGCGGATAGCCGACATCCCGGGCGAATTGCCTGACGCCGAGGCTCTGCTTGCCTTCATCACCCAGGACAAGAAGGTGTCACGCGGCGCGCTGACCTTCATCCTGACGCGCGGCATCGGCCAGGCTTTCATTGCCAAAGATGTTCCGGCATCGGAAGTGCTGTCGTTCCTCAGGGAGAATCACCCAAAGGAAAGCGACCGGAGATGAACGAGCCCGGCTGGATCGTCGTCGCCGTCCTTGCCATCCTCATCGTGCTGCTCGTTGCCGTCCGCACGCGCCTGCTTGCCATGTTCGGATACGAGCTTTCGCGCATCGAGCCGCAGCGTTCCAGCCAGGACGAATTGCGCGGTGCGGTCGACGATTTCCGCCGCGACGGCCAAGTGGTGCGCGAGGATCGCGACCGCGTCGGCGGGCTGTTCGATCTCGCCGAGCTGGAAGTCTCCGACGTCATGGTCCACCGCACCAACATGCGCTCGGTCAATGCGGACAATGCGCCGGAAGCGGTGGTGCGCGAGATTTTGCAAAGCCCGCACACCCGCATGCCGCTGTGGAAAGGCTCGCTCGACAACATCGTCGGCGTGCTGCATGCAAAGGATCTGCTGCGCGCCTTGAACGAAGTCGGCAACGATTTCTCCCGGATCGACGTGATGAAGATCGCCTCGAAACCCTGGTTCGTGCCCGACACCACGACCTTGCAGGAACAGCTCAACGCCTTCCTTCGCCGCAAGGCGCATTTCGCCGTCGTGGTCGACGAATATGGCGAGGTCGAAGGGCTGGTGACGCTGGAGGACATTATCGAGGAGATCGTCGGCGAGATCGCCGACGAGCATGATGTCGACATACAGGGCGTCAAGCAGGAGGCCGACGGCTCCGTCGTCGTCGACGGCACGGTGCCCATCCGTGACCTCAACCGGGCTCTCGACTGGAACCTGCCGGATGAGGAGGCCACCACCATTGCCGGCCTCGTCATCCACGAGACGCAATCGATCCCCGAGGAGAAGCAGGCTTTTACGTTCCACGGCAAGCGCTTCGTCGTGATGAAACGCGACAAGAACCGGATCGCAAGGCTGAGGATCAGGCCAGCCGGCGACACCTGATACGCGCAGGGAGGCCGGGGCACGTCATCCGGCGATCTGGCTGGTCGAGCGTTCGTGGATCGTCGCGCCGGTCTCGGCATCTATGGCGGCCAGGCTGACTTCATAGCCCCAAAGCCTGCGAATGTGACGAAGCGTGGCGTCGCGGCTGGCATCCTCGAGAAGGATGCCGTCATTGACCTTGTGCTGCAGCCGCAAATGGCGGTCGCCGAGCAGATCGACATCCACCACCTGAATGTCCGGCCGGTTCGCGCCGAGATCGTAACTGTTGGCGAGCGCGTCGCGTATCTTGCGGTAGCCGCGCTCGTCGTGGATCGAGGTGACCTGACAATGCGGTTGGTCGGCAGCGTCGCCGAGCACAAAAAACCGCCATTTCCGGATCATGGCCGGACTGAGGTACTGGCGGATAAACGATTCGTCGCGATGATCGGCCCATGCGTCAAGCAGGACCTCGCGCCAGTTGCCCTGGCCGGCGATGTCGGGAAACCAATCGCGGTCCTCGGCCGTGGGTTTGGTCGAGATGCGCTGAATGTCCTGCATCATGTCGAGGCCGAGAGCATAGGGGTTGATGCCTGAAAAGCGCGGATCGTCGAAGGCCGGCTGAAAGACCACGTTGGAATGATTGCGCAGGATTTCGAGCATGGCGCCTTCGCTGATCTGGCCGCGGTCGAACAGCATGTTCATCAGCGTATAGTGCACGAAAGTGGCACAGCCTTCGTTCATCACCTGTGTTTGCCGTTGCGGGTAAAAATATTGCGCGATGACGCGGACGATCCTGATGATCTCACGCTGCCAGGGCTCCAGGACCGGGCTGTTCTTTTCCAGGAAATAGAGCAGGTTTTCCTCAGGCAGGTTGAGCGATTTCTTCCGCTCCGGGTCCTGGCCCTTTTCGTTGGTCGCTTGCTGGGAAGGCGGCAGCGTACGCCACAAGTCGTTGTAGGAGCGCTCCTCGTATTCGAGACGCTCGCGAATTCCTTCGCGTTGCCGTTCGGACGACAGCCTCGGCGGCCGGTGATAGCGAAACACGCCCTGATCCATCAGCGCGTGAGCGGAATCGAGAACAGCCTCGACGGCGGCGAGGCCGTGCCGCTCCTCGCAACGGACTATGTAGCCCTTGGCGAAGTCCAGGTAGCCGAGGATCGCACCCGCATCCGTCCACTGTTTGAACAGCTGATTGTTCTTGAAGAAATGATTGTGCCCGAGCGCTGCATGGGCCGTCACCAAGGCCTGCAGGGCCATGGTGTTTTCCTCCATCAGATAGACGATGCAGGGATTGGAATTGATGACCAGTTCATAGGCAAGCCCTCGCCCGCCTTTGCGATAGAGCAGATCCTGGTGGAGGAAATGTTTGCCGAAAGACCAGTGACGGTACATCAATGGCATGCCGATGGACGAATAGGCGTCGAGCATTTGTTGCGACGAGATGATCTCCATCTGAACGGGATAGGTGTCCAGATGAAGCTCTTCGACCGCAAGTGCCTCGATCGCGTCATAGGCCCGCGACAATGTTTTGAAATCCCAGTCTGACCCTGAGAAAAGCAGACTGGATTTGCTCGCTTGTCTGGCCATCGGGAACCCTCACGCTCTCTTGAGGGAGGCCGGCTGCCTGCCGAAGAGCTGGCGAAAGACCGGGTAGATATCGGCGGGTGTGGCGATGCGGCTCATCTGGAAGTTCGGCCACTTCTGGTCGATGGCGTTATAGGCACGCCACAGCGACGTCCCGTTTTCGGTCGAGCCGAAAATATGGGCTTCACGCTCGTCGATGATCTCGACATAGGCAAAATATTGGCACAGCCGCATGAGTTCGCCGTTGAGCAGCGAAATGCATCGCTCTGAATCGCCGGCGAAATTGTCGCCGTCCGAGGCCTGGGCGGCATAGATGTTCCAGTCGTGGGCCGGGTAACGGCTGGCGATAATACGGTGCATTTCCTCCAGCGCGGTGGAAACGACGGTGCCGCCGCTTTGGGTGTTGTAGAAAAATGTCTCCTCGTCGACCTCCTGAGCCAGGTGCGTGTGGCGGATGAAGACAATCTCGATGCGGTCGTAGCGTCGTTTCAAGAACAGGTGCAGCAGCACGAAGAAACGCTTGGCCAGATCCTTCTCGCGCTCGCCCATGGACCCGGACACGTCCATCAGACAGAACATGACGGCATTGGCGTTCGGCACCGGCCGGGAATCGAAGCGGTTGAAGCGGATGTCGACCGGATCGACATAGGCAATCCGGCGGCGGCGTCGTTCCAGCCGGTCAAGCTCTTCGCGCAATGCCGCGATACGCTGGCGCGCGTCGACGCTGGATGGCGCCGACTCGAGCGAGGCGATTTCCTCGAGGAGGACATCCAGTTCGACCTGCTTGGGGCGCCTCAGCGCAATGCGGCGGCCGTGGCTGTTGCGCATCGTGCGGCCGACATTGATGTTGGTCGGCGAACCGGTGGCGGCGAAGCCGGCTCTGCGCGGCTTGAAGGCAAGGATCTCCTTGAGGTTGAGCTTGACCATGTCCGGGAGCTCGAGATCCTCGAAGAACAGATCGAGCACTTCCTCGCGCGACAGTACGAAACGAAAGTCGTCCTCTGATGCCTTGTTTCCCGGGGACGATGCTCCCCCGCCGCCTCCGCCGGGCTTGGGGATCAGGTCTCCGGCGGAGAAATGCCTGTTGCCCGGCAAGATGTGCTGACGCCTGCCGGTGTCGCCGGCGTTGTTGAAGCTCGGCTCGCTTGTGCCTCTTTCGGGCATGCGCACGGCGTGCTCGGAATCCGCGTCGGCAATCCTGCCGGTGCGGATCTGGTCGCGTATGCTCCGCTTCAATTCCTCGCGCGCGCGTCGGAGGAAGCGCTGGCGATTGCCGAGACTCTTGTCTTTCGGGTTCAGGCGGCGGTCGATGAAGATCGGCATGGAACCATCCGGGTTCTCTAACCCGCCCTGTTCACCCGCATGTACCAGTCCACAAGGCGACGAACCTGCCGCTCGGTGTAGCCGCGCTCGACCATCCGCTGCACGAATTCATTGTGCCGCTTTTCCGTGACGCTGTCCTGCTTGGAGCCGAAACTGATCACCGGCAGGAGGTCCTCGACCTGGCCGAACATGCGTTTCTCGATGACTTCCCGCAGCTTTTCGTAACTTGTCCACGCCGGGTTGCGGCCATGGTTTCTTGCACGGGCGCGCAGCGTGAATTTCACAACCTCGTTGCGGAAGTCCTTGGGATTGGCGATGCCGGCCGGTTTTTCGACCTGCGAAAGCTCGTTGTCCAAAACCTCGCGGTTGAGGATCTGGCCGGTGTCGGGATCCTTGTAGTCCTGGTCTTCGATCCAGGCGTCGGCATAGGCGATGTAGCGGTCGAAAAGATTCTGGCCGTACTCGCTGTACGATTCCAGATAGGCTTTCTGGATCTCATGGCCGATGAATTCGGCATACCGCGCGGCCAGCTCGGACTTGATGAACTCCAGATAGGCGGCTTCCGTCTCCTTCGGAAACTGTTCGCGCTTGATTGCCTCCTCCAGGATGTACATGAGATGCACGGGGTCGGCGGCCACCTCTTCGGTGTCATAGTTGAAGGTCTGCGACAGGATCTTGAAGGCAAAGCGCGTGCTGACGCCGGCCATGCCCTCGTCGACGCCCGCGGCGTCCCGATATTCCTGAACCGACTTGGCCTTGGGGTCGACTTCCTTGAGGTTCTCGCCATCATAGGCGCGCATCTTGGTGTAGAGCGGCGAATTGTCGTGCTCGGCCAACCGGGTCGAGACGGTAAACCGGCTGAGGATGTCCAGCACCTCTGGAGCGCAGGGACTGGCGGCCAATTCGCTCTCCCGCAGCAGTTTCTCGTAGATCTGCCGCTCTTCGGTTATCCGCAGGCAATACGGCACCTTGACCACGAGGATGCGATCGAGAAAAGCCTCATTGTTCTTGTTGTTCTTGAACTGCAGCCATTCCGACTCGTTGGAATGAGCCACGATGATCCCCTGATAGGGAAAGGCGCCGAAATTTTCGGTGCCGTTGTAGCTGCCTTCCTGGGTGGCGGTCAGCAGCGGATGCAGGACCTTGATAGGCGCCTTGAACATTTCGACGAATTCAAGCAGGCCCTGGGTGGTCCGGTTCAGTCCGCCACTATAGGAATAGGCGTCCGGATCGGATTGGCTGAAATTTTCCAATTGCCGGATATCTACCTTGCCGACCAGGGCCGAAACGTCCTGATTGTTCTCGTCGCCGGGCTCGGTCTTGGCGATGCCGATCTGGCGCAGTCGCGAAGGCATCAGCTTGACGACGCTGAACTTGGAAATGTCGCCGGAGAGTTCGTCGAGGCGCTTGGCCGCCCATGGCGAAATGAGCCCATTCAACCGGCGTCGGGCAATGCCGTATTTATCCTCCAGCAGGTCGCCCATGCGATCGGGATGGAAAAGGCCCAGCGGCGATTCGAAAACCGGGCTGACCTGGTTGCCGACCTTCAGCGTGTAGATCGGGCGCTGCTCCATCAACTTCTTCAGCCGCTCGGCAAGGGACGATTTGCCGCCGCCGACCGGGCCGAGCAAATAGAGGATTTGCTTGCGTTCCTCGAGCCCCTGCGACGCATAGCGAAAATAGCCGGCGATGCGCTCGATTGTGTCCTCCATGCCATAGAAATCGGCAAAGGAGGGGTACACTTTCAGGGTCCGGTTGGAGAATATGCGGCCGAGCCGCTCATCCTTGCTGGTGTCGACCAGGTTCGGCTCGCCGATCGCCTCGACCATCCGTTCAGGCGCTGAGGCATACATCGACTTGTCCTCGCGGCAGGCAAGGAGATATTGCTGGATGCTGATCTCTTCCTGCGTCGCGTTGGTGTAAATTTCCGAAAACAGATCGAAGACGTCAGACTGGTTCTCTCGCATGATGCTTTTGCCCTCGGAGCCGCTGTGGCTTCCATTCGGCTCACCTCGCATTCAACTGTCGGGGGGTACCGTTTGTTCCCTTCATGTGAAGAGGTGGCTACGATCATAAGGATTTGAGGCCACTCCGGGATCAAGGCGCTCGGTGCGGAGCGGTATTCAGCGCGGGTAGCGGGTGTGTGGCGAATCCCTGACTGGACGGCTGGGGCCGCCGCGTGCAGTCTTGCCTCGTCAGGAGACAGTGATGATCGATCGACGAAGCCTGATCATGGCCTCGGTGGCGGCGATGCTGCCATTGGAAGCATCGGCCGCGTCGGAAACACGCCGACCCACGCCAAAAACCTTAGACTACGGGCCGGCCAAGCTCGACATCTATGCGCCCGATGGTGCAATGGGCCTGCCGGTCGTGTTTTTCGTTCATGGCGGCACCTGGCAGTTTGGCAAACGCAGTCAGGTCGACGCCAAACCGGCCTTCCTGCTCGCCAACGGCTTCTGCTTCGTCTCCATCGATTACCGCATGTTGCCGCAGGCCGATGTCGCCACCCAGGCCGGTGACGTCGAAAAGGCCTACGCCTACATCAGGGCCAACATCGCCCGGCATGGCGGCGATCCCAACCGCATCGTCGGCATGGGCCATTCGGCCGGCTGCCATCTGATTGCGCTGACCGGCATGCGCGGCGGGTTGCCCGGCATAGCTGCGCTCATTCTCGACGACACCAGGGCCTATGATCTTGCAGCACTTGCCAAGAAGGGCGGCATGGTGCGGGCCTATGCCCGCGTCTTTTCCGATCCCGCGCAATGGGCGGCACTGTCGCCGGCCAGCCATGTCGACGGCCGCAGGCACCCGCCGACGTTCATTGCCTATTCGCGCGCCCCTGGCCGCGGCGAGGACTCCAAGGCCTTTGCCGAGCGCCTGCGCGCGACGGGCACCAAGGTTACGCTGTTCGACGGCAGCGCCTACACGCATATGTCGATCAATCGGGATTTCGGCGAGGATGGCGACGCGCTGACCGCGGCCGCGCTGGCATTCCTGAAATCGGCTGTTGGCTGATCTTTACGGCACTGGATCAGATCAAAAGTGGCGGCGGGACATTGCTGTGCGGGCGCGCCCGGGTGCAAGTGCTCTTCGATCGTGAGCGGGAGGGAATTGCATGAACGGCGCCGATGCCCTGTGTGACGTGCTTCTGGCCAATGATGTGACAGTCTGCTTCGCCAATCCCGGCACCTCCGAAATGCACTTCGTTGCAGCACTTGACCACAAGCCGAAAATGCGTTGCGTGCTCGGGCTGTTCGAGGGGGTGGTGACCGGGGCCGCCGATGGCTATGCGCGGATGACCGATCGGCCGGCCGCGACGCTGCTGCATACCGGTCCCGGCCTGGCCAACGGTCTCGCCAACATGCACAATGCCCGGCGTGCCTTCAGCCCGATGATCAACATCGTCGGCGACCACGCCTCTTACCATCTGCCGCTCGATGCCCCGCTCACCAGCGATATCGAAAGCCTTGCGGCGCCGATGTCCAACTGGGTCGGCCGCGTCAAGGGCCCGGCCGATATCGCGCCGGCAGCTGAAGCAGCCTTTCGCGCCTCGCTGACACCACCCGGCGTCGCGACGATGATCCTGCCGGCGGATGCCGCCTGGGGCGAAGTCGACGCGGTTTCGGTCGGCAAGGTGACGCTGGTGCCAGCGCCGGCCGTCGATATGGACGCCGTGCGCAAGGTCGCCGCGGCGATCCGTGCCGCTCCGGGCCGGGCAGGCATGATCGTTCGCGGAAAGGCCGCACGCGCCGATGCGCTCGCCATCGCCGGGCAAATCTCGACGGGCAGCGACGTCCGGCTGTTCGGCGAGGTTCTGATCGCACGGATGCAACGCGGGCGCGGGCGTGTCGCGCCGGCCCGCATCCCCTATCCGGTCGACGCGGCGATGGCTGTGCTCAGGGATGTCGATGTTCTGATCCTGGTCGGCGCGAAGGAGCCGGTTGCCTTCTTCGCCTATCCGGGAAAACCGGGACGGCTCGTTCGGGAAGGCGGCGAGGTGCTGACACTGGCCGCCCATGGCGAAGATCTGCATGCGGCGCTGGAGGCGCTTCGCGACGAACTTGGCATCAAGCCGCCGAAACGACAGGTCGTCGCGGCCGCTTTTCCGGACGAGGCAACGCCGAGCGGCAAGCTGACGGAAGATGCGATCGCGCTGTCGGTGGCGCGCAAACTGCCGGCCGATGCAATCATTTGCGATGAAGCGGTCACCTCGGCCAGGCGTTTCTTCGCGCTGTCGGCCTTTGCAGCGCCGCACGACTACATGATGGGCACGGGCGGATCGATCGGCGGCGGCATCCCGATGGCGACCGGGGCGGCAATCGCCTGTCCGGACCGCAAGGTGATCAATCTCGAGGCCGATGGCAGCGGGATGTACACGGTGCAGGGATTGTGGACGCAGGCGCGGGAAAAGCTCGACGTGGTGACGATCGTGTTTTCCAACCGAACCTATGCGATCCTGCATGGCGAGATGAAGAATGTCGGCGTCGGCGCCATCGGCGAGAACGCCAGGCGCATGCTCGACCTCGACTATCCCTCGCTCGACTGGGTGTCGCTGGCCAAAGGCATGGGCGTGGAGGCGGCCCGCGCCGATACGTGCGAGCGCTTCGAGGCGCTGCTGGACAGCGCGCTGTCACGGCGCGGGCCGTTCCTCATCGAAGCGGTGCTCTGAGCGCGGCGAAAAACGATAGGCGGAACCGAGCTACCAGCGGGTCTTTTCGCCGGGAGCCGCCGGTTCGATCGCCAGCGCGTGCACGCCGGCCTTCAATTCATCGGCAAGCAGTTCATTGACGGCGCGGTGACGGTCGATGCGGCTCATGCCGGCAAAGGCGGAAGCGACGACGCGGACGCGAAAATGCGTCTCGCCGGTGCCGTCGTAAGTGCCGTGATGGTCGGAGCCGTGATGGTGGTGGCCGGCATGGAGATGGCTCTCGTTGATGATGACCAGCCTGTCCGGCGAAAATGCCTTATTGAGCTTGTCTTCCATGGTCGCCTGTATGGACATCGCCATCTCCCTTCACCAAATATCGCTGGCATCTCAGCCTGGAAACCGAAAATCGGTTTCGCGAGGGGCCGCCGCCGTGCAACAAAATCCGCCATTCGCCTGCTTTATGCCGCGATTCAGCGGTTAGGGCGATGATCGCGAAAATGTCAATTCTTGTTTCGCATCTGCGAACGCCCCATAAATGGGTAAGATGAAGCCGTACCCCAAATATTTCGAGAAGATTCGCGTCCGCCCCGACAAGGACGCGGAGCTGAAGTCGCACTCGCCGATCTGCCAGTGGGACGGCTGCAAGGAAGCGGGCACCCATCGTGCGCCGGTCGGGCGCATGAAGGAGGGCGAGTATTTCCATTTCTGCTTCGATCATGTGCGCGAGTACAACAAGGGCTTCAACTACTTTTCCGGCGTGCCGGACACCGAGGTCGCGCGCTTCCAGAAGGAAGCCATGACCGGGCACCGGCCGACCTGGAAGATGGGCGCCAACGGGGCCTCGACGCGGTCGTCGCCCGATATGGCCCAGATGCGTTCCGGCCGGGCCGGCTACTATAACCGCATGCGCGACCCGTTCGACCTGTTCAAGGGACCGAAGGATCCGCGCGAGGCGCGCGAGCGCAAGGCCAAGCCGCTTGAGGCCAAGGCGCTGGAAACGCTTGGCCTTGATACAAAGGCGACTGGCAAGGAGATCAAGGCGCGCTATAAGGAACTGGTGAAACAGCACCATCCGGATGCGAATGGTGGCGACAGAGGTTCGGAAGACCGGTTCCGCGATGTGCTGCAGGCCTATCGCGTGCTCAAACAGGCGGGCCTGTGCTGAGCGGCCATACGGTTCGTGTCGTTTTCCAACTTTCATAAGGTTGGAAAAGGCTCTAAGACCGCCCCCGGACAAAATCGATTGCCGGCGAAATCAGACGTTTCGCCCGTGGAGACGTTGAGAGATATGAACAAGGTCGATCGTGACATCGCCAACCTGCCCGACACGACGGTGTCGGTGAAGGAGAAATTCGGCTTCGAGTCCAAGATGGTGGTACCGGCCTATTCGGTGACATCGGAGCATGTGCCCGACATCGACCCGGACTATCTCTTCGACAAGAACACGACGATGGCGATCCTTGCGGGCTTTGCCTACAACCGCCGCGTCATGGTGTCGGGCTATCACGGCACCGGCAAGTCGACCCATATCGAACAGGTTGCCGCCCGGCTTAACTGGCCTTGTGTGCGCGTCAATCTCGACAGTCATGTCAGCCGTATCGATCTCGTCGGCAAGGACGCGATCGTCGTCAAGGATGGCCTGCAGATCACCGAATTCCGCGACGGCATCCTGCCCTGGGCCTACCAGCACAATGTCGCTCTGTGCTTCGACGAGTACGATGCCGGCCGTCCGGATGTGATGTTCGTCATCCAGCGCGTGCTGGAATCGTCGGGCCGGCTGACGCTGCTCGACCAGAGCCGGGTCATCCGCCCGCATCCGGCCTTCCGGTTGTTCTCGACCGCCAACACGGTCGGCCTCGGCGACACCACTGGCCTCTATCACGGCACCCAGCAGATCAACCAGGCGCAGATGGACCGCTGGTCGATCGTCACCACGCTGAACTATTTGCCGCACGACAATGAAGTCGCCATCGTGCTGGCCAAGGCCAAGCACTATCGCGACAGCAAGGGCAAGGACATCGTCAACAAGATGGTGCGCGTCGCCGACATGACGCGTTCGGCCTTCATCAACGGCGATCTGTCGACCGTGATGAGCCCGCGCACCGTGATCACCTGGGCCGAGAATGCCGAGATATTCGGCAATATCGGCATGTCGTTCCGGCTGACCTTCCTCAACAAGTGCGATGAACTGGAACGCTCGGTGGTGGCCGAGTTCTACCAGCGCGCCTTTGGCGAGGATCTGCCCGAGAGCGCCGCCAACGTGGTGCTGGGCTAAGCAGAGTCTCGATGGCGGGTCCGGGCGACAACACGCGCAACAAGTCGAAGACGGGTTCTGAAGCCGACAGCTTCAAGCGCGCCGTCACCGTCTGCATGCGCGCCATCGCCGGCGACAAGGAGCTGGAGGTCGGCTTCGCCAAGGACCGGCCGGCGCTCGCCGGCAGCCGTGCGCGTCTGCCAGAATTGCCGAAGAAGGCGTCGAAGACCGATATCGCGATCACCCGCGGCCTCGGCGATTCCATGGCGCTGAAGCGCGCCTGCCACGATGTGCGCATCCACACCAAGCTGGCGCCGGAAGGCAAGGCGGCCCGCGCCATCTATGACGCGGTCGAACAGGCTCGCGTCGAGGCGATAGGCTCACGCGCCATGCAAGGCGTCGCCGACAATATCGGCTCGATGCTGGAGGACAAATACGCCAAGGCCAACCTCGTCGACGTCAAGGACAAAGCCGACGCGCCGATCGAGGAAGCACTCGCCCTGATGGTGCGCGAGAAGCTCACCGGCCGTCCGATCCCGAAAAGCGGCGAGCGGCTGGTCGAACTCTGGCGCCCTTGGGTCGAGGAAAAGGCCAAGGCCGATCTCGACGGGTTGTCGGCCAAGCTCGGCGACCAGCAGGCGTTCGCCCGGGTCGTGCGCGAGATGCTCGCCTCCATGGAAATGGCCGAGGAGCTCGGCGACGACCAGGAGACGGAAGATTCCGAGGACAATGACGACAACCAGCCGCAAGGCGAGGAGCAGAGCGAGGAGGGCGGCGAAGAGGATTCCGGCTCCGAGCAGTCGCAGTCCGAGGACGCCGAAGCTTCGGCCGATGACGAACAGTCGGCCGAGACCGAAGCCTCCGACGCCACCGCGGACGACCTGTCCGACGATGACGACGCCGATGCCGAAACGCCCGGCGAGGCGCGCCGCAACGACAATCCCTTCACCAATCTGCCGAAGGAGATCGACTACAAGGTCTTCACCACGGCTTTCGACGAGACGGTCGGGGCCGAGGAGCTGTGCGAAGAAGAAGAGCTCGACCGGCTGCGCGCCTTCCTCGACAAGCAGCTGGCCAATCTGTCCGGCGTCGTCGGGCGGTTGGCCAACCGGCTGCAGCGTCGCCTGATGGCACAACAGAACCGCTCCTGGGATTTCGACCTGGAAGAAGGTTACCTCGACCCGGCAAGGCTGGTGCGGGTCGTCATCGACCCGATGCAGCCGCTGTCGTTCAAGCAGGAGCGCGACACCAAATTTCGCGACACGGTGGTGACGCTGGTGCTCGACAATTCCGGCTCGATGCGCGGCCGGCCGATCACGGTCGCGGCAACCTGCGCCGACATATTGGCCCGCACGCTGGAGCGTTGCGGCGTCTCGGTCGAGATCCTCGGTTTCACCACGCGGGCCTGGAAGGGCGGGCAGGCGCGCGAGAAATGGCTGAAGGACGGCAAGCCGCCGAATCCTGGCCGGCTCAACGATCTGCGCCACATCATCTACAAGTCCGCCGACCATCCGTGGCGGCGGGCACGGCGCAATCTCGGCCTGATGATGCGCGAAGGCCTGCTCAAGGAAAATATCGACGGCGAGGCGCTGCTGTGGGCGCACAACCGGCTGATCGCCCGGCCCGAGCAGCGCAAGATCCTGATGATGATCTCGGACGGGGCGCCGGTCGACGATTCGACGCTGTCGGTCAATCCGGGCAATTATCTCGAGCGCCATCTGCGCGCCGTCATCGAGCTGATCGAGACGCGTTCGCCGGTGGAACTGCTGGCCATCGGCATCGGCCACGACGTCACGCGCTACTACCGCCGGGCTGTCACCATCGTCGATGCCGAGGAACTGGCCGGCGCCATGACCGAGCAGTTGGCTTCGCTGTTCGCCGAGGAAAGCGCGAAGGATACGCGACGCGGCGGTGGTATGCGGCGCGCCGGATGATTTCCAGGCGCTGCGGCTTTCAGCAGACGCTTTTCGCCGCCGTCGCCCTGCTTTCCGGCGTGGCTTCGGCGGCAGCCGGTTCGGCCGACTCTAGTTCTGTCGAACCGGTCGAAATCTCGGCCCGCCCGATCACCGAATTCCACATTGGCCGTGCCGGCAAGCAGTTCGGCCCGTTCGAATTCGTCGGCGGGCTGGAGATGACCTCGCCGACACGCGATTTCGGCGCGCTGTCGGCCTTCCGCTTCCTGAAAGCCGGCGGTGACTTCATCGGCGTTGCCGACACCGGCTTCTGGTTCTTCGGCACGGTGGTCCGCGACGCGGAAAAGCGACCCTCCGGCATCCAGAATTTCCGCATGCAGCAGATGGTCGACCAGACCGGCCGGCCGATCGACAGGAAATGGGAGGTCGATGCGGAAGGTCTCGCGGTCAAGGACGGCATCGCCACCGTCGGCTTCGAGCGCAGCCACCGCGTCGCCCAGTTCAAGATCGACTCCAACGACATGAAGGCACCCTTCAAGCCGCTGGATTTCGCCGTTCCGGCCCGCGAGCTGCGTCAGAATCGCGGCTTCGAGACCGTCACCCACGCCAATGCCAACGGCCAGCATGAGGGCGGCCTAGTCGTGGTCTCCGAGAAGAGCCTGGACAAGGCCGGCAACATCTATGCCGCCATCATCGAAGGACCGCACAAGGGCGTCTTTACCGTCAAGCGCAATGGCGATTTCGACATTACCGACGGGGCCTTCCTGCCGGATGGCGACCTATTGCTTCTGGAGCGCAGTTTCTCGATGGCCAGCGGCGTCAAGATGCGGCTGCGGCGCATCTATGGCGAAAGCGTCGAGAAGGGCGCGGTCGCCGACGGGCCGGTGCTGCTGGAGGCCGACATGGGCTACCAGATCGACAATATGGAAGGGCTCGACGTCTGGACCCGCGGCGACGGCGCGCTGATGGTGTCGCTGATCTCCGACGACAACCACTCGATCCTGCAGCGCAACCTCTATCTGGAATTCATTCTCCACCAGGATGAGCCCGCCGGCTTTACGTCCTGGTGGCGATCCAGATGACATGGCGGGCGCCACGCTTGCCGTTGGCGCGCGTACTGACCTCTTCGACCCCGAAGCCTGCCTGCTTCAGCCGCCGCGTGAAGCCGATGTCGGGGCCTTGCGACCACACTGCCAGCACGCCGCCGGGTTTCAGGGCGCTGCGTGCGGCTGCGAGGCCGTGCACGCTGTAAAGTGCGTCGTTGGATTTGTGGACGATGCCTTCCGGGCCGTTGTCGACATCGAGCAGAATGGCGTCCCAGGCCGCGGGCCGCGACCGGATCAACTGCCCGACATCGGTTTCCTGGATGGTGACGCGAGGATCGTCGAGACAGCCGTCAAAGATTTCGGCCATCGGGCCACGTGCCCAGGCGACGACGGCGGGCACCAGTTCGGCGACGACTATTCCGGCATCATTGGCCAATTCTGTGAGTGCGGCGCGCAAGGTAAAACCCATGCCAAGCCCACCGATCAGGATTGTGGGCCGGCTCTGGCCGGCAATCCGCTCGCAGGACAGTTTTGCCAGCGCTTCCTCGGAACCGCTGAGGCGGCTGTTCATCAGTTCGTTGGTGCCCAGCATGATCGAGAATTCGGTGCCGCGCCGCTTGAGGCGAAGTTCTTGTGCGCCATCCGGGATCTTGGCCGAATCGAGCTGGACCCACGGGATCATGATCTTTGTCCGACGATGATCTTTTCCGAAAACCGGGTCCCACTTTTCGGGATCATGGTTTAAGCCGCTACCGCCGGCTGGCTCCAACGGGCCGCGAGCAGACGGTAGGGGATCAACGCCACCACGGCGATGATCAGCTTCACGCTGAGGTCGCCCAGCGCCCAGGAGATCCAACGCATCGCGTCGACATGGAAGATGCCCATCAAGGGTGCGTTTTCCAACGCAAAGCCGTCGTTGGGACCAGCGAAGGCGAAGGCGGCCGAGAACGCGACGGTGAAAAACACGGCGGTGTCGAACACCGACCCGACCAGCGTGCCGATGATCGGCGCGCGCCACCAGCTCTGCCGGCGCAGCCGGTTGAAGACGGTGACATCGAGCAGTTGCGCGCTGAGGAACGCCGCTCCGGACGCGGCCGCGATACGCACCAGCCGGTCGGCGGCGGTCTCGAGTTCGATCAGGCCGTGGCGGAACAGGAAGGGCGGGACAAGGATCGAGCAGATCACCGCCGTCATGAAGCCGACAAAGACGATCCGGCGCGCCGCAGTGGGTCCGTAGCGGCGGTTGGCGAGGTCGGTGACCAGGAACGAGAAGGGATAGGTGAAGGCCCCCCAGGTCAGAAGATCGGCCAGCGAGAGGCCGCCGATCTGACCCTGCATCGGGAATTGCACGAGAATGTTCGATGCCACGACGACAAGCGCCATGGCGGCCACGAATGGCAAATACCGCGAGAAGGAAGTCATTTTTTTATCCTGGGTAATGGAACCAGCCAAGCACCATGCCCATGCGGGCGATGCTTGCCTTCGTATGTGGGCACCGGATTGCCAAAACCTTGCGGCTTCGATCCGATGCTCAGGCCAACAAGATGTTGGCCAGAGGCCAACAAGAGGTCGGCCAGGGCGGTCGTCCCCCGCCTTTGAACTGTTTTAAGCGGCAGCCTGCTCGGCGGTCTTCTTGGCGATCTGCTTTTTCAGCAAACGGGCGCGCTGCGACAATTCCTTGACGTCTGCCTTGGCCAGGAAGGCGTCGAGGCCGCCGCGATGTTCGACCGAACGCAGCGCGTTGGCCGAAATGCGCAGGCGCACGTTCTGGTTCAGCGCTTCCGAAATCAGCGTCACATTGACGAGGTTCGGCAGGAAGCGACGCTTGGTCTTGTTGTTGGCGTGGCTCACATTGTTGCCGGACATGACTGCCTTGGCAGTGAGTTCGCAGGTGCGGGACATTGTTCTAACCTTCAGTTCTCGGGTCTGCCAAACACTCAAGCCCACGCCGGGTGGCGCGCGGTTCTGGTCAGGCGGCCTTATGGAAAAAGTTGGCGTTCCATAGTTGCATTTCGCCGAGGCGTCAAGCTCCGGCTTGCCCAGCCCCTGCATTGCCCACGGCGCGCCCGGCATTTTCATATTAAGGCCGGAATTCATCCTATAAGCGGTTCCATAGGGACATGCCAGACCGGAGTTGCCCGCCTCCGGCCCAAAATCAAGGACCCGATCCCGCCATGCTTCGTTCGCCACATGCCCTTGTTGCCATGCTTGCCATAGCTTTGCCGTCCGCCGCGTCTGCTGCCTCGCCGCAGTCGTTCAAGGGCGAGTACACGGTGTCGTTTCTTGGTCTTTCGATAGCGAAATCAACGTTTTCCAGCCGCTATGAGAACGGCGCCTACGCGATCCAAGGCAGTGTCACCGCGGCCGGTCTCGCCAAGCTGTTCGACGACACGCGCGGCACGATCTCGTCCAAAGGCACGATTGCGGGCAAAAAGATGGTGCCGCAGGCATTCCGCGCCGACTACACCTCCGGCAAGAAGGCATCGGTGGTCGATATCCGCTTTGCCAATGGCAGGGTCACTTCGACGAAGGTCGTACCGGCACCAGGCAAACGCGACCCCAAGAACTGGGTACCGCTCGGTGCCGGCGACCTGGCATCGGTGCTCGATCCCATGGCCGCCACCGTCATTCATGCCGACAGTCTCGACCAGGTCTGCGGCCGCACGGTGAAGTTCTATGACGGCGAGATGCGTGCCGACCTGACGTTGACCTACGCGTCGAAAGGCACGATCTCGGTCCCGGGCTACAAGGGCGACACCGTCACCTGCCAGATGGGCTTCGAGCCGGTGGCGGGTTATCGCAAGGGCCGCAAGGCGCTCAACTATCTCAAGAACAAAAGCCGCATGATGGTGACGTTTGCACCGCTCGGCCAAACCGGCGTATATGCGCCGATCCGTGCCACGGTTGGCACGCAGATCGGCACCTTGACCATCAGCGCCGGGCGTTTCGAAGCCGTACAATAGCCAGGCGCGGAATTGGCGCGCCACTGGAGACAGAATGGGGCGCGCAACACTGATCGGCTTTTCGGCGGTCGCCATGTGGGCGTTGCTCGCACTGCTCACCGATGCGTCGGGCCAGGTGCCGCCGTTCTTGCTGTCGGCGATCACCTTCTCGATCGGCACCGGCGTCGGGCTGGTCGCGCGGCTGTTCATGCCGGCACCCGACAAGAGCCAGAAGATACCGCCGCAGGTGTGGCTGATCGGCATTGCCGGCCTGTTCGGCTATCACTTTTTCTATTTCACCGCGCTGCGCAATGCGCCGGCGGTGGAGGCGAGCCTGATCGCCTATCTGTGGCCGCTGCTGATCGTGCTCGGCTCGGCGCTGATGCCGGGCGAAAAACTGGCCTGGAACCATGTCGTCGGTGCGCTGCTCGGCCTTGCCGGCACCGTGCTGATCGTCACCAAGGGCGGTGGGCTGGCCTTCGACGCCCGCTATTCCTTCGGCTATGCCATGGCTGCCGTCTGCGCCGTCCTGTGGTCGGCCTACTCGTTGTTGTCGCGGCGTTTCCCGTCGGTGCCGACCAGCATCGTCACCTGGTTCTGCGCGGCGACCGCGGTGCTGTCGCTCGCCTGCCACCTGGCGCTGGAACAGACGATTCTGCCTGACGGTGTCGGCCAGTGGCTGGCCGTGCTCGGCCTTGGCCTGATGCCGGTGGGTGCCGCCTTCTATGCCTGGGACATCGGCGTCAAGCGCGGCAACATCCAGGTGCTGGGTGCTGCAAGCTATGCGGCGCCGCTGTTGTCGACGCTGGTGCTGATCGCGGCCGGCGTCGCCGAGCCGTCGCTGCGCATCCTCGCCGCCTGCGTGCTCATCACCGGCGGCGCGGTGCTCGCCGCAAAATCCCTGTTCCTGCGCAAGCCGGCTGCGGTCGAGAGCGGAGCCGAGGCATCCGAAAGCGGAGCCGGGGCATCCGAAGACGGAGCCCGGGCATCCGAAGACGGTGCCCGGGCATCCGAAGGCGGAGCCAAGGCATGACGATGCCGTTTGCGGGCGGCATCGACGCCAATGCCAATGCGACACTGATTTTTTCGCTGGCGGCGGCGGTCATCTACGCCTTCACGCTTGGCATGCCGCCGACGCTGGCCCGCTCGGCCGCAAAGACGCTTGCCGTAGCGATGCTTGCCGTGCTGGCGGGGCTGCAAGGCGGCCCGCTGCTGCTGGTCGCCGCGCTCGCACTCAGCGCCGTTGGCGACGCCTTCCTGTCACGCGACGGCGAAAAGGCCTTTCTCGGCGGGCTGGCCAGTTTTCTTGTCGCTCACATCGTCTATGTCGCGCTGTTCCTGCGCAGCGGTGGCGGGTTGGGAGTGCTTGGCGCCGAGCCGTGGCGCGGAGCGATCGCGCTCGCCATGGCGGTGTTCGTGGTCATCGTGCTGGCGGCGCTGTGGCGTCGTGTCGGTCCCAGCCTGCGTATCCCGATCACCGTCTATATCGCCGCGATCCTGGCAATGGGCATCTCGGCGCTGACAACAAGCAATATGTGGGTGATCGGTGGCGCCGTGCTGTTCATGGCATCGGACGGGCTGCTCGCCACGGAGAAATTCCTGGTCGCCGCCATCTCGCCCCACCGCGCCTGGATGCGCTTCGCCGTCTGGGCGCTGTACTACGCCGCCCAGCTCGCGACCACGCTAGGCTTCCTGCTAAATTAGGGTTCTTGCCAAGTTAGGATTGTCCAGGCTGCCAGCCGGGTGCCGCCAGTTCAAAGGCCGCAAACTCGAAGCCCGGCGCGACGGTGCAGCCGACCAGCGTCCATTCGCCCAGGCTGCGCGCCGATTGCCACCAGCCTGCGGGCACGACGATCTGCGGCCGCTCACCGGCTGCGAGATCGATACCGAGGACTTGTTCTATGACCTGATCAACCTTCGGGCTGCCTTCTTCCCACATCGACAGCGCCAGCGGGGCGCCGGCATGGAAATGCCAGACCTCGGCGGCATCCTTGACCCGGTGCCAGGCCGAAACCTGATGCTCCTCAAGCAGGAAATAGATGGCAGTCGAATGGCCGCGCGCGCCGCCGGTGCCATCGCGAAAGGTCTCGGCATACCAGCCGCCTTCCGGATGCGGCTTCAGCCCGAGCGTCGCGATAATTTCTGCGGAGCTGGTCATGGCGACGATACCACCGGGCCTAGAAATTGTCCTTGCGCTTGCGGATTTCGGCAAAGACCTCGGCGTCCGAAGCTTTCTCCAGCCCCAGATGCTTGCGGATCGCCGGATCGTGCCAGCGCAGGAAGGGATTGGTCGACAGCTCCTCGCCGATCGTCGTCGGCAGCGTCGGCTTATTGTCGGCGCGCAGCTTTTCGATCTTGGCGGCGCGTTCCTTCAATGCCGAATTCGTCGGGTCGACGGTCAGCGCGAAACGGGCGTTGGCGAGCGTGTATTCATGACCGCAATAAATAATCGTTTCGGCCGGAAGCGCGGCCAGCTTCTTCAGCGAATCGTACATCACCGGCGGCTTGCATTCGAACAGCCGTCCGCAACCCAGCGCAAACAGCGTGTCGGCGGTGAACGCCACACCCGAAGCCGGCAAATAGTAGGAAACGTGGCCGGCGGTGTGGCCGGGCGTGGCGATGACTTCGATCTTTTCATCGCCAAGATGGAGGACCGAGCCGTCTTCGACGGTTTCGTCGATGCCGGGGATATTGGCCTTTTCCGCTTCCGGGCCGACGATGCGCAGCTTGAAGCGCTCCTTCAACGCAAGATTGGCCTCGACGTGATCCATGTGATGATGCGTGGTCAGGATCATCGTCGGCGTCCAGCCGGTGCGCTTTATCGCGGCCAGGATAGGCGCTTCCTCGGGCGCGTCGATGATCGCGGTCTGGCCGCTTTTGGGATCATGCACCAGCACGCCGAAATTGTCGCTGCGGCACATGAACTGTTCGATTTCGACCGGCATCGCATCTCTCCGTTTATGGCCGCAGACATAGGGCGCCGGCGCGTGGATGTCATCCTGGATGTTGAAGACATCCTGGATGTGAGCAACATTCCGGGACGTTGAACAACATCCCGCAATGTCTAGTGACATTCCCGGAATGCCAGGTCGTCGCGGCCTGTTGTTGAAACCCGCCGATATCGCGGCTACATCCCTGCCATGCATTCCGACATCGTCGATCTTCGCTCCTTCTATTCGACAACACTCGGCCGTTTCGCCGAGCGTTCGATCACCATGGCGTTGTCGTCGATATGGGCGGTCGTGCCCAACGAGCGGCTGGTTGGTCTGGGCTACACCTTGCCGTGGTTGGAGCGGTTCGGCACCGACGCCGAGCGGGTCTTCGCCTTCATGCCGGCGACGCAGGGCGCGGTGGTGTGGCCGGCGACAGGGCCGACGGCGACGGCACTGGTCTTCGACGAGGAACTGCCGCTGGTCGATTCCTGCATCGACCGCATGCTGCTCGTCCATTCGCTCGAACATGTCGAGAACCCACGTGAGACGCTGAACGAGATCTGGCGCGTGCTGTCGCCGGCTGGCCGGGTCGTCATCGTCGTGCCCAACCGGCGCGGTGTCTGGGCGCGCTTCGAGCACACCCCATTCGGCAATGGCCGGCCCTTTTCGCGCGGCCAGCTAACCGAATTGCTGCGCGAGGCGAATTTTACGCCCGCCGCCTGGTCCGATGCGCTGTTCTTTCCGCCGTCGAGGCGCCGTTTCATGATGCGCTTCCACAATGTGCTGGAGCGCGCCGGCCGGCGGCTGTGGCCGATCTTTTCCGGCGTCATCGTCGTCGAGGCGCAGAAACGGCTCTATCAAGGCGTGCCCGTCGTCCAGCGCGCCTCGCGCCGCGTCTTCGTGCCGGTGCTGTCGCCGCATGGCGCCACCCGGCTTGGCCGTCACAAAGCCGGTGCCGAGCCCTCGGCTGCGCGGGTGACGGCTTCGTGATCACGGCAAGCGTGCCTGACGTCGTTTCCCTGCCTATCTGTCGCAAGCGGACCGACAGCCCATCCGGCAGCCCATACGAACGCCTGTCAAGTTTCTCCATCCGGTTTCAGCACTGACGCAAGGACCTCGGCCATGGCTGATCAACCGGACAATGCCGCCGCCGTTCAGCCGGTTGCCGTGGCGGTCGAAGCCAGCAGCCTGCGCGATCAGGTGATGACGATCCGGCGGGCGCTGGCGGGATCGCCGGTTCGCAAATGGTTGCAGTGGACATCGGTCGGCATCATGGCCGTGATCATTGCAACGTCGATCGGCCAGGTTCTGCTCAACCGCTGGAACCAGCCTTTCTACGATGCGCTTGCGCGCCGCGACATGGCGGCCTTCCTGCACCAGCTCCTCGTCTTCGCGATGATCGCCGGCGGGCTGCTGGTGCTCAATATCGGCCAGACCTGGCTCAACCAGATGATCAGGCTCAAACTGCGCGAGGCGCTGACGCTGGATCTGATCGATCAGTGGATGCGGCCGGCGCGCGCCTTCCGGTTGGCCAATGCCGGCGCCATCGGCGTCAATCCCGACCAGCGCATGCAGCAGGACGCCGCGCATCTGTCCGACCTGTCAACCGATCTCGGCGTCGGCCTGCTGCAGTCGTGCATCCTGCTGGTGTCCTTCGTCGGGGTGCTGTGGGAGCTGTCCTCGGGCTTCGTGTTCCACATCGGCGGGACCTCGCTGGCCATACCGGGCTACATGGTCTGGGCCGCCATCCTTTACGCCGGCATCGCCTCCTGGCTGAGCTGGCTGGTCGGGCGCCCGCTCATCCGCCTGAACAGCGACCGCTATACACGCGAAGCCGAGCTGCGCTCCTCGATGGTGCGCGTCAACGAGAATGTCGATGCCATTGCGTTGTATCATGGCGAGGCCGACGCCAGGCGGCGGCTCGAACTCGATCTCGGCACGGTGCTGGGCGCCATGCGGCGCATCTACACCGCCCAGATCAACCTGTCCTGGGTGACCGATACCTATGGCTGGATCACCGTCGTGGCGCCCATACTGGTCGCTTCGCCGGTCTATTTCTCAGGTGATATCAGCTTTGGCGGGCTGATGATGGCGGTCGGCGCCTTCAACCAGGTCCACTCCTCCTTGCGCTGGTTCATCAACAACATCGGCAGTATCGCCGATTGGCGCGCCACGCTGATGCGCGTGGCCGATTTCCGCATCGCGCTCGATGAAACCGATGCGCTGCACGACACCGAAAAGCGCATCGCCTTCGGCCAAAACGTCAATGGCAGCCTGACTTTCGAGAAGCTCGAAGTGACCTCGCCGGAGGGTTGCACCAGACTCGCCGACCCGCATGTCGAAATCCGCCCCGGCGAGCGCGTCATGATCACCGGCGACCCCGGTGCGGGCAAGACGCTGTTCTTTCGTGCCATTGCCGGCCTGTGGCCATGGGGAAGCGGCCGGATCGGCCTGCCGGCGGGAGAAACCCCCATATTCGTGCCGCGCGTGCCTTATTTTCCGGTCGGCACGTTGCGCGAAGTCCTCGATCACCCGAACGGGCCCGCGCCGGCGAACGATGCCGACATTTCGGCGGTGCTGGCCGAGGTCGGCCTGGGACGGCTATCCTCGTCGCTCGACCGCGCCGGGCGTTGGGACCATGAGTTGGGCGATGACGAACAACGCTCGCTGGCCTTCGCCAGGCTCGCGTTGCGGCAGCCGAAATGGGTGATCATCGATGAGGCGCTGGATGCGTTCGACGGCCCATCGCTAAGACGCGTGCTGTCGATGCTCGAGAAGCGTTTGCCGGGGACAGCGATCCTCAACATCGGGCGCGGCCAGCACAACAACCACTTCTTCCCCCGCGCGTTGACGATCGTCAAGGATTCCGGTGCGCCAGCCCTGAAGCCCGCCCGCGTCAGGGCCGGCGCGATCGAACCGCCGCCAGCCGCCGCTCGTCGCAAGAAATGAGCTGATTTCCGGGCGAGGGAAGCAGAGCTTTATTTTGCCGCGATCGCGAGGGAAGCTCCTCGGGAGAAACAATCTTGGCGACGGCCATGCTTGATGCTCTGCGCCTGCTTGCCTGTCTTGCCTGCGCCCAGGCTGCCCCGGCCGCCTCGCCGCCGGATGCGCTCGCCGTCGACGTCGAGCTGGTGCTGGCGGTCGACATCTCGCTGTCGATGGACGAGAAGGAGTTCGCCCTGCAGCGGGCCGGTTATGTCGAGGCGCTGCGGCATCCCGACTTCATCAAGGCTGTCCGCGCCGGCGCCAAGGGCCGCATAGCGCTGACCTATTTCGAATGGGCCGGCACGGTGCGCGACGACGCGGTTATCGGCTGGCAGATTATCGATAGTGCCGAGAGCGCGAACAGCTTTGCCGACAAGGTCGCGGCTCGTCCGTTCCGCAGCTTTCGCGGCACTTCGATTTCCGGCGCGCTGGCCTTCGGCACCGAGCTTTTCGACCGCACGTCTTTCCAGGGCGAACGCAGCGTCATCGACATTTCGGGCGACGGACCGAACAATATCGGGCCGCCGGTCACCGCGACGCGTGATGCGGCGACTGCCAAAGGCATCATCGTCAACGGCCTGCCGATCCTGATCAGCCCGTCGCCCACCTTCAGCCATCTCGACCAGTATTATGCGCAGTGCGTGATCGGCGGACCCGGTTCCTTCGTGCTGCCTATCTATGCCGCCGCCGAGTTTTCGACAGCCATCCGGCGGAAGCTGCTCCTGGAAGTGAGCGGCATTCAGGACGAGGTGAGAAGTGTCCCCGTCGACGCGGCGACGCCGATAGACTGCCTGCAAGGCGAACGGGACAGGCGGTTTCTATCGGATCCGTATTTTCCCGAACTTGACCGTTGAGCTCTCGACAGAGGGGTTAACGCGATCCGGAGGAAAAACCATTCCACAATTTCCCGGAATCCCTATCGGTTTAAGCGGGCCGGGCACCAAATTGATTGCGAAACTCGTTGGAGAGATCGCGGCGCCAGCGCCGGCCATGGACATAGCCTTGCATCAATTCCGGCAGCGAATAGCCAAGCGTTTTGGATGAACGGTTGGCCATGTAGCCCTGAAATGCCTCCGGTATCCTGCCTCGCAGGATGTCGGCGATGAGCTGCCGCGAGATCATGTAAGGCGGAATGTGCGGGTAGGCATGGGCAATATGCGGATGTTTGCCCATCAGGTTCGCATAGGCCTCGACATAGCCGTCACGGCGGCCGGAAATCGAGTTCTCCGAATTGTATTTCGTCCAGTCCAGATCCCTGGACAACTGCGCACCGAAGCGCCGGGCAAGGCGCAGCAGCAATTCGCGATCCTGCATGCGGGTGATGTCGCTGTCGTAGCCGCCGATGGCCAGCAAGGCTTCGCGGCGAGCGGTGATCGCGGAGCCGGCAATGAAGATGGTCTGCCCAACCAGCGTCCGCTCCAGCATTGCGGGGCTCACGAACGCCTCGGGGTTGACGCAGTTTGTGATGCGATTGCCTTTCAGGGACACGAACGAACTGATCAGCACTTGCAGTGCAGGATTCTCATCGAACCAGGTCAGGGTTCGTTCAAGCCGGTGCGGCATGTAGATGTCGTCGGAATCGAGGAACGTCACCAACGGTGCCCGCGCGCGCTCGATGCCGGCATTCCTGGCAGCGTTGGCGCCTCGCCATTTCGCCCCGACATAGATCAGCCGCGGGTCCTGGATACGGGCCAGCGCCGCTTCGGTTCCATCAGCCGAACCATCGTCGACGACAATGTGCTCAAGCCTCGACATGCTCTGGGAGAGTACGCTTTCCACGGCGCGCAACACCGTTTCGCGTCGGTTGTGGGTCGGCGTAATGACCGTGATGAGAGGTGTTGGTTGGATCCCGGCTGCCATGTCTGTCAGCTGTTTCCTGCGCAGGGTTGCGCGTCTGTCCAGGACTTTTCGATTTTCAGAACGGTCGAATGGATTGGACTTCCCTTCCTCTACACCGCATCACAGTCGGCGCGACGCTACAAAAAACGACTGCCCCTGTCACCCACCGTGCCGGTACTCAATCCGCGCGAGACAACGAATCCCCGCTGCTAGCGTTCCAATTGCAACAGCACCGCCGCACATAGCATTGCGAATCACCATGGAAGCAACCCATCATGACAGGTAGCATACATCTCATTACCTCAGACGTAATCGCTTAGCGCTCGGCGTTTGGTCAGATTGCCCATGCGAGGCCGGCAACTCGGCTTCGATGACAAGGGAGTCCAGTCATGGCCGCTTACGCCGTCGCCCATATGCGCCAAGCCGCAATGGGTCCGCAGATCGTCGAATATCTGCACAAGATCGATGCCACGCTGGAACCTTTCGGCGGCCGTTTTCTGGTTCATGGCGGCGATGTGGAGGTGATCGAGAACGACTGGCCTGGCCATCTGATCATCATAGAATTCCCGACAGGCAGCATGTGCGTGGCTGGTACAATTCGCCCGCCTACCGGGCGATACTGGCGCTGCGCACGGACAATTCGGAGGCGGATGTCGTGTTCGTCGACGGCGTCGAACATCCGCACAAGGCCACGGATGTTCTGGAACAATCGACGGGTCAAGGATCAATTGGACGCTGAACCGCGGTTCAAGGAAGGGCGGTAAAGCGTCTAGCTGTGCCCAACATAGTCGGGCACAGTTTCAATTTTGTCACGAACCATGCCAGTCGCAAAACTGAACTGGCCCCAAAACGCCAAACCATAAAATGCCTGACCGACAATCAGAGAAAAGGGAACCTGCCAAAGCGGCATCCCCGTTTCCCGGGCATGGCCTACGATCCGTCGTGTCGTGCGCCATGACATGGTGAGCCACCGGCTGAAAGACTTGACTATCCGTCGCGCGCGGCTCGGCGAATTGAGCGCAACGAACTTCCGGTCGGCGTCGCGACCTGTAACCAGGGCGCGCCAGTAAAAGAACCGCCAGCCCCGCGGCGAATAGTGATAAACGCGTGCGTCGACATTATGAATTTTGTGGCCCTCCCGCAGCAGTTCGCGCATCAGCAAAGTGCAGGAAACCTTGAAGCCGTTATGTTTTGGAAAAGGATGGCTGACGATCCACTCGCGTCGAAACGCTACATTGTTAGCGTTGATCGCTCGCTTCGAGGCAAATCGCCCGTCTCCACGGGCCATCGGGAAAAACCAGATCAACGCAAACGTTCTTGAAAAGAAATCGTCGTATGAGAGGTATGTATATCCGTTTGCGCAGATAACTTCAGAGTTTTCAAAGGGCTCAAGCAGTCCTGGTAGCCATCCTGGTTCCGCGACCACGTCGGAATCCATAAAGATGACGATATCTCCGTCCGATGCCAGCATGCCGTTGTTCTTCAGGTCGTAATATCGGCCGCCAGGGAAAGCCGTGAAGACGAGTTCGGCAACCTGACCGAGCTGCGGGGCCTCATTCGAAATCTCACGACGCAACGCATCCTCGTCCGACTCTGCTCCCCCGTGAGAAATAACGATCCTTGGTCGCACTAAACCGGTTGCTGAAACCGATGTGATTTCCCGAGCCAAGGCCTTCATCCCAACGCCGATCTCGTCCCAGTCGATCGATTTTGCATTCTCCATTTCGACGACGAGTGAATACGTTGGACGCTCTTGAGCCATATCTGAACCGATCAAGTTATTAGTGCCGATGTGGCTATAACGCTCTCGGCGGGCTGTCAAACCAGCGTGCAATAAGAATTTGTGCTCGTGATCGCCATGGACGGCGATGCGCTTTGATCAATAACATCGCATCTCTGGCGCCCCTGGATGCTTCGTGTTCTCGTACAATGCCGTTCGATCAGATCGAGAACCTTGAGCTCCTCTTTTTAAGAAAACCGCGACGGCAATTGTTGGCATGGAAGTTCGACGTGTCAGAATATTCCGCCAAGAACCGCTCTCTCCACTCCTCATTGATGGTGTCTCGTTGAATATCGAGGCCCGAATCGAGATCAGACCCGGGTTTCAAGACAAGCTTGGCGTCGACCAGAGATGCAGCCCTTTCAAGGCAGGTCCGTGGATGTTCAAGGAGTTCTTCGTATGTCAGTGATAGGAAGGACAATCCGTTTTTTGCAAACCAGACATCCCAGGCCAGATTTTCCAGGATGATTTTTTCAAGCGAGTCCGCGATTGCTTTGCCGTCGTAGCATGGTCTCTTCTGATCGGCCTCGGTAGAGCGGAACCGACCACTCTGACGAGCGCGGGTCCACGAAACTGCTTGACCAACGAGGTCCCCACGCGTCAACCGCATATAGCGCAGCTTTGGAAGGCTTGCGGGGAGATCCACGGTTTTGGCAACCTGTGAAAACTGGCTGGCAAACAGTTTGACCGCGTAAATCCCGGAGGGAGACCGCCCGTCCTTCAGTGCACGCAAAACCTGGGCACGGGGGTCGCGGGGATAGTTCGGCATTTCTAGAACACGGCGGCCCCCGAACCACTCGAGTGGGTTGCCAAGCCCGGTGGCTGCCATCAATCCGGCTAGGTGGTTGCTGCCGCTGCGCGGTGAGGTGCAGATGAGAATTCCGGCTTTCAACCCAGCCCGCATGTCCGGTGGGATTTCAACTGGCAGAGGGCGCCTACGAAAGAGATACATGGCGATCAATATTACCGTTTCAGCAAGAACACTGCCTGCTGGCCGAAGAAGTTCCAGAACCACCACGGCATCGACAGGCCGATCTTCTGCCCGGCAGCGTCGAGGGCGGTTGCCTTCTCGACTGTCGCGCCGAGTTCGTCGCACAGATTGACGAAATCGCGGATGGTGCAGAAGTGGATGTTGGGCGTGTCGTACCAGGAATAGGGCAGGTCCTTGGTCACCGGCATGCGGCCGTTGACGAACAGCGACAGGCGCACCCGCCAATGGCCGAAATTGGGGAAGGAGACGATGGCGCGGTTGCCGATCCTGAGCAGTTCGTCGAGCACCAGCTTCGGGTTGCGGGTGGCCTGCAGCGTCTGTGACAGGACGACGAAGTCAAAGCCCTTGTCGGGATAGAATTCGAGATCCTTGTCGGCATCGCCCTGGATGACCGAGAGGCCGCGCGCCACGCATTCGTTGACGCCGCGCTGCGACAGCTCGAGCCCACGGCCGTCGACCTGCTTGGTGTCCTGCAGCAATTCGAGCAGCGAGCCGTCGCCCGAGCCGACATCGAGCACGCGCGACTGTGGCGGGATGAGGTTGGCGACGACCTCGAGGTCGACGCGCTGGTCGCGGTTGACGCTCATGGCTTCGCCCCCTGCCTGGCGCACGATCCCGATCCGAAAAGCCTGCAATTTTTCGGGGTCATGCGCTGAGCCCTCTCGCCCGGGCCGCCGAGCCGATGAAGCCGTTTATGGCGGCAAACAGTTCCGGCTCGTCGAGCAGGAATGCGTCGTGGCCGCGGTCGGTTTCGATCTCGACGAAGGATACCGATGCGCCGGCGGCGTTGAGCGCATGCACGATCGAGCGGCTCTCCTCGGTCGGAAACAGCCAGTCCGAGGTGAAAGACACCAGGCAGAAGCGGGTTTTCGTTCCGGCGAAGGCATCGGCCAACCGGCCGCCATGGTCGGCGGCAAGGTCGAAATAGTCCATCGACCGCGTCATGTAGAGGTAGGAATTGGCGTCGAAGCGATCGACGAAGGTCATGCCCTGGTGGCGCAGATAGCTTTCGATCTGGAAGTCGGCGTCGAAGCCGAAGGTCAGCGCCTCGCGATCCTGCAGATTGCGGCCGAACTTGCGGTGCAGGGCGGCTTCCGACAGGTAAGTGATGTGGGCGGCCATGCGCGCCACCGCCAGGCCTTTTTCCGGGCGTTTGCCGTGCTCGAAATATTTGCCGCCATGCCAGTCCGGATCGGCCATGACAGCCTGGCGGCCAACCTCATGAAAGGCGATGTTCTGCGAGGAATGGCGCGCGCCGGTGGCGATCGGCAGCGCCGAGAAGACCCGCTCCGGATAGCTCGATGCCCATTCCAGCACCTGCATGCCGCCCATAGAGCCGCCGAGCACGCAGAACAGCTTTTCGATGCCGAAATGGTCGATCAGCATCTGCTGCGCCCGCACCATGTCGCGAATGGTGATGATGGGCAGGTCGAGCCCATAGGGCTTGCCGGTGGCGGGATTGGTCGAGGCCGGACCGGTGGACCCAAGGCAACCGCCGATGACGTTGGAGCAGATGACGAAGAAGCGATTGGTGTCGATGATCTTGCCGGGGCCGATCAGCACTTCCCACCAGCCAGGCTTGCCGGTCACCGGATTGGTGCTGGCGACGTGCTGGTCTCCGGTCAGTGCATGGCAGACGAGGATGGCGTTGGAGCGGGCATCGTTCAGCGTGCCGTAGGTCTGGTAGGCGATCTGGAACGGTGACAGCAGCGTGCCGGCGTCCAGCTTGAGCGGCTTGTCGGATCCAAAACGCAAAACCGGGCTCGACGGTTGGTCGACCTCGTTGTTGGTTTTGCGGGCACGCAGAACGGCCATGACATCCATCTCACACTTTGAGCCCACGCATCGCGCTTGTCGAAAGTCGATGCCGATCCGGGTGTCCGGCCGGCGCGGACAACAAAAAACCGGCATTGCGGTCGCAAAGCCGGTTACAGGATGCAAACGGCCCTTTAGCAAGTTGTTTAACGTGGCTGCAAGCCGACCGGCCAAATCACCACGGAAGTTCGCACCCCTTCTAGGGCTGTGGCGCGCCGGCGTCAACGACCAGCCTTGGGCGGTGGCTGTCGCCTCTCGACATTGCAGGCCACGGCTTGTATTTCCGCTGCGGCTTCCCTCAGGAAGCGTTCTCGACGGATTTTGCGACATGAGCCAGACACCGGACCAGGCACGTCCAACCCCGCGCGCGGGCATCATGGACATAGACGCCTATGTGCCGGGCAAGAGCACGGCGCCCGCGGGCGTCGCCAAGGTTCACAAGCTGTCCTCGAACGAGAATCCGCTAGGGCCCTCGCCGAAAGCGATCGAAGCCGCGCGCGAGATTGCCGGAAAGCTCGACGTCTATCCAGATGGCACCGCCAGGCGGCTGCGCGAAGCGATCGCCGAGGTGCATGGTCTCAACCCGCAGAACATCATTTGCTCCAACGGCTCCGACGAGATCCTCGGCCTGCTGGCGCAGACTTATCTGGCGCCCGGCGACGAGGCTGTCATCACCGAACACGCCTTCATGGTCTACAAGATCTACATCCAGTCGGCAGGTGCCGTTCCGGTGACGATCAAGGAAAGAGACGAGCGCGCCGATATCGACGCCATCCTCGCAGCCGTCACGCCGCGCACCAAGATCGTGTTCCTGGCCAATCCCAACAATCCGACCGGCACCTATGTGCCTTTCCAGGAGGTGCGCCGCCTGCATGGCGGCCTGCCCAGGCACGTGCTTCTGGTGCTAGACGCGGCCTATGCCGAATATGTCCGCCGCAACGACTATGAGGCCGGCATCGAGCTGGTCGGTGCTGCCCAGAACGTGGTGATGACCCGTACCTTCTCCAAGATCGGCCTCGGCGGAGCGCGGATCGGCTGGATGTATGCGCCGATGCATATCGTCGACGCCATCAACCGCGTGCGGGGTCCCTTCAACGTCAATGCGACGGCGATCGAGGCCGGTATCGCAGCCATCCGCGACCGCGCCCATGTCGAGCGCAGCGTGGCGCACAACGAGACCTGGCTGGCCTGGCTGAGCGAGGAATTCACAAAGCTCGGGCTGCGGGTAACGCCGAGCGTCGGCAATTTCGTCCTCGTTCATTTTCCTGACGATCAGAAGCATTCGGCGGCGGCGGCGGACGACTATCTGACGGCGCGCGGCTATATATTGCGGCGCGTTTCGGGCTATGGCTTTCCCAACGCGTTGCGCATGACCGTCGGCACCGAAGAAGCCAATCGCGGCGTTGTCGCCGCTCTCACGACATTTCTGAAAAGCTAGAACGCCATGACATCACCGATGTTTGAAAAGATCGCGCTGGTCGGCATCGGCCTGATCGGCTCGTCGCTGGCCCGCGTCATCCGCCGCGAGGGGCTGGCCCGTCACGTGGCCATATCAACGCGCAGTGCGGCGACGCTGGCGCGAGCCGAGGAACTCGGGCTCGGCGATAGCTATACCACCGATGCGAAAGAGGCGGTCCGCGATGCCGACCTAGTCGTCATTTCGGTGCCGGTCGGCTCATCCGGCGCGGTGGCCGAGGAAATCGCGCCGGCGCTGAAGAAGGGCGCGATCCTCACCGATGTCGGCTCGACCAAGGCGTCTGTCATCGCGCAGATGCAGCCTTATGTCCCTGAAGGCGTCCATTTCATTCCCGGCCACCCGCTGGCGGGCACGGAAAAATCCGGCCCCGACGCCGGCTTCGCCGACCTGTTCGACAATCGCTGGTGCATCTTCACGCCGCTGCCCGATACCGACGCGGACGCGCTGGAGCGGCTGTCGGAGTTCTGGCGCCGCTGCGGCGCCAACATCGATACCATGGACCCGCAGCATCACGACATGACGCTGGCCATCGTCTCGCACCTGCCGCACATCATCGCCTACAACATCGTCGGCACCGCCGACGATCTGCAGTCGGTGACCAAGTCCGAAGTGATCAAATATTCGGCTTCCGGCTTCCGCGACTTCACGCGTCTTGCCGCTTCCGATCCGACCATGTGGCGGGATGTGTGCCTGCACAACAAGGACGCTATCCTCGAAATGCTGGCGCGGTTCTCGGAAGATCTGGCGTCCCTGCAACGCGCGATCCGCTGGGGGGACGGCGAAAAACTCTTCGACCTGTTCACCCGCACCCGCGCTGTGCGCCGCTCGATCATCGAGGCCGGCCAGGACATCGACGTGCCCGATTTCGGTCGCCAGGCCGTCGAGCATCCCGCGAAGGGCTAAGTCAGTTTCAGGCTGGCCAGGTCTGCGCAACCATGGCCAGCGTCTCGGCCCGGTTCGGCGCACCAAGCCTGCCGCCGAAGCGCAGGCATTTGAGCGCGGCGGCCGCACTGGCAAAGCGCAAAGCCTGCTCGACCGGCATGGCTTCCGCCAGCCCGACGGCGAAGGCGCCGTGAAAGACATCGCCGGCGGCCAATGTGTCGATCGCCTTGATCTTCGGTGCCGCGACATGGCGCACGCAGCCTGCGCGACGGTCGTGCCACCAACTGCCCGCCGCGCCGCCTGTCACTGCGACAAAAGCGTCGGTGCGGCTGGCGAGATCGGCGCAAGCCGTTTCCGGATCGAGCGCCTGGCCGCAGACAATGCGCGCCGCCGTTTCCGAAGCGACGATGTGCGTGGCGAGCGGCAACAGCTGTTCCAGGATCTGCAACGGTGCGGTATCGGCATCGAGGATTGCCGGCCGGCCGAGGGCGCGCGCCGCTCTCAGGGCAAGGGCTGCCGCACCTGGCCAGCGGACATCGACCAGTACGGCGTCGAATGCCGTGAGGTCGGCGACCGGCAAGGCTTCGGGATCGGCCTGGGCAAGCCCGTCATAGAACGGCACGATGATGCGCTCGCCATACGCGTCGACCAGGATCGAGGCCAGCGCCGAGCGGGCGCCTCTGACGCGGCGCACAAAGGTGCAATCGACGCCTTCGGCCTTGATGCCGGCGATGAGCTGGTCGGCGACGGCATCGTCACCCGCGCTCGCCCACAGCGATACCTCGGCCCCCAGGCGATGCGCGGCGCAGGCAGCACTCGTGGCCATGCCCGAGGCGATCTGGACGCCGTCGGAGGCAATGAACTTGCCTTGATGCACGGGCAGCGTCTCGACGCGCAGGATGGTGTCCAGCGTCAAAGCGCCAACGCTCAGCAGCTTCACGGGTCTTGCCATCGCAGCGCTATTCCACCGGCTTGATCTTGCCCAGCGGAATGAAGCCGAGCGAGGCCTTGCCCCTGACCACCTTCAGCGGCATCGACGGTTCGTTGCCGAGCACCGCCAGGGCAGCAAAGCCCTGCTCGATCTGGCTTTTCTGCTCGGGTATGGCGGCGCCGAGAATGGCCGCCACCGCCTTCGGGTCCTTCAGCCTGATCATCAGATCGGCGTTGATCAGGCCCTCGGCATCGACCGAGAGCGGTCCCGAAACGGTGATGCGCGCCGTCCCCGACGACAGGTCGAGGTTGCGGATTTCGATCGCCTGGCCACGAAGGCTCTTCACCTGCGTGCCGATCAACGCGACACCGTTCTTCAGCGTGACGTCGCCACTGGCATCGAGCGCCGGAAGCACGCGCCCGCCAATTGCGTCGGGGTCGATCTCGAGATCGCCGAAACTGCCGAGATAGTCGATATCCTCACCGTTGGGCTGCAACTGACCCGATGCCTTGCCGGCGCTGAACAGTTGCACCGGATCGGTGTCGTCGGCCGGGTCGGTCTGGCCGGAAAGGCCCTCTGCCTCCAGCGAAATCCGCTGCGGCAGCGGCCACCACAATTTGAAATTGGCCTGCAGATTGTCCCAGTCTATCCACAGCGGCACCATGTCCGGAACGGAGGTCCTGAGCGGGCCGCGCAGATTGGCAACCGGCGACAGAGGCTGGATGATCTGGGCGGCTGCGTTGAAACTGCCGGCTGAAGCCGCAATGTTCTTGGCATCGTCCTCATAGGCGAGGTTGTCGCAGGAGACGGTAAAGCTCAAGGGATAGCCGCTGACCTGGAGATTGCCGCAGCCGGCCTCGACGCCATTCTTGTTGAGCGTGGCAACCGCCTTGTCGGCTTCGCTCCTGACGCGGTCAGCCAGATAGAACCAGCCGCCGCTGTAGAGGGCGAACAGCACGACGATGAATGCTGCAAGCCAGACCACACGGCGACGTTTGTTCGGCTGGCGTTCGTCACTTGACGTCATGCTTTGGCTCTCGTTAACGCATGGGTGTTGCGGACGGGTAGGCGATTCCGCCAGGTAGACAGACGAATAGTTAGACGGGACGGGCGGAAAAAACACCGGTCCGGTTCGGTGTTGGCATCTTTTGCAATCAGGCGCGGCGATATGGGCGATTTTTGGGTGTTTGGCTATGGCTCGCTGATCTGGCGGCCGGGATTCGCGCATGTCGAAACACAGCGTGCCCGCCTGCATGGCTACCGGCGCTCGCTCTGCGTCTATTCCTTCGTGCATCGCGGCACGCGCGAGCGGCCGGGGCTGGTGCTCGGCCTCGACCGCGGCGGGTCCTGCGTCGGCCTCGCATTCCGCGTCCCCGGCGACTTGCGCGACGAGGTCATGGCCTATCTTCGCGAGCGCGAACTGGTCACCAATGTCTATCTGGAGCGCATGCTCAAGGTTCGCCTCGACGGGGGCGGTACGGTCGACGCGGTGGTCTACATTGTCGACCGCCACCACGAGCAATATGCCGGAGCGCTCGACGCGGCGGATGCGGCGGCCGTGGTGCGCGGCTCGGTCGGCCAATCCGGCAACAACGAGGACTATGTGCTGAGCACGCTTGAGCATCTCGAGGCGTTGGGCATAAGCGACCACTGGCTGGAGGATGTCGCCAGGCAGGTCGCGCCTTTGTGAAGCTGGCTCTGCGGAAAAAGGCGGCCAGGCCTTTGACCTCGTTCAGGCAAGACCTAGGTTAGGCTCCGACCCTCAGCCCGCGGGCGCCATTTGCCCGCCCCAATCATCCCGGAGATCCGCCTTGCAGAAACGTCGTCTCGGTCGCACCGACCTGTCCATCGCGCCGCTGGTTCTGGGCGGCAACGTCTTCGGCTGGACCGCCGACGAGAAAACCTCGTTCGACCTGCTCGACCGCTTCGTCGGCGCCGGCCTCAACGCCATCGATACGGCGGATGCCTATTCGCGCTGGGTTCCCGGCCACAAAGGCGGTGAATCGGAAAACATCATCGGCAAATGGATGAAAGACCGTGGCAATCGCGACAAAGTCGTGGTGATCACCAAGGTCGGTTCGGATATGGGGCAGGGGCACAAGGACCTGTCCGCCGCATACATCGAAAAGGCCGTCGATGCATCGCTGAAGCGGCTGCAGACCGAGTTTATCGATCTCTATCTGTCGCATTGGCCGGACCCTGCAACGCCCTATGAAGAAACGCTTGGCGCCTACGAGAAGCTGCTCGCCAAGGGCAAAATCCGCTATGCCGGCTGTTCGAATCTCGACGCCGGCCAGTTGCGTGCCGCACTCGATGTGGCGAGCTTGCGCAGCCTGCCGCGCTACGAGGTGCTGCAGCCGGAATACAATCTTTACGATCGCTCGTCCTTCGACGGGCCGTTGCGCGATCTATGCGTGGCCGAGGACATCGGCGTCATCACCTATTTCAGCCTGGCCAAGGGTTTCCTCAGCGGCAAATACCGCAGCGAGGCCGATCTCGGTCAAAGCCCGCGTGGCGGCGGGGTGAAGGACTATCTCAATGCGCGCGGCATGCGCATCCTTGCGGCACTCGACGCGGTTTCATCAAGGCATTCGGCCAAGCAGGCGGAAGTGGCGCTTGCCTGGGTTATCGCTCGGCCGGGCGTCACCGCGCCGATCGCCAGCGCCACCAAGCCTGAACAGATGGACAGCCTGATCAGGGCGGCGTCGCTGAAACTGACCGCCGCCGACATGACCGAACTCGACAAGGCGAGCGGCTGAAGCTCAGTCGCGACGCCTCGCACGAACGTCCAAGACGCCCCTCTGGTCCTGTCATACCGTCTCTTCGCGCAAGGCAGGACAGAGGAGAAAATGGCTGAGCCGCTTCTTTCGCAGCCGGATTTTTGGGGACAACTTCTTGCGCTGATGTTTGCCGCCCTGGTGATCATGGGCAGCCCGGGACCGGCGACGATAAGCGTTACCGCCGTCGGCGCTGCCTTCGGTTTGCGCCGCTCGCTGGGTTATGCTTGGGGAATCATACTGGGCACGATCGCCGTGCTTTTGGTTGTCGCGACCGGCGTCATGGTGCTCACCGCGATGCCGAGGCTGGCGCCGTTGCTGGCTTTCGCCTCCGCGGCCTACATCCTCTATCTCGCCTTCAAGATCGCCACGGCGCCGCCCATGGCAGCACGCGGCGCCGAGGCTTCGTGTCCAACATGGCTAGCTGGATTCCTTCTCGCGGTCGCCAATCCAAAGGCCTATGTGGCGATCGCCGCCGTGTTCGCCGGTGCTTCGTCCAAACAGGGCACCACTGAGCTTGGTCCATGGCTGAAGCTGACGGCTCTCGCCCTGATGATCGTTGCCATCCACGCTCTGTGGCTTGTCGCGGGGGCTGGGTTCGCGCGCTTCCTGCGCCGACCGGCGGCCTCGCGGATCATCAATCTGGTCTTTGCCGCGACGCTGGTGTTGACCACCGCGCTGGCGATGTTCGGCTGAGAACTGTCGGCCGGAGACTTCCGGTTCAGGCTTTGGTTCTTTCAGCCGCGTCCAGCTCTTGCAGCCTTTTCACCGCTGTCGGAGGCAAGGCAGGCGGGTTCGGACCGCGCGCCACATCAATCAGGAATTGGTCGCAGGCAGCCTCGGTCTCGCCGATCAGCCGGGCCATGAATTCGTCCTTGGTCAGTCCCGGTGGAATCGGCGGCAGGAAACGCGCCTTGATGGTGCCGGGATAGCGCAGGAATTTCCGACGCGGCCAATAAAGGCCGGCGACATGGGCAACCGGCACCACCGGAACGCCAAGCTGTGCATAGATTTCGACGATGCCGTATTTGTAGGCCGGCTCGTCGCCCGGCGCGCGTCTTGTCCCTTCGGGGTAGATGATGAGCTGGCGAGGATTGCGCGCCATCTCCTCCTTGGTCGCGGCGACCACGGCCTTCAGCGCCTTCGAGCGGCTGCCGCGATGAACCGGGATCATGCGCATCTTCATGATGTACCAGCCGAAGAACGGGATCCAGGTGAGCTCACGCTTCAGGATGTAGAGAGGGTCGTGAAGAAAGGGGAAGAAGGCGATCGCATCCCAGAACGACTGGTGTTTGGGGGCCAGGATGAAGGAGCCTTCGGGAAGGTTTTCCCGGCCGGTGATCTCGTTCTTCGTTCCGGCGATCTTGTCGTAAAGCCACATCGAGGTGCGCGACCAGAATTTCGGCACGAACCAGGCGCGGTGACGGGGCGACAGGAAATAATAGGGGGTCCAGAGGATCATCTGGACGATCAGGTTGACGTAGAAGACGAAATTGAACGTCAGCGATCTGGCATAGAGCATGGGGGAGGCCCGGTGAGGAGGTGAGCGTTGGTTACACCAAGCGCGGGTAAAAAGGAAATGGCCGCAGGGCGCCTTGACCGACGAAGAAAGCGGTCGCCGATTGGGGAGACCCGGTTCCGCTACTTCAGCCGCGCCAGCCGCTCCTTCAGGCGCGGGCCGGCAAAATCGAGGAAGGCACGCAGCTTCACCGGCAGCAGGCCATGGCCCGCATGCACCAGGCTTACCGGCCATGGATTTGGCTCGAACTCCTCCAGCAGGACGCGCAGCATGCCGGACCGCAGCGCGGCCTCGATCTGGTAGGAGAGCACTTTTGTGAGCCCGACGCCGGCAATCGCCGCATCGATGGCAGCTTCGGCGGTGTTGACCTGAAGCCGTGAATGGACCTGAACCGGGATTTCTGCCTTGCCCTTGATGAAGCTCCAGGTGGCGGCGGAAGCAAGTCCCTCAAAGGTGATGCAATCGTGTGTTTCCAGATCTTCCGGGGTGATCGGCGTGCCGTGTTCAGCCAGATAGGCGGGGCTGGCGCAAACGACGCGGCGGATCGCGCCGACGCCCATGGCGACCAGGCTCGAATCGGGCAACCGGCCGATGCGGATGGCGAGGTCGAAATGGTCCTCGACCAGCTGGGTTATGCGGTCTGCCAATATCAGGCGGATGTCCACGTCGGGATAGGCTGCGAGAAAGCCGGTGACGACCGGCAGCACGTGCAGGCGGCCAAAGACGACCGGCGCGGTGATGGCCAGTTCGCCGGTTGGAGCGCTGTACTCTCCGGCAGCCGTGCGTTCGGCCTCACCGACGTCGTCGAGGATGCGGCGGCAGGCGGCAAGATAGGCCTGGCCGGCATCGGTCGGCGTCAGCCTGCGCGTGGAGCGGTTCAAAAGGCGTGTGTTCAGATGGCGTTCCAGATCGGAAACCTTGCGGCTGACCGTCGCCAGCGGAATGCCGAAACGGCGGCTGGCTGCGGAAAGGCTGCCGGCCTCCACCGCGGCGACAAAGAGCGACATGGCTTCGAGACGATCCATAGCTTCTTCCGGAAAATGGAAGGATGAGTTGCAAATATGCCATCTGCATTGGAAGGATGGAAGGCTTTATATTGGGTGTCGGCCTGCCTGCAGCATGGCCTCGCAAAGGAGTTGCCATGTCCGAAGCCCGGCCGCCACTGCCGCTCTTCACCGCAGAGACATCAGCGCAAAAGGCGCGCATGGCCGAGGACGCCTGGAACTCCCGTGATCCGGCACGGGTCGCGCTTGCCTACACAATGGACAGTCGCTGGCGCAACCGGGCCGAATTCCTGCAAGGGCGCGATGCCATCCAGGCGTTCCTGACACGCAAATGGAGCCGCGAGCTTGACTATCGTCTGATCAAGGAGGTCTGGGCCTTCCACGGCAACCGCATCGCCGTGCGCTTCGCCTATGAATGGCACGACGACAGCGGTTCATGGTTCCGCAGCTACGGCAACGAGAACTGGGAATTCGACGAACATGGACTGATGCGCCTGCGCATCGCCAGCATCAACGACCTGCCGATCGGCGAGGCCGATCGCAAGTATCACTGGCCGCTCGGCCGGCGGCCGGACGACCACCCGACACTGTCGGAGCTCGGACTTTAGCATCTTGCCGCAAGGAAGCTTTCAATGAACGCGCATGCTTTCACCAGCGACGTTGCCTTCACGCCGACCGTCAAGGCGATCCAGGCCCGCAAGGGCTCACGTCAGTCCTATGCCCGCGTCGAGGAGCGTGGCGGCTGGCAGGCCGGCATCACCCCGGACCTTGCCGCCTTCGTCGAGATGCAGACCAGCGTTTTCCTGTCGACGGCCAATGGCGATGGCCAGCCCTACATCCAGCATCGCGGCGGGCCCGCCGGCTTCCTCAAGGTGCTGGATGAACACACGATCGGCTTCGCGGATTTTGCCGGCAACCGGCAGTTCATCACGCAGGGCAATCTGGCCGACAATCCAAGGGCGTTCCTGTTCCTGATCGACTATATGCACCGCCAGCGCATCAAGATCTGGGGCACGGCGCGGGTCGTCGAGAGTGACGCCGAGTTGATGGCGAAACTGATGCCGCAAGACTACAAGGCGCGCCCCGAGCAGGTCATCCTGTTCACGGTCTCGGCCTGGGATGCCAATTGCCCGCAGCATATCCCGCAACGGTTCGAGGCGGCCGACGTGGCGGCGGCACTCGAAGAGCGGGACAAGCGTATCGAACGCCTTGAGCAGGAGATCGCACGGCTCAGGGGAAATTCGGGCGCGGCCGCAGGGGAATAATCAGCCGCCGGCCGCGGTTTCGGCCAGTGCGATGCCGTTAGGCGTCGGCTTGACCGGCACGATGCCGCGCGCCAGCGCCAGCAGATATTTGTTGTATTCGGTGAACAGCACGCGCAATGCCCGCGGCTTGGTCAGCCAGCCGCCATTGTCGAGGTTGGAATTGACCACCGGATAGGGCTCGAGCTTGGCGCCATGCAGCAGCCTGCCCATTTCCAGCAGGCTGCGGGGCATGTGATAATTGTTGGTGACGAGGATCACCGTGCCATAGGCGTGGCTCTCGACCCATTTGGCGCTTTCCTCCGCATTGCCGATCGTATCGAGCGCGGCGCGGTCGATGTCGACGCAACAGGAAAACAGCTTCTTGTCGCCGCCGGTCGCTGCCTGCAGCTGGCGACGGCTGGCCGAAGGGTGCACGCCGCTGATCAGCAGCCGTTCGCCCTTGCCGGACGCCAGCAGATCCATCGCCGCATCGAGGCGGGACTGGCCGCCGGTCAAGACAATGATCGCGTCCGCCCTGGCCGGATTGGCGGGCGTCGTCAGATGGCTTACCTTGTTGGCGAACCAGCCGAAACCGCCGGCAAACAACGTAGCGAGGATGAGCAGAGACAGAGCCGAGAGGCGCAACGCGGCTCTTAGACGGCTCACAGCGCGGCGGTCATGCGAACGGGCAACCACCACTGGCATCTGCCCAGCCGTACCGGTCGAATCCCGCGCGTCCATCGCCATATGGTTAATCCTGAAATGCGGCTTTGGGTAGGTAAAAGACGCACTTTGCGTTACGTGAATTCTCCATCCGTGATCACCCTGTTTTATCCATGGCGTTGTCCCAAAACCGGTTCCCACTTTTGGGCGACATGAATTAGCCTGCATCCGGTTGGCGGACATCGATGTCGCTGAGATAGGCAACCACGGTGGCGTGGGACGTGGCAGCCGTCAGTCCGCCGATCACCAGCACCATCAACACGACACCGAGATAGCCTGCCGAACCGATGGCGAAATTGCCGAACAGGGCGGTCGCCTGGTCGGCCTGCGGCGTCGCCATATTGCGCGACGACCACCAGGAAAAGACGATGAACACGAGCACTGCGGCGGCACCGCCAGCCGCTGCTCCCTTCATGCCGGTGACCAGGAAATGCCGGCGGAATTCGCGCGCGATGAAGCGTGCCTCGGCGCCGACGAAATGCAGCACCTCGATGATGTGACCGTTGCCGGCCATGGCTCCGCGCGTCGCGAACACCACGGTCAGCACGGTCGCCGACAGCATCAGCGCCAGCACGGCAATGCCGATGGTCACCGTCGTGCGGGCCATCGCCACCAGCCGGTCAACCCAGGTGCGGTGATCGTCTAGCGATGCGCTCGGCAGTTTCGGCGTGATCGCGGCGCGCATGGCGGCGAAATCGGGCGGGCTGTTCTCGTCGATGGTGACGATGATCAGTCGCGGCACCGGCAATTCGTCGATGTTGAGGCCCGAGCCCAGCCAGGGCTCCAGGAGCCTCGCGGTCGCCTCGCGGTCGATGATCCGGGTCCCCTTCACGCCGGGAAATTCGCCGGCGATCTGCGAGGCCTGGGTCAGGGCCGCCTCCATGTCGAGGCCGTCGACCGGCTTGATCTGGATCGTTGCCTCGCGTGAAATCTGGTTCTCCCAGACGGACGCCGTGTCGCGCACCAGCGTCACCGCGCCGAAAGTCAGGCAGGACAGGAAGGTCATGATGGCGATAACCAGTACCAGTGCCCGGCCGGCGATGTTCTGCGCCGGCACGATCGGCGCCATCCTGCGCTGGGCGCGCGGCTTTGCCTCGGTCGCCTCGGCGTCCTGCTCCCGTTCCACAAAATGTTCGGCGGACAGTTCAGTCATAGATGTCCAGCCTTCCGCCGGCCAGGATCATGCGGCGCGCGTCGACCTGTTCCATCAGGCCAAGGTCGTGGGTGGCGATCACCACCGCGGTGCCGAGGCGGTTGAGCTCGATAAACAGCCGCAGCAGCCGTCGCGCCAGAGGCGGATCGACATTGCCGGTCGGTTCGTCGGCGAGCAGGATTTCCGGCTGCTCGATCAGCGCCCGCGCGATCGCCGCGCGCTGCTTCTCGCCGCCGGACAGAACCGGCGGCAGCACATGCATCCGTTCGCCCAGCCCGACCCACTTCAACAACTCGGTGACATCGGTGCGGTAGCTCGCCTCCTCGCGCCCGCGCACGCGCAGCGGCAGCGCGACGTTCTCGTAGGTGGTCATGTGGTCGAGCAGGCGAAAATCCTGGAAGACCACGCCGATGCGGCGGCGCAGATGCGGCAATTCGGTGCGCGAGATGCGCGAACGGTCCTTGCCAAAGATGGTGATCAGCCCGCGCGTCGGCTTCAGCGACATGAACAGCAAGCGCAGCAAGGTCGTCTTGCCGGCGCCCGAAGGCCCGCTGAGGAACTGGAAGGAGCGCTCCGGGATGTGCAGGGAGATGTCGCGGAGGATTTCCGGACCCATGCCATAGCGGAGGCCGACATTTTCGAAACGAATCAATTTCGACGACCTGAATTTCGGCACGGCGGCGAGCCGGCCTGTTCTGGGTAAAGACCATCGGCCGGCATGGTTAACCGGCGGTTAATTTCTGGGCTGTTTCGGCTCGTCACGAGGGCTCCGGTGGGGAAGCGTTAACCATTTGTGTTTACGCAAAAGAAACGAAAAGCGAACACGTGCTGCAATGCTGGGGCCATGATAGCTGACGATCGAACCGCGCGCCCGGTTTCCGGCGAAATCATGACCGATCCGGCGGCAATTGCCGCAGCGGACAGGTTCATGCGTGGTTCGGCCGCCGACATCGTCGATGCCGACTACGTGGTGATGCCGCGCCTTGCGCCTGCGGTGGAAAGCGTTTCGCCGCTGCCGCGCGCGATCGTCACGCCGCCCATCGAAGGCATGGACATGCTGCGCAAGCCCGAAGCCTCACCGGAGCGGCTACCGGCCTCGCGCGGCGGACCGATCTTCTGGGTCGCTGGTATCGGCGCTGCCTTGGCCGCGTTCTGGGTCTCCGGCGGGCACGCGCTGGTGCGCCAGGCGCCGTTCCTGTCCAGCGCGCAGGCGTCGGCGCTCAGCATTTCGGGCGTCACGTCACGCGTCGACGCTACCGGGCCGAACGCCGCACTGTTCGTCGATGGCGAGGCCGTCAATGACGGTGCGAAACCGACGCAGTTGCCGCCGCTTGAAATCCGGGTGACTGGCAATGACGGGCAGACCACCCGCTATACGTTGGGGACATCCGGCCGCTCGCTGGCCTCTGGCGAAAGATTCGGCTTTGCCAGCCGGCTCGACGTGCCTAGAAACGGTGTGAAGACCGTGTCGGTCACTTTCGCCGAATAGGCGATCACCGGGGAAGACCATCAATGCCCATCGTACGCGGCAAGGACATCGAGGTTCTGTTTTCAGCATCGGCGATCGCGCGGCGCAATCTGGAACTCGCCAAGGAGATTGCCGGCCACGACTATCACGATCTGCTGGTGATCTCGGTCCTGAAGGGCTCGTTCATCTTCGCCGCAGATCTCATCCGCGCCATGCATGATGTCGGCCTGTCGCCGGAGGTCGAATTCATCTTCATCTCCAGCTATGGCGCCGGCACCAGCAGCGGCGAGGTGAGGGTGCTGCGCGACATCGACAATGAGGTCGCTGGCCGCGACGTGCTGCTGATCGACGACATTCTCGAATCGGGGAAGACGCTGAGCTTTACCCGCGAGCTGATGTTGTCGCGGGGCGCCAAGAGCTGTTCGATCGCCGTGCTCCTCGACAAGCGCATGCGCCGCCAGACCGAGCTCAATGCCGATTATGTCGGCTTCGACTGCCCCGACTATTTCGTTGTCGGCTACGGCATGGATGTCGCGCATGCTTTTCGCGAGTTGCCGTTTGTCGGTGTCGTCAAAGGGGATGTCTGAGCGGCATCAAAAAGGTTTGCTGATGCTTAGAGCGGTTCGCCGCTTCACGAAAACGCCGAACCGCTCTAGTTTTTTGTTTTGACGCAATTCCCAAGGGAAAGCGCTATGCGCTTTTCCCGGAAAACCGTCTCACACTTTTCCTGAATTGCTCGGGGGCTTTCAGGAAAAGTCAACTTTTGGCGGCCAAATATGCCGGCCATGGCAAAGCTTCTGATCGTCGAGGACGATGAGTCCGTCCGCACCCTGGCCGCCCGCGCGCTTGAACGCGCCGGGCACACAATCGACATCGCGGCGGATGGCGCGCAGGGACTTTCGCTGATCCAGGCAGCGCGTGGCGGCTACGATCTCGTCGTCTCCGATATCCGCATGCCGGAGATGGACGGCATCGAGATGGCGATCGCGGCGGCGGCACTGTTTCCGGCGATGAAGATCGTGCTGATGACCGGCTATGCCGACCAGCGCGAGCGCGCCGAGGAATTGAACGGCATCATCCTCGATGTCGTGCAGAAGCCCTTCACGCTGGCCGAAATCCGCTCGCGCGTCGAGCGGGCGCTGATCTGCTTCGTCTGATCAGGCTGGATCGGCAGCAGGGAGCACGGGTGGAACGCTCTTGCGCCGTTCGGTGTTGAGCGCCAACAGGCCGGCGCCGATGATCAAGACGGCCCCGATGACGGTTGTCGACCGCGGTACTTCGGCGAAGAACAGGAAACCCCACAGCGGCGACCACAGGATGCCGGTGTATTCGAAGGTGGCAACGCGGTTGGCCGGCGCCATCCGGTAGGCCTGCGACAGCAGGATCATGCCGGCGGAGGCAACGAAACCGCAGGCGGCCATCTTGAGAAAATCCGGCAGCGTCGGCCAAAGCCATGGCCTTACCAGGAATTCCAGACTCGGGTGGACGGCGTGGGTGATGCCGGCCAGGTGAAACGCCCCGGCAACCACGGCGGCGCCGACCAGATAGGCGCCGTTCTGATAGAAGGCCATGACGGTGGAGGATTCGGTATCGCCGATCTTGCGGGCCATCAGCTGCGAAAAACCATAGAGCGCCGCCGAGCCCAGCGACAGCAGCGCAGCCCAGTCGAACAGCCCTGCGCCCGGACGCAGCATCACGAGGACGCCGAACAAGCCGATCAGCACGGTTGCCAGTGTCTGCCAGGAGACGCGCTCGCCAAGATACGGCCCGGCCAGCACCATGATGAACAGCGGCGCCATGAAATAAAGCGCCACGGCATCGGCAAGCGGCAAGGCAGCGATGGCCAGGTAGTACATCGTATAGGAGGTGAACTGAATGAAGGCGCGCACCGTCAGCATGCCGAATCGCTTCGACAGGATCGCCCGCAAGCCGACATCGGCATGGACCAGAACGATCAGGATCGGCAGGGCGACGATCGAGCGGATCGCCATCACCTCGGTCACTGGATAGCCGCTCGACACGGCTTTGACGAGCGGATCCTGCAGCGAAAAGACCAGCACGCCGAGGCACAGGCTCAGGATGCCGCCCACCATCCGATTCTGCATCTGCATCCAGGCTCCTGCGCGTACGATCCGAAGCTGCCGCTTGCGGGTAAAAAGAACCCGCCACCGTTTCGGGCAGCGGGCACGAGTGAGGACTCTTGATTGGTCCGCGGCTGATTTCGCAGCCGCATATCCAATGGGTGAGGCCACTATCGTCCGCCGTTTGACATGTTGCAAACGAATTGGAATGATGCCAGCAATCAAATTCTCTTATGGGGGGTTTCATGCGGCCGACCCTCGACAGCGACCTCCTGCGCACCTTCGTGGCGATTGCCGAGACCGGCAATTTCACCAAGGCGGCGGAGCAGGCCGGCCGCACCCAATCCGCGGTGTCGATGCAGATGAAGAAGCTCGAAGAGCTGATCGGCGCCAGCCTGTTCGAGCGCGGTTCGCGCGGCGTCGCGTTGACGCGGCGCGGCGGCGAACTCATCGTCAACGCCCGCCGCATTGTCTCGCTGCTCGACGAGACGTCGGCATCGATGGCGGCAGCGCCGCTTGGCGGTCCGGTTCGCATCGGCATTCCGGAGGAATATGGCCACGCCATCCTGTCGCGCGCTCTCGGCGCCTTCTCGAAGCGTCATACGCAGGTCGAAGTCACTGTGCGCTATGCCCATTCCGGGGCACAGATGGCGGCGCTCGCCGCCGGCGAGCTCGATCTGTGCGTGGTGTTCGAATGGCAGGATCCTGCCGGCGGCGAAGTGCTGATGCACGACCCGACCGTGTGGGTGACGTCGACCCTGCATCACATGCATGAGGAACAGCCGGTGCCGATCGCGCTCTACAACCGGGCCGGCTGGTGCAAGGACTTTGCCATCAAATCACTGGAGCAGCGCGATCTTGCCTATCGTGTCGCCTATACCAGCGACACCACCGGCGGCCTCAAGCTCGCCGTCACCTCCGGACTGGCGATCGCGCCGATTTCGCGAAGCAACATTCCGGACGGCTGTCGTGAACTGACCACGGCAGACGGATTCGGCGCCATCGATTCCTCGAACGTGGTGATGCACCGCAACCCGAATGCGTCAGGCGAGGCGATCGACGGCATGCAGGATGCTATCCGCGAAGCCTTCGTCAACAGGCTCAGTCAGCCGGCGGCATCCTCGTAGAAATGCAGCCTGTTGCCGAACGGATCGGCGACCGATATCTCGCGGGTCTTCCAAGGCGTCTCTTCCACGCCTGGCCGGGCGAAGCGGTAGTTTTTGCCGATCAGTTCGCCATGAAGAGCCGTGATGTCCTCGACCTCGATGCGCAGGGCGATGCCGGGTGCACCGTCGCCATGATGTTCGCTGAGATGCAGAACGCAGCCGTCGCGGCCGACCGCCATGTAAAGCGGCGCGTCGTCCGCGAAGCGATGTTCCCACTGCACCTCGAAGCCGAGGAAGCCGACATAGAATTCACGCGCCTTGGCAATGTCGAAGATGCGCAGGATGGGTGTGACGGCGCCAAGTCTGGGCATGGTGGTGCAACCGTGCGAGAGGATTTTTCAGGTGGGACGGACGCGGGCGGCAATCCTATGTTTTTTCGCAATTCCGGACGGAAAACCGCTTCACACTTTTCCTGGAATTGCTCTATTTCAGCTCGAGCAGCCGTTCCAGATAGCTGCGTTCGATATCAGGGCTGAGCGCATTGCCGAGCCGCTTGCGGATCGCTTCCAGTATCTGGCGGGCACGCTGCACGTCGATCTCGTCGGGCACCTTCACCGAATCGCCGAAGTCGGGACCCGTGCTGGCGCGTGGCCGGCCGAGCGGATCACGATCGGCGTTCTGCTGGCGGCCGCCTTCCTCGCCGCCGCCCTGGTCGCCTTGCATGGCCTGCATCTGCTTCATCATGTCCTTGGCGCCCTTGCGCAGCGCTTCCAGCGCCCGGCCCTGATGACCGACGGCCGCATCGCCTTCGCCCTCGCCGAGTGCCTGTTCGGCATTGCCCATGGACTTGCCGGCCTCGCCAAATCCTTCATTGGGCTCCATACCCATGCCTTCGAGGCCCTTCTTCAGCTGCTCGAGGTCGCTTTGCAACTGGCCCTGGCCCTGCTGCAGCTGTTTCAGCGCATCGGCGAATTCCTGGGGCGTCATCGGCTTTTGCCGGGCGAGCGGATCGCGGTCTTCGCCGACGCCGGGTCTGTCCTCATCCTGGCCGCCTTCGCCGAGCTGCTCGTCACGGTTCTGCCCGCGCTGGCGCTCGCCGCGCTGCATCTGATCCATGCGGAAGGTGTCGTTCATCATCTCCTGCTGACGTCGCAGGATCTCGCCCAGCTTGTCCATCTGTTGGCGCATCTCGCTGTCCTGCTGGCCGCCTTGCTGCTGACGGCCGGCTTGCAGATTGTTCATCATGTCCTGCAGTTGCGACAGCAGTTGCTGGGCCTTGTCGCGATCACCGGACTTGGCCAGGTTTTCGATCTGGTCCATCATGCGATCGATGTCGCTCTGGCGCAGTTCCTGGCCGTTCTGCTGCATCTGCGGGGCGTTGGGATTCTGCTTGGCGCGCTCCGCGAATTCCTGCAGGAACTGGTTCATCGCCTCGCGCAGTTCCTTCATCGCCTTTTCGATTTCAGCGTCGCTTGCGCCATTCTTGATGGCGTCCTGCAGCGCCTGTTGCGCCTGACGCAGCCGTTTTTCGGCGGCCGAAAGATTGCCTTCCTCGATGCCGAGCGCGATTTCCCAGAGATAGGAGACTTCGCTGCGCAATTGATCGTCGCTCTCGGCCATCTTCAGCCGGGTGCGGGCGCTCATGATGGCAAGGTAGTGGGACATGTTGTCGAACGTGTCTTCCGGCCGCAGCGTGATGGCGTCCATCAGGTCGAGCACGCGCGGCTTGGCGTTGGCGTCGAGCGCCAGCAGGCGGCGCTGTTCGATCACGGCGCGTGCCAGCGGATTGGCGAAAGGCCGCTCCGGCATCAGCAGCGTCTTGGTTTGGCTCGATGCGGTGTGCCCGCCATCGTCGGTGGCGACCAGCGTCAGCTTGATGCTGCTGCCGGCCCAGACATGCTCGGTCAGGTCCTTGGAGGTCCTGGCGGCGTTCGACTTGCCGCCGCGGCGCGGCAGCGTCAGCGGCATTTCAGGTGCACCGTACAGCGGACGCGCATTCGGCGCCTGCGGATCGGCGAGCGCGAACACCGCCCTGGCGGTGGCGGCGCCATAGTCGTCGTCGATCTGGTAGTTTAGCTCGAAGGCGCCGTTGGCGGCGCGCTTGGGCTCGCCGACGAAGCGGATCTGCGGCGGCTTGTCCGATACGACCGCGAAGGCCCAGCGGCCGAGCTGGTCCTCGCCCGACGTCAGCGTCAGCGTGCCGTCGCCGGTCAGCTTGCTGGTGAACTGGCGCACCTTGGACGGCGGCGCCGGGCTTGCAGCCGGCTTGGCGGCGGCCTGCGGCGCAGCGGGGTCGATGACGCGGGCGTTGCCATTCTTGTCGGCATAGCCGAGCGTTTCCTCACCCGAGCCGCCCGTCACGCGCAGCGAAACGTCACTGCCTTCGGGAACCGTAAAGGTCGGGATCGCCTGGTTTGCATCGGCGGTCAGGAAGATCGGCGGCTTGCCGGTATAGGCGGGTGGCGTCACCCATGCATCGATGCGCGGAGGCACGATATCGCGCGTCCCATGGGCATTGAAGCCGTCGCTGATCCTGCCGCCCGTCGGTCCGAAGGAGAAGGCGAAGGCGGTAACGAGCAAAAGGGCCGCCACCGCGCGCAGCCCCCAGGGGTCGCGCTCCGGCACGCGCGTGCGCGGCAGGTCGGCGCCAAGGTTGTCGAGCTTTCCGGCCATGCGCTTCTGGTGTTCACGCCACAACGCCTGCGAGAAGCTGCTTTCCCTGCCGCTGGGCCGGTCGGTCTGCACCAGCACCGGGCTGTGCAACAATTGATTGGCGGCCTCGATGCGGCGGTCGATTTCGCCGGCGCCCGGCAGGCGGAAGAAGCGCAGCGGATAGAGCGTGGCCAGTGCCGCTATGGCAAAAGCAGCGACGAGGCCGATGCGCGCCATATCCGGCAGCCGGGAGAACAGCCCGAGCCAGGAGATGCTGAGGAACAGGCTGGCGACGATGACGAGCGGAAGCAGCAACGGCCAGCCGCGCTCGACCATCATCGAGACCCGCGTCGCCAGCCGGCTCACGGCCAGCCGCCCGGCGAGGCCGCGATTGCTGCTGAAGGTGGGTCGTTGCGTCATCGGCCGCCCTTCCTTGAGCCTATCCCGGAAACCGGGATGCGGCCCTATCCCTATGAGCATGATCTGTTCCGAAAGGGATTTCACTTTTCGGGATCATGCTGTGGAGCGGGCAGGATAGCCCGACGCCTCACGACTCAAAGAATACCAGCAAACACGGCAAAGGCGAGGCAGTTCGGAAAAACGTGAAGTGGCCGTTATCGTTCCATCCTGCATACCCTTCAGAAGTTGGTGGGCCCCTTTAGAAGGTAGCGGGGTCTGCATTCGCCCCGCAGACCAGTACGGCGACCCGTTCGCCCGCCGCCGGCGCATAGCGGCCGGACAGGACCGCGGCAAAGGCGGCCGCACCTCCCGGCTCGGAGATGATGCGAGCCCGGTTCCACAGCGCCTTCTGCGCGGCGATGATGTCGTCGTCACTGACCAGGATCGAGCGTTCGACAAAGGCCTCGGCGATCGGGAACATCATTTCGCCGACGCGCTTTGGCGCCAGCGAATCGGCGGCGATGCCCTCGGCCGGTGCGTCGACGGGGTGTCCGGCCTCGAAGGCGCGATGCAGCGTCGGCGCTCCTTCCGGCTCGACGGCGATGATGCGGATGCGGCCGGCAAACCAGGCAGCGATGCCGCCGATCAGGCCGCCGCCGCCGACAGCGACCAGCAGCGTGTCGATCTTAGGCAAATCGCTCTCGATTTCGAGCCCGAGCGTGCCTTGGCCGACGAGCGTTTCCTCCTGGTTGAAGGCATGAATCTGCAAGGCGCCGGTTTTCTCGGCGAAACGTTCGCTGGCCGCCAACGCCTCGGCATAGCGGGCGCCGCCGACGATCAGCTCGGCGCCGTAGCTGCGGATCCGTTCCAGCTTGGCCGCCGGGCTCACCTCGGGAACGAAGATGGTCGCCTTATGGCCCAGCCGCATGGCGGCATAGGCGACGGCCGCGCCATGGTTGCCGCCCGATGCCGCGACGACACCGGCGTCGGGAACCGGCCGCTCCAGGAGATTGGTGAAAGCGCCGCGCGCCTTGAACGAGCCGGAATGCTGCAGGCATTCGAGCTTCAGGTCGACGGCCAGCGGCGGCCGGTCGAAGTCGGCCATGTCGACGCGCAGCACTGGCGTGAGCCTGATATAGGGGCGGATGCGCGGTTCCATTGCGGCAATGCGCTCGCGTGTGACGGTGATGCCGTTCGTCATGATTGCTCCCTGTGACGGGTAGGTGTGTTTCCGGCGCTTCTATGCAAGCCAGTCGGGCATGGAATCCAGCCCGATCAGGTCGTCATAGGTCAGGCGTGGGCGCACGACGTGGAACCGGTCGCCGTCGACCAGCACTTCCGGAACCAGCAGACGCGTGTTGTAGGTGCCGGCCTGTACCGCGCCATAGGCGCCGGCGGTGGAGACGGCAATCAGGCCGCCGGCCTTCAGCCTGGGCAGATCGCGGTCCAGGCCGATATAGTCGCCGGTCTCGCAGACCGGGCCGACCACGTCGACCATCATGCGCGGCGTGTCGGCCGGCGGCTGCACGACCGGACGGATGTCGTGGAAGGCGTCGTAGAGCGTCGGCCGGATGAGATCGTTCATTGCGGCGTCGACGACGAGGAAGTTCTTGGCGTCGCCTTCCTTCACGAAGATCACTTCCGAGACGAGGATGCCGGCATTGCCTGATATCAGCCGGCCAGGCTCGAACATCACCTTTAGCCCGAGCTTGGTGACATGCTTCCTGACGATCTGGGCATAGGCGTCGGGCAGCGGCGGCGGGTTGTTGTCGATGCGGTAGGGAATGCCGAGCCCGCCGCCGACATCGATATGCTCGATGGCATGGCCGTCCGCCCGTAGCGCGCCGACGAGATCGACAAGCAGGGCGAAGGCATCGTCGAAGGGCTGCAGCTCGGTGATCTGGCTGCCGATATGGGTATCGATGCCGGTGATCCTGATGCCGGGAAGCTTTGCCGCGCGGGCATAAACCTGCCGCGCCCGCTGCCACGGGATGCCGAACTTGTTCTCGGCCTTGCCGGTGGAGATCTTCTTGTGGGTCTTGGCGTCGACGTCGGGATTGATGCGCAGCGAGATCGGCGCCACCTTGCCAAGGGCAGTGGCCCGCGCCGACAACAGCTCGAGTTCAGGCTCGGACTCGACGTTGAAGCAAAGGATGCCGGCGGCAAGGGCAAAGTCCATTTCGCGCGCGGTCTTGCCGACGCCCGAAAACAGGATCTTGCCGGCCGGAATGCCGGCGGCCAGCGCCCGGCGCAATTCACCTTCCGAAACCACGTCGGCGCCGGCGCCGAGCTTGGCCAGCGTCCGCAGGACGGCCTGGTTGGAATTGGCCTTCATGGCGTAGCAGACCAGCGCGTCGAGCCCGGCAAAGGACTGGGCAAACACCCGGTAGTGCCTGGTCAGGGTGGCCGTCGAATAGCAGTAGAATGGCGTGCCGATCTGTGCGGCGATATCTGGTATCGCCACGTCCTCCGCATGGAGCACGCCGTCGCGGTAGTCGAAATGGTTCACGAGAGTGGTTCCGGAAAGTTGGGGCTCGATGAGATCGGGTTGGAAGGCCCCGCTCTCGTCGGCTCTAGATCAGCGGGTCGAGGATGAATTTCTTGTCCTTGACCGGTTTTTCCGGCTCCGGCGGCACGGGCTGGTGGGCCTTCGAGGCATCCTTGCGCGCCTGCACGGCCGCCTCATAGGGCGTGTCGAGAGCGCCCCTCCTGCCGCAGGCCGAAACGGCCGCGATCGCAACCAGCAGCGTCAGCGTCACCAAAATCCTGCTTCCGGTCATCGATCCATCCGTCCGAAACGTTTGTCAGCCGCCGCTTTTAGCCGAGTTCTCGGCGCATTGCACCCCGAGATATTGCTCGTCGAAATATCCGGGATATTACTGCTCGCAATATCCGGCATTACGCCTTCGCCAGCCGCTTTTTCCAGGCGCGGATCTGCTTCCTCACTTCCGACGGCGCGGTGCCGCCGAAACTGATGCGGCTCTTGACCGAGTTCTGCACCGCCAGCACCGAAAATATGTCGGCCGTGATGCCGGAATTGATCGACTGCAAATCCTCCAGTGAAAGCCTCTCCAGCCCCACCTTCTTGTCTTCGGCCAGCGCCACCGCCCGGCCGGTGACATGATGCGCTTCGCGGAACGGCAGGCCGAGCGTGCGCACCAGCCAGTCGGCAAGGTCGGTTGCTGTCGCGTGGCCGGAGCCGGCGGCCTTCTTCATCGCGGCAGCGTTGACCGTCATGTCCGAGACCATGCCGGTCATCGCCGCCAGCATCAGGTCGAGCGTCTCGGCGGCGTCGAACACCGATTCCTTGTCTTCCTGCATATCCTTGCCATAGGTCAAAGGCATGCCCTTCATCACCGTTAGCAGGCCGACCAGATGACCGGTGACGCGGCCGGTCTTGCCGCGCACCAGTTCGGCGGCATCGGGGTTCTTCTTCTGCGGCATGATCGAGGAGCCGGTGGAAAACGAGTCCGACAGCCTGACGAAGCCGAACTGCGGCGTCGACCAGATGATGATCTCTTCGGCCAGCCGTGACAGATGCGTGGCGCAGATCGCGGCAAGAGCGAGGAACTCAAGCGCGAAATCGCGATCCGAGACGCTGTCGAGCGAATTGCGCATCGGCTCCCGGAAGCCGAGCGCCTTGGCGGTCCGGTGACGGTCGATCGGGAAGCTGGTGCCGGCGAGGGCCGCGGCACCGAGCGGGCTTTCGTCCATCCGCTCGATCGCATCGCGCACACGCGACAGGTCGCGCGAAAACATCTCGACATAGGCCATGCAGTGATGGCCGAAGGTCACCGGTTGTGCCGCCTGCATATGGGTAAAGCCCGGCATCACGGTCGCGGCATGCTCCTCGGCCCGCTCCAGCAGCGCCTCGATCAGCCCTTTCAACGCCTCGGCGACGCGAAAGCACTCATCCTTGACCCACAGCCTCAAATCGACTGCGACTTGATCATTGCGCGAGCGGGCGGTGTGCAGCCGGCCGGCCGCCGGGCCGATCAGATCGGCGAGGCGCGCCTCGATGTTCATGTGGATGTCTTCGAGCCGTGTCGAAAACTCGAAGCTGCCGGCCTCGATCTCTTTCAGGATCGTGTTCAGCCCGTCAGCAATTTTTTCTTGGTCGGCCGCCGAAATAATGCCCGTTTGCGCCAGCATCTCGCTGTGGGCGATCGAGCCTTTGATGTCCTGCGCATAGAGTTTGCGGTCGAAGGAGATAGACGCGTTGATCGCTTCCATGATCGCGGCCGGACCCGAGGCAAAACGTCCGCCCCACATCTGGTTGCTGGTTTTCTTGTCGCTCATGGCTATAACCCGTGCTTCGGAGCAGTTTTGAAAAAATGGCAGACGGTAGTAGATTCTTCCCGGCCCCGCGCCTGATCCTCGCCGCCTTGGTGGCGGGCGCGCTGGCGGGCGCGGTCGCGGTATATGTCAGCGAGAGCCGGTCTGGCAACAATGCACCGGCACAAGCTGCCGTGGATGAGAGCAAGGACGATGTCGCCTGCGCGGCCAAGAGCGACCGCGCCAAGAAAATCGCGGCGTCGGCCACCGGTGAGGTTGCGGCACTTTTGCCGGCCGATCCGCCACAATCCCTGAAGAGCCTTGCCTTCAATGGCCCGGACGGCAAGCCGATGACGCTTGCCGATCATGCCGGCAAGACGGTGCTGCTCAATCTGTGGGCGACATGGTGCGCGCCGTGCCGTGCCGAAATGCCGGCGCTCGATGCGCTGCAGAAGGAAAAGGGCAGCGACTCCTTTGAAGTGGTCGCCGTCAATGTCGATGCCGGCGACGATGTGAAGCCGAAGAAGTTCCTCAGCGATACCGGCGTCACGACGCTCGATTATTACCGGGATTCGACGATGGCGCTGTTCAACGACCTCAAGAAGCGCGGCCTGGCGCTAGGCCTTCCCGTTACCATGCTGATCGACGGCGAAGGCTGCCTGATCGCCCATATGAACGGCCCGGCCGAATGGTCGGGGCCGGACGCCAGGCGGCTGATCGAGACGGCACTCAAGCCCGAGAGTTTTTAAGCCCTATTGAGGACAGGCGCGGGTGCGAAGGCCAGAACGCTTCTGTCGCGCAAGGTGGCGGGTTTGCTGCCGACAGCGGGTGCGACGACACCGGTCAGCTCGCCGAATTCCTCGATGAGAGCTGGCCTGCCGATGTAATAGCCCTGGCCGATCTCGCAGGCTTCGGCGTCCAGGAATTTCAGTTCGCCGAGCGTCTCGACACCTTCCGCCAGAACCGGCAGGCCGAGACCGCGTCCAAGTCCCAGGACGGCGCGCACGATCGCCGCGACCTGGCCGTTCTTGTCGACGGACTTGATGAAGGAGCCATCGATCTTGATCTTGTCGAAGGGGAAGGCGCGAAGGTTGGAGAGCGAGGAATAGCCTGTTCCAAAATCGTCCATGGCGACGCGCACGCCCAGCGCCTTGACCTGCCGCAAGGTGGCCAGTGCCCGCGGCATGTCCTTAACAAGCGCCGTCTCGGTGATCTCAAGCTCGAGCCTGCCGGGCGCCAGGCCGGAATTCAGCAAGGTTTCGTGGACCTTGCGGCTGAAATTCGTGTTGTGGAGCTGCACCGCCGAAACGTTGACGGCCACCGTCAGCGGATTTCCCCAGCGGGCGGCTTCCTCGCAGGCAGCCGTCAGCACCCATTCGCCAATCTGGCCAATGGCTCCGCTGTCTTCGGCCACCGGGATGAATATGCTCGGCGACACGTCGCCGCGCGTCGGATGCCGCCAGCGGACCAGCGCTTCGAAGCCGACCATCTTTCCGCTGCTGATCTCTTTCTGCGGCTGGTAGACGAGGTAGAACTCCTGGCGTGCGACCGCCTGGCGCAGCTCGTGCTCCATCACGCGCTTGTCGCGGGCCTCGGCCCCCATCGAAGCTTCGAAATAACGGTAGGTGTCCTTGCCTTCGGTCTTGGCCCGGTAGAGTGCCGTATCGGCGTGGCTTATCAGGCTGGCCTGGTTCTCGGCATCCGATGGATACAGCGCTATGCCGATGCTGGCCGACACAAGGCCGCCGCCGACAGAAAGCCGGTTTTCCTCGCGCATGGCGGTCAGCACCGCGTCGGCGATACGGCCCGCCTCCAACGGGTCGGTCAGGTTCGGCGCGATGATGGCGAACTCATCGCCGCCCAGTCGCGCCACCATCTGTCCTTGGCGAAGAATGCCGGTAACGCAATGCGCAACCTTCTGCAGCATGGCGTCGCCCGCGCCGTGCCCATACAGGTCGTTGACCTCCTTGAACCGGTCGAGATCGAGCAGCAGAAGCGCAAGCTGGCCGCCTTTCCTGGTCCGGCCCATCGCAGCAATTTCCGTCTCCAGCCGGCCGGAAAAGCTGCGGCGATTGGCCAGTCCGGTCAATGGATCGAAATGGGCAAGCCGCAGGATCTCCTGTTCCGCCTTCTTGCGCTCGCGAATGTCGCGGACCGCGACCACGTTGTGCGGTTTGCCACAGTAGTCGATGCTCCTGGCGATCAGCTCGACAGGAATGCTCGTGCCATCGCGGCCGCTCAATTCGGCCTCCTGCGGCTGTTCGCCGAAGCCTGACATGTCGGATCCGAAGAGATCGCCAAGCTGCATTCCGTTCAGCGTCGCTGTTGCGATGCCCGTCAATGTCGCCATGCTGTCATTGGCACTGATGATGCGGTTGCCGTCGCAGACGATCAGCCCCTCCACGGCGGCATTGGCCAGGCCGTGCATGCGGTCGACCTCGAGCTTCTGGCGACGGAAGCGCAAATCGATCCACAGCGCCGATGCCGACAGGACCAGAATCACCAATGTGGCGGCGGCGGCGGCGAAAGCCTGCGAGGTCGGCTCGATCGTGTATTCGGATATGACGATCGAGGGATCGGGGAAGATCGAGACGGCACCCATGCCGATGAAATGCAGGGTGCAGATTGCCAGCGTCAGCAGCACCGCGCCGCCGGATGTCGCCTTCAGGGAGGGGCGGCGCTGCACGACACGCAGCGCCAGCGCCGCGAGCGTTACGCCGGCCAGAAGGGAAACGGCGACAAGCAACAGGTTCCACTCGATGCGGCCCTGAACCTCGAACGCCGCCATACCAATGTAGTGCATGGCCGCGATACCGCCGCCCAGCACGGCGCCGCCGACGAGATGATAATCGAACTCATTCCGCAAGGTGGCGATCCACATGCCGGCTGCCGTCAGAGTGACCGAAGCAGCGAGCGAAAGCACGGAGAGTGCGGGATCGTAAGCACTGGGTATGCCCGGTGTGAATGCGAGCATGGCGATGAAGTGCGTTGCCCAGATGCCGAAGCCGGTCGAAGTGGCCGCGATCATCAGCCAGGCAAGCCGGTTCCGATCGGTGGAGCGGCTTATGTGATGAAGCAGGTTGACGGCAGAGAAACAGGAAATTCCGCAGATCAGCGCGGCAAGTGCGACCAGTCTCAGATCGTGTTCGTTGACGATACAATTGTAGACCGTCAGCATTTTATTTCACCTGATCTTTGGAAATAAACAGGGCAGCAGGATTGAGTAGCGCGTTGCCGTTGAGGGATCGATAAAGTCGCCTGCAACCTTGGCGTGTCTCTTCGGGTTGCGGCGGCTGCAATCAGGGCTGACACGCCGAAGCCAGCTTGGCAGTTCCGATGGTAGTTCCTGGCGCGCTTGTCGTCGCGCTAAGCCGGCTAACCGTGTGGCTTTCCATGTCTCAAAGCGGAGGCGAGGGTGGCGTGAGGTAAAGGGTGAAGTTCGTCGATCTGCAACAAAACCGTTGTCTGATTGTCACGAGCGACACATATTGCCTTTGCGGGAGTGCCCCTTTCGCCAATGACAAACGGGAGATGAAACATGAAGTCCTTCGGCTTCGCGGCCGGTGTTGCCGCCACCTTTATGCTGCTTTCCTCAACCTCCGCTTTTGCTGTCACGCAGATCAGTTGGTGGCACGCCATGACTGGCGCCAATGCCGAAGTTGTCGACAAGATCTCCAAAGATTTCAATGCCAGCCAGAGCGACTATGAACTCGTTCCGGTGTTCAAAGGCACGTATCCCGAGACGCTGAATGCCGGCATCGCCGCCTACCGCGCGGGCCAGGCGCCCGATATCATGCAGGTGTTCGACGTCGGTACCGGCGTGATGATGGCAGCCGAAGGCGCAATCAAGCCGGCAGCCGATGTGTTGACCAGCGCTGGAATGACCTTCGACAAGAGCCAGTATCTGCCAGGCATAGTCGGCTATTATTCGAAGCCGGACGGCACCATGCTCTCCTTCCCCTACAACTCCTCCTCGCCGATCCTTTATTACAACAAGGATATCTTCAAGAAGGCTGGTCTCGACGTCGACAGCTCACCCAAGACCTGGAATGAGGTGTGGGAAGACGCCAAGAAGATCAAGGCGAGCGGCGCAGCCGCCTGCGGCTACACCTCGACCTGGCTGACCTGGATCCATCTGGAGAATTTCGCGGCCTGGAATGACGTGTCATGGGCCACCCAGCAGAACGGTCTGGCCGGCGGCGATGTCGAGCTCAAGATCAATGCGCCGATTTTCGTCAACCATTTCCAAGCGCTCGCAGACCTCGCCAAGGACGGCACCTTCAAATATGGCGGCCGCACCTCGGAAGCCAAGCAGATATTCCTTGCGGGCGAATGCGGGATCATGACCGAATCCTCCGGCGGACTTGGCGATATCGTCAAGTCCGGCATGAATTACGGCATCGGCCAATTGCCCTATGACAGCGACGCCAAGGGCGCGCCGCAGAACACGACGCCGGGTGGCGCCAGCCTGTGGGTTTTCGCTGATAAATCCGACGAGGAATACAAGGGCGTCGCGGCCTTCTTCGCCTACCTGTCGAAGACCGAGGTGCAAGAATACCTGCACCAGAAGTCGGGTTACCTGCCGGTGACGCTGGCGGCTTATGAAGCGACCAAGAAGTCCGGTTTCTATGACAAGAACGTCGGTCGCGAGACCCCGATCCTGCAGATGACGGGTAAGGCGCCGACCGACAATTCCAAGGGCGTACGTCTGCCGAACCTGCCGCAGGTGCGCGATATCCAGAACGAGGAGTTCGAGAAGATGCTCGCCGGCCAGCAAACCGCACAGCAGGCGCTCGACAATGCGGTTACGCGTGGCAATGCGGCGATCAAGGAAGCGCTGGGGAATTAGAGCGAGCGCAGGTCCTTGCTCTACGGCGCACCCACCTGTCCTGCCAGGCGTCTCCCCTCGGCGAGGGGAGTTTTGCCGTCCCTTGCGATTTCGCCAATGCTCGATGACGCCAACGCCGAAACGCTCATCAAAGCCATCTTGGCGAAGAGGGGTGCCACATGGTGCCGCCCGCCTCATCACCTCGGAGTGGCTCCATGACCCCTCGCGTCGTGTTTCCCAACAAGGTCCTTCCCTACCTGCTTGTGGCGCCGCAACTGGCCATCACGCTCGTTTTTTTCTACTGGCCGGCCGGTCAGGCGTTCTACCAATCCATGCTCAGGCAGGACCCGTTCGGACTGAGGACCAAGTTCGTCTGGTTCGCCAATTTCAGGAAAGTGCTTGCCGATCCGGCCTACCTGAACTCGATCAAGGTCACGGTGGTGTTTTCCCTTGCGACCGCTATCGTCGCCATGTGCGTGGCGCTCCTGCTTGCGGTCATGGCAGAGAAGGTGGTGCGCGGCAAAGGTCTTTACCGCACGCTCTTGATCTGGCCCTACGCAGTGGCGCCGGCGATCGCCGGTATGCTGTGGCTGTTCCTCTTCAACCCGTCGATCGGGTCGCTGGCCTACATGCTGAGGAGTTTCGGCATCGCCTGGGATCCACTTCTCAACGGCACCCACGCCATGATCCTGCTGGTGTCCGCCGCTGCCTGGAAGCAGATCAGCTACAATTTCCTGTTCTTCGTCGCCGGCCTGCAGGCGGTGCCGAAAGCCTTGATCGAGGCGGCGGCCATGGACGGCGCCGGCGAGACCAAGCGATTCTGGACCATCGTCTTCCCGCTGCTTGCGCCGACGACCTTCTTCCTGCTGGTCGTCAACACCGTCTATGCCCTGTTCGACACGTTCGGCATCGTCCATGCCGTCACCGGAGGCGGTCCGGGCAAGACGACTGAGACGCTGGTCTACAAGGTATACAATGACGGCTTCGTCAATCTGATCCTCGGTGACTCGGCGGCGCAGTCGGTCATCCTGATGGTCATCGTCATCTCGCTCACGGCCATCCAGTTCCGCTATGTGGAACGCAAAGTCCATTACGGCTGAGGGCGAGCGATGATCGGCCAGTCACCGCTCCGCACCGTCATCGCCCACGCCGTGCTGATCCTCGGCATATTGATCGTTGCCTTCCCGATCTACTACACGTTCGTTGCCTCGACGCAGCCGCTGCAAACGATCCTCAGGCCGCCGTTGCCGCTCCTGCCCGGCGATCAGTTCTGGAACAATTACACCGAGGCGCTGTTCGGCGGTGTCGGTCGCATCGGCGGCGTCAGCGTCGGTCGATTGCTGCTCAACACCACGGTCATGGCGCTCGGCATCGCGGTGGGGAAGATTTTCATCTCGATCCTGTCGGCCTATGCGATCGTGTTCTTCCGTTTTCCGCTGCGCATGGTCTTCTTCTGGCTGATCTTCATCACCCTGATGCTTCCCGTTGAGGTGCGCATCCTGCCGACCTACAAGGTGATGGTCGATCTCGGCATGATCGACACCTATGCCGGCTTGATCATCCCGCTGATCGCCTCGGCCACCGCCACATTGCTGTTTCGACAGTTTTTCATGACCATTCCAGGTGAGCTGGTTGAGGCGGCGCGTGTCGACGGTGCGGGGCCATGGCGCTTTTTCTTCGATATCCTGTTGCCGCTGTCGCGGACAAACATCGCGGCGCTGTTCGTCATCCTCTTCATTTATGGCTGGACGCAGTATCTGTGGCCGCTGCTCGTCACCAACAGCAGCAACATGAACACGATCGTCATCGCGCTCAGAAAGATGGTCTCCTTCGCCGATGCCGATACGCAATGGCACCTGGTCATGGTTACAGCGATGCTGGCCATCGTGCCGCCGATCCTGATCGTGGTGCTGATGCAACGCTGGTTCGTTCGCGGCCTGGTCGATTCCGAAAAGTGAGAAGCTGATGGCGACCGTCGATCTGAAGGATGTGAAGAAGGTCTACCCCAGCGGTTTCGAGGCCGTGAAGGGCGTTTCAATCGCAGTTCCCGACAGGCAGCTTTGCGTGCTCGTCGGCCCATCGGGTTGCGGTAAGTCCACGCTGCTCAGGATGATCGCCGGGCTCGAAACCATCTCCTCGGGAACAGTTGCGATCGACGGCAAGATCGTAAACTCAATCGGTCCAACCGAGCGTGACATCGCCATGGTGTTCCAGAACTACGCGCTCTATCCGCATATGAAAGTCTACGACAACATGGCCTATGGGCTGCGCAACCGCGGCACGCCGAAAGACGAGATCGACAGCCGGGTCCGCGCGACGGCGAAAATACTGGAACTTTCGGCGCTGCTCGACCGCCGCCCGCGGGAGCTTTCCGGCGGCCAGCGCCAGCGTGTCGCCATGGGTCGTGCCATTGTGCGCAACCCGAGGGTTTTCCTGTTCGACGAGCCGCTCTCCAATCTCGATGCCAAATTGCGTGGCCAGATGCGCGTCGAGATAAAGAACCTGCAACGCTCGCTTGGCGTCACGTCGGTCTATGTCACGCATGACCAGCTCGAGGCGATGACGTTGGCCGACATTCTCGTCGTCATGAATGCCGGACTGGTCGAGCAGATGGGGGCGCCGCTCGACGTCTACGAAAGACCGGCCTCGACCTTCGTCGCTTCCTTTATCGGCGCGCCGCCGATGAATCTCCTGGCACTGACCGAAGGCGCGTCGGGCGCGGTGCTCGCAGACGGCACGGCGATCGCTTTCGCACCTCGGGAGGCAAGAGCTGCGACCCTCGGTTTTCGGCCCGAGGATGCCGACGTCACCTTCAATGCGGAGGCGCCGTCCGGCGCGCTCGTCCTGCCGGCGCTGGTCGAGGCAGTCGAACCGGTAGGCGCTGAAAGTTTCCTTCACTGTGCGGCAGGCGGCAACCGCATCGTCGTGCGTGTCGCGGGTCGCGCCACCGCCACGGTTGGCAACCAATTGCGCGTGGTTGCCAAGGCAGAAAAGCTGCACTGGTTCGATCAGGCAGGAAAGCGCGTCGGTTAACCGCATACGGCGTTCAGGCGAAGACATGCGCCTTTCCCGATACGGTCAGCCGGACGATCTCGCCGACCGCCGGCGCGTCCATGCCCGGTTTGCGCAGGACCAGCGGCGTGTTGCCGATCGCGGCCGCATCGGGCGGATCGGCATTGTTCAAGAGCCGCACCGCGACCGTGCACATCGAGCCGGCGAATTCGGATTCCGTCACTTCTCCGAACAGCATGTCCGAGGTGCCGGACATGCCCTCGCGCGAGGTTCTCTTCAGCGCGATCTGCTCCGGGCGAAGCATGATGCGGGCGATATCGCGGCTGTCATTGGTGTCGACCGCGATGCGGCCGAGCGGCGAGTTGGCGAATCCATCTGATATCTTGGCCGGCAGGATGATGGCGTCGCCGAGGAATTCGGCGATCATCCTGTCCTTCGGCTTGAGATAGAGCTCGCGCGGCGTGCCGATTTGCGAGAACTTGCCGTCGCGCATCACCGCGACCTGGCTGGCAAAGGACAGCGCCTCGGCCTGGTCGTGCGTCACCAGGATGGTGGTGATGCCGGCGGCCTCCAGCAGCTCGGCCACCGCCTTGCGCATCGAGGCCCGCAGGCCGGTATCGAGCGCCGAGAACGGCTCGTCGAGCAGCATCAGCCGAGGCTTCATCGCCATGGCGCGGGCGAGTGCCACACGCTGCTGCTGGCCGCCGGAAAGCTCGTGCGGGCGACGTTTGAGGATCGCCTTGTCGAGCCCGACTATATAGGCGAGCTCGACAATGCGCTCAGCGCGCTTGTCCTCGCTGCGGCCCATACCGAAACCGATATTGTCGCCAATGGTCAGATGCGGAAACAGGGCACCATCCTGCGCCACCACGCCGATGCCTCGCCGATATGCCGGCACCGCAGCGCCGCCACTGGCCAATATCGTACCGTCGAGCGTGATGTGCCCCTGGTCCGGCGCCTCGAAGCCGGCAATCAGCCGCAGCAGGGTCGTCTTGCCGCAGCCGGAAGGACCGACAATCGCCGTGCGGCTGCCGCTGGCGACGTTCATGTCGACGCCGGCAAGGGCCGACACCGGGCCGTACTGCTTGTGCAGGCCGCTGATTTCGAGAAAGCTCATCGTCCGGCCATCCGTTTCGACTGGACATAGAGCAGCCAGGTCAAGGGCAGCGACATCGCCACCATGATGAAGGCGTAAGGTGCCGCGGAGGCATAATCAATCTCACCACTGTAGGACCAGAACGCCATCGCCAGCGTGCGGGTACCGTTGGGCGCCAGCATCTGGGTGGCGGTCAGTTCGTTCATGATGCCGAGCGCCACCAGCGCCATGCCGGCCGCGGCACCAGGCGCCGACAGGCGGATCGTCGTCGACCACAGCGCCTGCAGCGGCGGCCGGCCGAGGCTGGAAGCGGCGCGTTCGAGTTCGACCGGCGCCTGCGCGATCGACGCCCGCAGGCTGACCAGCGCGCGCGGCAGGAACATCAGCGCATAGGCCACCAGGATCGTGAACAGGGTCTGGTAGAGCGGCAGCGCGATGCGCACGGTGATGGTGACCAGCGCCAGCGCAATGACGACGCCGGGCAACGAGCCGACAATGTAGTTGCAGCCCTCCAGCAGGCGCTGCAATGGCCCCGGCGCGCGGATCGAGATCCAGGCCATCGGCATGGCGGCGACGGTGGCCAGCAAGGCGCCGGCGAGCGCCAGGAACAGCGTCTGCCCAAGCGCCAGGCCGATTTCGTCCAAGCGCCAGACAGCGGCGCCGCCGGCGGCAAGCCAGCCACCGATGGTGACGAACGGCACGCCGAGCGCCAAAAGCGTGGTGACGACAAGCAAGAGCAGGCTAGGGATGGTGGCGCGTCCGAGGCTCGTGCGTTGCTGATGGCGCGCCGCACCTGAGCCGACGCGGGCATAGCGCTCCTCACCGCGCACCAGCACTTCGAGGCCGAGCAGCACGAAGCAGCAACTGACCAGCACGCCGGCCAGCATGTTGGCGGCCGGTCCGTTGAAGGTCGACTGGAACTGGTCGACGATCGCCGTGGTGAAGGTGTCGAAGCGGATGAAGACATAGAGGCCGTACTCGGCCAGCAGATGCAGGCCGACCAGCAGCGAGCCGCCGCAGATGGCGAGCCGCAATTGCGGCAGCACGACCCGCCAGAACACGCGCCGGGGCCCAAGGCCGAGTGCGGCGGCGGCGTCCTCGAGGGCGGGATCGAGACGGCGCAATGCCGCCGACACCGGCAGATACAGGAACGGGAAATAGGCGATCACGGAAACCAGCACGCCGGCCCACAGGCCGTGCAGTCCCGGCACCATGGTGATCCAGGCATAGCTGTGCACGAAAGCCGGGATGGCGAGCGGCGCCACGCATAGCCAGGCCCAGAGCCGGGCGCCCGGCAGGTCGCTGCGTTCGGTCAGCCAGGCCAGCGCAACCGACAGCACGATGGTGATCGGCACGGAGAGCGCGACCAGCAGGACAGTGTTGACCAGAAGCTCGCCGACACGCGGCCGGAAGACCAGCGCCGAGACGGTTTCCCAGCCGGTCTGCACCGCGATCCAGATGATGAAGGCGAGCGGCACCAGCGCCAGCAGCGCAACGAAGATGGCGGCGAGGACCAGCCAAAGCGGTGCGCGTCGCCGGGCCCTTCGGCCTGTGCCCGAAGGCAGGCCCGAACGCGCGAGATCGACCGCGGACTGCATCAGGTCAGACGCCGTGCCGCTGCCGTCCAGCGGCAGCAATTGAAGGACCGCGATCACGGTCGGGAACACAGCGTGTCGTCATCGACGAATGCCATCTCGAAAAACAAAATCACTCCCGCGGAAGGCGAATTCCCGCGGGAGCGTGGTCGGGTGTCCTTTTAGGACGAATGGCAACTAAAGCAAGCCGGCTGCCGTCATCAGGTCGGTGACCTTCTTGGAGTTCAGCGTCGTGGCGTCGACCTTTGGTGCCTGCAGATCGACGAGCGGCACCAGCTTCGGGTTGGACTCCGCACCCTTGCCGACCGCGTATTCGAAGGAATCGCCGGTCTTCAGCACGTCCTGGCCGCCCTTGCCTGTCAGCCATTTCAGGAAGGCCTGGGCTTCCTTCGGATGCTTGCTCGAGGCCAGCACACCGCCGCCGGAGATCGAGACGAACGCGCCCGGATCCTGGTTCTTGAAATAGTGCAGCTCGACATTCTTGCTGTTTTCGCCGGTCTTGGCCTGATCGCCGAAGTAGTAATAGTGATAGATGACGCCGCCTTCGATCTCGCCGGCATTGACCGCCTTCATCACCGTGCTGTTGCCCTTATAGGCGGTGAAGTTGGTTTTCATCGCCTTCAGCCAGTCGGCGGTAGCGGCTTCGCCCTTGAGCTGGAGCAGGGCACTGACGATGGCCTGGAAATCGGCGCCTGACGGGGAGGCGGCCCAACGGCCCTTCCAGCTCGGATCGGCGAGGTCGAGCATCGACTTGGGCAACTGGTCGGCGGTCAGCTTGGTCTTGTTATAGGCAAAGACCGTGCTGCGCGCTGCGACGCCGACCCATTTGCCGCTGGCCGGCTGATAGTCCTGGGGAACCTGTGCCAACGTGTCGGCGTCGACCGGCGCGAACAGGCCGGCCGTCTCGACCAGCACCATGGCCGGCGAGTTTTCCGTCAGGAACACGTCGGCCGGCGAAGCAGTGCCCTCAGCGACGATCTGGTTGGAGAAGTCGCTGTCGCCGCCATTGCGCACGGTGACCTTGATGCCGGTCTCCTTGGTGAAGCCTTCGGCCCACGCCTTGGTCAGGCTTTCGTGCTGGGCGTTGTAGACAATGATGCCATCATCTTCCGCCATCGACGGGCTGGCGATCAGCATGATTGCCAGCGCGGTGGCGCCGGCGAGGGTGGAAAGAGCGTATTTCATGTCATTGTCCTAAAGTTCGGTTGGCACCGGCTCACCTACCGATACCTGACAGCCTTAGTCAACATTGGTGATCTGCTTCAATCGGCCGCTGAAGCACAAACGCTTGATATCGGGCTCACAATTCCAAGTGATGAAGTGACGCGAATGGCGTGCCGAATTCAACCCGATGGTTGATAGGCCGACCGGATGAATGGGGCGGCTTGCAGACCGTGGAAAAGCACCGAATGCCGCCTGACGACCCTGGGAAGATCCAAGCACCAGCCTTTGGCCTGCGTGAACAAGGCCTCCAGCAGTACAGCCATTTCTAACCGGGCGACGTGTTGACCCAGACAGGCATGCAGTCCGGTGCCAAAGGCAAGGGCCGACGAAATGCCGGAACCCAAATCCAACCGGTCGCCCGCCGGAAAAACAGAAATGTCTCGATTGGCGCTCGCCAGCACGGGTACGACGGCCTGCCCGGCTTTTATGGTTGCGCCACCAAACTGCAAATCTTCCGCGGCGATACGCGCTCCGGCATAGTGAACCGGAGCGCAAAAACGGAGCAGCTCTTCGGCTGCTGAAAACCAACTGACTTTCCCATCTTCAAGCAGCGAAAGCTGTTCTGGGAAGCGTGCAAGCGCGACCAGCGCATTGCCGAAGGTATCGACGACTGTCGCCTGCCCGGCAAAGAGCAGGAATACGATGTTTGCAATGACATCGTCTCTCAGCCAGCGGCCAGCCTCGACTTCGGCAAGCATCTGAGCTGAAATACCGTTTGGGCGCACAGTACCGTGTTCTATCACGCTGGATACCCATGCCTCCAATCGGCGGCAGGCATCGTTTGCGTCTTCGTCTACGCCGCCGGCCCTTATTTCCAGGGCGTTGGCCATAAGCTGTGCGTCGGCGCCAATCCGCCAGGGATCGTCCATGTCGATACCAAGGATCTGTTCCAGGCCTGAAAACGATAGCGGCAGGCCTATATCACGAACCGCGTCGAACTCCGGTTTTTGTACAGCTGCCTGCGTAAGTTCCGACGCTTTGGCCGCAAGCCGGTCGAACAGCCCGTTGCTGGAGGAAAAGCTTAGCGAACCAGCCAATGGGCGGCGCAGGCGCATGTGCCGCGGCGGGTCGGACAGCAGCATGGAACGGGTCAACAGGTCCAGGGCCGGATTGGCGCTGATCTTTTGCCTGACCTCCTGATAGGCGCCCGGCGGTGCCTGCAGCAACAGCGGGTGTTTCAAGGCCTGGGAAACAAGCGCATGGCTGAACACGTAGAAGGCTTCACCGACCTCGGGATAAGGAGGTTTGCCCCAACTGGCGCCTCCTGAACTCCGACGACGGGCGAATTCGGGAAACGCATCGCTGCCATGGGCAATGGGGTCAAATAGATCAGCTTGATCTGTCATCGGGCAAGATCGACAGCAAAGATAACGCGAAATCCGCCGGAACTCATGTCTTCAGGTAGAAAATCGGACGCGAGATGTAGAAATTCGCACCGGAGAACACGGTTATAGAACCGCAGTAGCGGATCCCTCGTTATGGATTCCACCGAAGGCATGACACCGGTCCGGTGCCAATCGTCGATGGTCCGACGAAATTCCGGATCCGGCCGAACCTTGTCGGGCAACTCGTCCTGTGCTCCCGCGTAGGACGGGCAACGTCCGTCGCCGACCAACCAACGCGCACCGACCTGCCGGCCATGGTCAGACATTTGCGACAACAGGCGGCGTGCCATGTCGGTGCCGCGGAATTCGGGTCGCACACCAAGATTGTAAACGTAGAGTGACCGTGCAGGTTGGCTCCTGACAAGCGAAGAGTAGGCGGAGAAGGTCTTGGGGAACCTTCCCGTATCGTGCGGATCTTGGCTGGTTTCCACGAAGCAGATCGCGCCGGCAACAAGGTTCTCAACCATGGCCAGGATCATTGTATGCCCGAGCGAAAGCCGGTGGTGAATTGTTTTTTCGCTGGCACCGAGTCGTCCCCAGGCTGCGGCCTCCATCGCGGCCATGCCCGGAACGTCGTCTGCCACAAGTTGTTGAACTACGATCATCTTCATCGTCGAAAGGCCGCTCGTAGTTGCGATATCGAATCGATAATTTTCTGATACCAGCTGTTGATGGGTGCATGAGTAGGGGCGGGTTGTCTCATGATCTTCTATGTTTGCCATCGCTTGCATGCCTATACCCTGGCAAGCCTGCTACTCTATTTTCGAACTGATTTGCAGGATTCTGTGCGCTTTGTCCCCTATGACGAACGGGCGCATCTGCTTGAGATTTCCAGAGGCACCGTTCTTTGGACGGATTTGGACCGACTGAGCGAAGCAGAGATTGAAGCATGCTCCAATCTCAGCCAGCGAATGGAGTCGCAGCAGCCTGATCTGTTTCAACTCAACCATCCGCGAAAAAGCCTTCAGCGTTTCGATCTATTGCGTATGCTGTTCGCGGACGGCATCAATGATTTCAATGTATACAGACCCGAAATTCTGCCGGCGGGAATGCGTTTTCCTGTGTTTCTGCGTGACGAGACGGGCGCCGCTTATAAAGTGCCGCCGCTGTTGCAATCGCCGGCGGAACTCGGCGAGGCGCTCTCGAACCTGGGTACGATGAATTTTGTTCGCCCCATGGTGGTGGAGTTTGGAGCAAAGGCTGGTGCCGATGGCAGCTACCGAAAATACTCGGCATATCGGATCGGCGAGCGCAGTTATGCGCAACACTGCTTCGCCAGCAAGGAGTGGTTCATAAAGGTACAGGGAGGCGGTATGTCGGGGCAACATCGGGTCGAGCATACCGCCTTTGTGCGCGACAATCCGCATGCGGTAGAGCTGATGCCGATTTTCGAGAAGGCGGGGATCTCATATGGCAGGATCGACTACACCATTGTCGATGGTCGCATCCAGGTTTTCGAGATCAACACCAATCCCACTGTATTGAACGACCCTCCCACACCCTTCGACAGATATGATTCGTTGCCTTACGCCAACATGCATGCAGATGCCTTGGCACAGCTGCCATATGCTAACGATCCCCTATCCACTCCGGATATCGATGAGACACATCTCCAGATCTTGGGCCGCCTGAGAAACAAGTACCGTCGCAGACGAATGAAGCTGACCGTTCGAAAGGGCTTCAGGTCTTTCCGGGATGCCATGTTCGGCGCCAAGCCTTGAGTTCAAGAACAAGAGCGCGGGGCAATATCGCACTGGCGATCGGCGCGCAGTGTGCAGCAAACTTTCGTGATTTGCCGACAGTTTGGCTTGGACATTATTTCGCCGGCCACGTAACAAATCAGCGCCGAGACGCGAAATTCGGGGGAGTGAACTCTTGTGAGCGGCAAGGACGAGGCCGAACTTTCCCGGCTGATGCGGGCCGCGATCGCAGGAGATGAAAGGGCTTACGCCGACTTTCTGCACCGGATTGCCGCGCTGGTTCGCGGTTTTGCCAGGCGCAAGATCGTGCAGGGCGGGGTCGATCCCGAGGATGTCGTGCAGGAAACCTTGCTGGCCATTCATGTAAAACGACATACTTGGCGCCAGGATGCGCCGGTGTTGCCGTGGATCTACGCGATCGCCCGCTTCAAGCTGATCGATGCGTTCCGGCGGCGCGGACGGCGCATCGAGATCGATGTCGACGATATCGCCGAGACGTTCGCCGAGCCGGAAACCGAGACCGTCAGCGAGCGAGACATCAACCGGGCATTGGACAGCCTGTCGCCGGCACAGCGCTCCGTGGTCTCGGCCGTGTCGGTGGAAGGGCGGTCCATCGGTGAGACGGCGGCGAAGTTCGGCATCAGCGAGACGGCGGTGCGTGTGTCGCTGCATCGCGGACTTGCCGCGATAGCCAAGCGATTCGGGCAGGGGCGGTTCGGGCGGGAATGACATGAGGACGGACGATCTCATCAGGGCGCTGGACGCCGATGCAAGCAGCAAGGCGATGCCGCTGCAATCGGCCTGGTGGCTGGCCGCCGGTGCGGGGGCGGTGATCGCGGCCATCGTTTTCCTGCTGACCATCGGCCCGCGCCCAGACTTCATGGCGGCCGCGCACACGATGCGCTTCCTCTCCAAATTCGTCTTCACCATCGTGCTTGCCGTCAGCGCCTTCGCCCTGATCCGCGCCTTGTCGACACCGGGTGCCTCGACGGGCCGGGCAATGGCCTGGATGGCCGCGGCGCCAGTGCTGGTAGCCGTGGCGGTGCTTCTGGAGCTTTTCATGGTGCCGGAGGCGCTGTGGGGTACACGGATGGTCGGCAACAACATGATGTTCTGCATGGGCTTCATCCCGCTGATCGGTATTGGCCCGCTTGCCGTCTTCCTGTGGATGCTGCGCTATGGCGCGCCGACACGGCCGGTGCTTGCCGGTGCGGTGGCGGGCCTGCTCGCCGGCGGGCTGGCGGCAACCTTCTATGCCGCGCACTGCTTCGACGACTCGCCGCTTTTCGTCGCCCCCTGGTACACGATAGCGATCGCAGCGCTCGCATTGCTCGGTGCGCTCGGCGGACGGTTTTTCATACGCTGGTAGCGTTTCGTAACGATCGCGGACCCGTGCACCGATCCTTAATCATGCCGGCAATTGTTTGCCGGTTGGCGACCACGCCGGCATGCCGGACGCAACCTTTCCTTAAAAACGATCCGCCAAGGTTGATGCGAGAACATGCGTTTGCGCACGGGGGTGGCACGTATCGTGATGTGGCGAGGATTGACCAGCCGAGAATCTCTTGGGCATGCAGGGTTGGCGTTGCTCGTCGCCGGCTTGGGCGTGCTGGCGACCTCGATCCTGCTTTCGCGCCTGGACCTCGGCACCGAAGCGTTGAAGCTCTGCCTGCAGATCGCGGTGGCGATGGCGGTGGGCGCGCTGTTCCTCGCCGCCCTGTCCATACGCAGGATCAGCAGGCATCGCCAGCAGATTGCCGAGAGCGAACTGCGCTTCCGCCGCGCCATGGAGGATTCGGCGATCGGCATCGTGGTTGTCGGTCTCGACGGTCGCATCCGCCAGACCAATCCGGCCTTCGCCGCCATGCTTGGCTACACAAGCGAAGAGATCGAGGCGCTGACTTTCTTCCAGATCACGCATCCCGACGATCTGCAGATCGGGCGGGAGACGATGGACGATCTGAAGGCGGGCACGGTCAATTCCTTCCACTTCGAGAAGCGCTATCTCAGGAAGGACGGAACGCCCGTCTGGGCCCATCTTGCCGGCTCGGTCATTCGCGATGAGACCAGCGGCCGTCCGCTCTATCTCGTCTCCCAAATCGAGAACATCGACGCGCGCAAGCAGGCCGAGGCGCGCATTGCCGAAGCGGAAACGCGTTGGAATTTTGCTCTGGCTGGTGCCGGCCAAGGCGTCTGGGACCTCGACATGCGCAAGGGCGGCACGACCTATTCCTCGACCTGGGTCAAGATGCTGGGCTATGCGGATGGCGAGCTCGATGGCGACACCGACAGCTGGCTGACGATGATTCATCCCGACGATCGCGAGACTGTCGCCGAAGCGGATCGCGCTCATCTCGAGGGCAAGACACCGTTCTTTGAGGCCGAATTCAGGATGCGCCACAAGGATGGCCACTGGATGTGGATACTCGACCGCGGCAAGGCTATCGAACGCGACGAGGATGGACGGCTGATCAGGGCCATTGGCAGCCTGACCGACATCACCCGTCGCAAGGAGGCCGAAGAGCGCCTCACTGTGTCGGCGGCAATGCTTGCCGATGAAAAGGAGCGGCTGAGGGTGACGCTGCAATCGATCGGCGATGCCGTCATCTGCACCGATGCCGCAAACCGCGTCACCTTCATGAACCCGGTCGCCGAAAAGCTGACCGGGATTGCCGGCGGCGAGGCTCTCGGCAAGATGCTTGGCCATGTCTACTGGGCGGTCGACGAGGAGACGGGGCACAGGATCGGCGTCACCCGGCCCGCGATTGGCGTTCATGCGCCCGCCGACCAGAACAGCCGCGCCGTCCTGATCCGGCGCGACGACACGCGCTGCAGCATCCGCCAGGTCGTGTCGCCGATCATCAACGAACGGAACGAATTCTGCGGGCTGGTCATCGTCTTCCAGGACTTTACCGATGCGCGCGCGCTGCAGCGCCAACTGGCGCACGCCGCGGCACACGACGCGCTGACCGGCCTTGCCAATCGCTCGAGCTTCATCCGCGCCATGGAGGGCCTGGTCGGTCAGGCCCGCAAGGACGGCACCGCCGACACGAGGAAGTCGACCGGCGACACGACAGAGTCGGTCGGAGCCAGCGGACATCAGTTCATGTTCATCGATCTCGACCACTTCAAACTGGTCAACGACACGGGCGGCCACGCGGCGGGAGACGCGCTGCTGAAGCGGGTTGCCGTGGCGATTCGTGGCGTGCTTGGTCCAGACGATATCGTCGCTCGCCTCGGCGGCGACGAATTCGCGGTCATTCTGAAATCGGGTTCAGCAGCCGGTGCCAAGATCGCGGCGCGCTCCATCATCGATGCGATCGGCGGCCTGGACTTCACCTGGGACGGCCGTCCTCACGTGATCGGCGCCAGCATCGGACTGGCTGCGATCAATGCCAATTGCGGCGAGGTCGACGAGATCATCGCGAGAGCCGATGCGGCCTGCTATGCGGCCAAGGCGGCCGGCCGTGGCTGTGTCTCCGTGGCGCCCGACGCACGGATCGTGGATGGCCGGACAGAGCCGCTGGCCGCGGCCTCCTGATCGAGCCTGTCACCGCCGAAAGGCTTGCCCCTGATTTGCGCCGACGATGCGCTCAGCGCGTCGGAACGGGATGCTCGCCGCGATAATCGTAAAAACCGCGCCCGGTTTTGCGGCCGAGCCAGCCGGCCTCGACATATTTCACCAGCAGCGGGCAAGGACGGTACTTCGAGTCCGACAGGCCGTCATGCAGCACCTGCATGATCGACAGGCAGGTATCGAGCCCGATGAAATCGGCCAGCTGCAGCGGCCCCATCGGATGGTTGGCGCCGAGCCGCATGGCGGTGTCGATGGCGTCGACCGAGCCGACACCCTCATAGAGGGTGTAGATCGCCTCGTTGATCATCGGCAGCAGGATGCGGTTGACGATGAAGGCCGGAAAATCCTCCGAGACCGTAATCGTCTTGTCGAGTTGCTTCACATAGGTCTTTGCCGCCTCGAAGGTCTGGTCCTCGGTGGCGATGCCGCGCACCAGTTCGACCAGCTTCATCAGCGGCACCGGGTTCATGAAATGTATGCCGATGAACCGCTCCGGCCGGTCGGTCTGCGCGGCAAGCCGCGTGATCGAGATCGACGAGGTGTTGGTCGCCAGGATGGCTTCGGGATTGAGCTGCGGACAGAGCTGGGCGTAGATCTTGCGCTTGACCGTCTCGTCCTCGGTCGCCGCTTCGATCACCAGATCCGCGCCGGCAAGATCGGCCATCGCGGGCGCGGCCGAAATGCGGCCCATCGCGTCGTTGCGCACCTTCTCGTCGAGCTTGCCGGACCCCACCTGGCGGGCCATGTTGCCGCTGATTGTGGCGATGCCTTTCTCGATGCGGTCGGGCGAAATATCATAGATCAGCACCTTGTAGCCCGAAAGCGCGGAGACATGGGCGATGCCGCCGCCCATCTGGCCCGCGCCGATGATGCCGATCGTCTCGATCTTGCTCATTACACCGATCCCGTCCTGAGCCCTTCCGCTTGAACTGCGAAAGCGCTCCACCTTTTTATTTTACCGCAATTCCCTAGGGAAAGCGCTACGCGCTTTTCCCGGGAAAACCGCTGCGCACTTTTGCTGGATTGCTTTTCGCCTTTGCGGCCTGCTTTTTGTGCGGTGCAAACTAAAAGGGCGGGGCGACTTCGTCTACCCCACCCTCACCATTTAATACCTTTGGCAGAAAGCGTCAAAGCGCCTTTTGCAGCTCCGGCAGAATGACAAAGAGATCGCCGACGAGGCCGTAGTCGGCAACCTGGAAAATCGGCGCCTCCTCGTCCTTGTTGATGGCGACGATGACCTTCGAATCCTTCATGCCGGCGAGATGCTGGATGGCGCCGGAGATGCCGACCGCGATGTAAAGATCGGGGGCAACCACCTTGCCGGTCTGGCCGACCTGCCAGTCGTTCGGCGCATAGCCGGCATCGACCGCGGCGCGGGAGGCGCCGACGGCTGCACCGAGCTTGTCGGCGACCGGCAGGATGACCTCCTGGAACTTCTCCGCCGAACCCAGCGCACGACCACCCGAGATGATGATCTTGGCCGAGGTCAGCTCCGGACGGTCGGTCTCGGAAAGCTTGTTCTCGACGAAGGTGGAGAGGCCGGGATTGGCCGCGGCCTTGACGGTCTCGACCGCCGCCGAGCCGCCCTCGGGGGCTGCCTGGAACGAGGCTGTGCGAACCGTGATCACCTTCTTGGCGTCGCTCGACTGCACCGTCTGGATAGCGTTGCCGGCATAGATCGGGCGCTTGAAGGTGTCGGCCGATACGACTTCGATGATCTCGGACACCTGCGCGACATCGAGGAGCGCAGCCACGCGCGGCGCGACATTCTTGCCCGACGAGGTCGCCGGCGCGATGATGGTGTCGTAAGCGCCCGCCAGCGACACAACCAGTGCTGCCGTCGGCTCGGCGAGGCGCTCGGCGAGTTCGTCGGCTTCGGCCAGCAGCACCTTGCTCACGCCCTTGAGCTTGGCGGCAGCGTCCGCTGCCGGCTTGGCGCCCTTGCCGGCAACCAGCACATGCACGTCCGAGCCGATCTGCAGGGCGGCCGACAGCGCCTTGGCGGTCTGGTCGGAAAGCGTTGCGTTGTCGTGTTCTGCGATGAGGAGAATAGCCATTTTTCTTGTTCCTTTCCCGATCGCTTACAGCACGCCGGCTTCGTTCTTGAGCTTGTCGATCAGTTCGGCGACGCTCTTGACCTTGACGCCTGCCTTGCGGCCACTCGGCTCCTCGGTCTTGATGACCTTCAGCCGCGGCTTGACGTCGGCGCCGTAGTCGGCCGGGGTCTTCTCGTCGAGCTGCTTCTTCTTGGCCTTCATGATGTTGGGCAACGAGGCATAGCGCGGCTGGTTGAGGCGAAGGTCGGCGGTGACGATCACCGGCATCTTCAGTTCCACGGTCTGCAGGCCGCCGTCGACCTCGCGCGTCACCTTGGCGTTGTCGCCGTCGAGCACGATCTTGGAGGCGAAGGTGCCCTGCGCCCAGCCCAGCAGTGCCGCCAGCATCTGGCCGGTCTGGTTGGAATCGTCGTCGATAGCCTGCTTGCCGAGGATGACGAGGCCGGGCTGCTCGGCGTCGACGACGCCTTTCAGCACCTTGGCGACGCCGAGCGGCTCGGTCTGTTCGTCGGTCTTGACCAGGATGGCGCGGTCGGCGCCCATGGCGAGCGCGGTGCGCAGTGTTTCCTGCGCCTGCTGCGGGCCGATCGAGACGACGATGATTTCTTCGGCCTTGCCGGCTTCCTTCAGCCGGATTGCTTCTTCCACCGCGATTTCGTCAAACGGGTTCATCGCCATCTTGACGTTGGCGAGCTCCACCGCCGAACCATCAGCCTTCACGCGAACCTTGACGTTCGCATCCACAACCCGCTTCACGGGTACAAGGATCTTCATTTGCCTGTCACCTCTTCACGCTAGTTGGGCGCGCTATAACAGCCTGCGCCCTTTCCGAGTTGTCGAAAGCCGACATTCCTGACTGAATTTTGGCCGGATGGAATTCTGGCCGGATGGAAATTCTGGTCTTTGCCCGCCTTAGGTTGCGGCGGTGACGTTTCCGTAGTTGCGGCAACCCTGCACGTCAATACGCTGCAAGCTGCTCAAATCGGTTCAGTCCGAACTGGAAGCGTTTCCTCGCCCCCAGCGCGGTGTCGCGGCGGGCGGGTCGGGGATCAGCGGTTCCGTGGCAACCGGGGGTTGGTCGGGAGCGGTGGGCGCGACGTCCTCGTCGGCGCCGGCAAACAGCGGCACGCCGCGGCTGCGCAAGACGAGCACAAGAACGGCTCCGGCAATGATGCCGCCGATATGGCAGGCCCACGAAATCTGGTCCTCGCCGCCGGCGGCAAACATCACCACCTGGAACAGCACCCACAAGATGAGCGGGATGAAGGCCGGAATCCGCAGCGGGATGCGGGCAAAGGCCAGCACCCAGACCTTCACCCTGGGATAAAGGATCAGATAGGCGACGACCACGCCGGCGATGGCGCCGGAGGCACCGATCAGCGGCACTTGCGAATCCCAGGCGACGAGGCCCTGGAAAGCGGCGCCGGCGATCGCGCACAACAGGTAGAAGATGAGGTAGCGGATGTGGCCGAGCGCATCCTCGACATTGTCGCCGAACACCCACAGGAACAGCATGTTGCCGCCGAGATGGAAGATGTCTGCATGCAGGAAGGAATAGGTGAGATAGCTCAGGCTTTCGGGGATGACGATGAAACGGGGATCGAGCTCGGCGGTGTCATGGACGACCGACGGGATGAAGCCGAGACCAAGCACGGCGGCATTGGAGAAACTCTCGCCGCCGAGCGCGGTGGCAAGGTAGACCAGGGCATTGACCACGATCAGCCCGATGGTCACATATTGCAGGCGGATGTGCCGCAGCCTGTTGGTGTCGTAAAGCGGGATGAACATTGCCCCAGGCCCTCTTCCGCTTTCGACAATCAGCGGTTCTTGCCGGGAACCCATAGCACGTCGGCGTTTCCGTTGTCATTGACCGCCCGGGCGGCGACAAACAGGAAATCCGAGACGCGGTTGATGTATTTCAGTCCGTCGCGGTTGACGTGCTCGTTCGGGTCCTGGGCAAGGGCCACGATCAGCCTTTCGGCCCGCCGCGCCACGGTGCGGGCAAGGTGAAGTGCCGCCGCTGCCGGCGTGCCGCCATTGAGCACGAAGGATTTGAGCGGCTGAAGCTCCTTGTTGAGAAGGTCGATGTCCTTCTCGACCCGGTCGGTCTGCACGGCGACGATGCGAAGCGGCTCGTAGCCGAGTGGCTTGCCGTCGTCGGGCACGGCGAGATCGGCGCCGAGATCGAACAGATCGTTCTGGATGCGGGAAAGCATGGCATCGATCGCGGGATGGGTCGCGGCCGTGTGGACCCGGGCGATGCCGATGCAGGCATTGGCCTCGTCGACGGTGCCGTAAGCGTCTACCCGCAGGTCGGATTTCAGCCGCCTTTCGCCGGTGCCGAGACCCGTGGTGCCATCATCGCCGGTGCGGGTGTAGATCTTGTTGAGCTTGACCATTTCGCCTCCCCGGCTGCCGATATCCTCACTTGCGGGTGAAATACACCGCAAGCAGGATCAGCACCAGCGCCACGGCCTGCAGCATGACGCGTGCCTGCATCAGCTTGTTCGAGGTGACGCCGGAACCGCCGCGCATCATGTTGATGAGGCCACGAACAAGCACGACCGCAACGGCGACCATGACCAGAATGGCGAGAATGTTGAAGACGGTTGCCATTGTTGCGTTCCAGTTGTTTGGCGTTCAGGCGCGTTTGGCCATCAGGCGGTAGAGCATCGATGCCGGCAGGATGCGTTTGAGCACCGCACCGATCCTGGCCGGCACTGTTACCACATAGTGCGGGCGCGGGCGCCGCGATAGAAGTGCATGGCGCAGCGCCGCATGAACGACTTCCGGCCCTGGCTTCAAGGCCGATTGGCTGCCGCCGGCCCGCAACCGCTCGAGTTGCGCCGCATAGTCCACGCGGTGCACGGAATTTTCGTGGTCGATGCTGCTGAGAAACCAAATGAGGCCATTGCTGGCGATCTTCGACTTCACCGGCCCCGGCTCGATCAGCGAAACGTGGACGCCGCTGCCGGCCAGTTCCTGGCGCTGGCAGAGCATCAAGGCCTCCAGTGCATGCTTCGACGCGGAATAGGCGCCGCGGAAGCGCACCGGCACCAGGCCAAGGATCGACGAGCAGTGGACGATGCGGCCCTGACCCTGGCGGCGCATCACCGGCACCAGTCGGCGGGTCAAATCATGCCAGCCGAAGAAATTCGCCTCGAACTGCTGCTTGAGCGCCGCAACGGGCAGATCCTCGACGGCGCCCGGCTGCGCATAGGCGCCGTTGTTGAACAGGGCGTCGAGCCGGCCGCCGGTGCGGTCGAGCACCGCCGTCACCAGCGCGGCGATGGAGTCCGGCTCGCAATAATCGAGATAGAAGGCCTCGATGCCGTCGGCTTCGAGCGCGGCGATGTCCTGCGGCTTGCGCGCCGTTGCGAACACCCGCCAGCCTTCCGCCTTCAACGCGCGGGCGCAGTACGCGCCTATTCCCGAAGACGCACCGGTGATGATAATCGAGCGCACCTTCTGCGCCGGACTGTTCGTGGTTTCGCCAAGGGTTGCCATTTGCCGCAATCCCTTCCCATATTCCCGGCGTGGAGACAATTGGAGGGCGCGGTTCTTGTTGCGGAAGATCGTAGCCCTCAAGCGGGTTCTCTACGACGCGCTTGGCCATTTCAACACCGATGACGGCTGGGCCATGGCCAGCCATCTGGCGATCACATCGCTGATGGCGCTGTTCCCGTTCCTGATCTTCGCGACGACGCTGGCGAGCTTCCTGGGCGCACAGGCGTTCTCCGACACGGCCGTGCATCTGGTCTTCGACACCTGGCCCGAACAGATCGCCAAGCCGATCGCGCGCGAAGTGCTCAATGTGCTGACCGTCCGGCGCACCGACCTTTTGACCTATGGTGTGGTGCTTGCTGCCTATTTTGCGTCGAACGGCATCGAGGCGCTGCGCACGTCGCTCAACCGCGCCTACCGCGTTTCGGAAACGCGCGGCATCATCTACCGCCGGGTGCAGAGCATCATCTTCGTTCTCATCGCCACGGCCGGTTTCCTGGCGATCAGCGTGCTCCTGGTGTTCGCGCCGCTGCTGGCGCGGCTCGCCGAAGCCCATATCGACTGGATCAAGCCCTATATGGGCACCATCACCCTGTGGCGTTACGTCATCGCTTCGGCGGTCATCGTCGGCGGATTGTTTGCCGTGCATTTCTGGCTGCCGGCGGGCAAGCGCCGCTTCGTCTCGCTGGTGCCGGGCATCGTCTTCACGCTGGCGGCATGGCTTATCGGCTCGACCATCTTCGCCACCTATCTCGACCACTTCTCGTCCTACGTGACGACCTATGCCGGCCTGGCCTCGATCATGATCGCCGTGGTCTTCCTCTACATGGTCTCGGCGATCTTCATCCTCGGCGGCGAGCTCAACGCCGCGATCAGTCGCTATCTGGAGGCGCGTGCGCGGGTGGGATGACAGGTCGAATTGGGGAACTGGGGAATGGGAGAATTGAGGAATTGAAGAATTGAAGAATTGACGTAGCACCCAGCGCCAGATGGCCCCCATCTTCCTCAATTCCTCAATTCCTCAATTCCTCAATTCCTCAATTCCTCAATTCCTCAATTCCTCAATTCTTCAGTTCTTCAATTCCCCAACTCCCTTGGTCTGCCGCGCCGTTGCCAGGCCAACGCCGAAGGTCGTGATCGCCATGCCGACGATCTGCAGCGCGTTGAGCTGCTCGTCGAAGAGTGCCCAGGCGATGACCGCCGTCACCGCCGGCACCAGGTAGAACAGCGACGCCACCTTCGACATCTCCCCGTCGCGGATCATCACCATCAGCAGGAAAATGGCGCCGAGCGACAGCACCAGCACCAGCCAGGCCATGGCGAAGATCAGTTCGCCATTGATGATGACCGTGCGGGTTTCGAAGGCGAGCGAGGCGAGGAGCATCAACGAACCACCGCCGACATATTGCCACATGGTCGCCGCGACGAGATCGCCGCCGGAGGCGAAGCGCTTTTGCCAGATGGTGCCGGCGCTCATGCCGAGTACCGAGACCAGCGAGGCGGTCAATGTCGCCGCGGTCACGCCGCCGCCCAGCGCGCCGAGCTTCGGCCACAGCACGATGACGATGCCGATGAGGCCGATACCAAGGCCAAGCCAGTGGCGCGGCAGGATCGCCTCGCCGAGAAACTTGCCGGCAAGCACGGCCGTGATCAGCGGCTGCAGGCCGACGATCAAGGCCGAAAACCCGGCCGGCATGCCCCTGTGGATGGCCCAGAAGACGGCGCCGAGATAGACGCCATGCATCAGGATGCCGGCGCCGGTGGCATGCAATGCCTCCTTGCGCGTGGCTCTTTTTGAACCCAGCACAAGCATCAAAACTGCCAGCAGGATGGCGGCGATGACGAAACGCGCGGCGAGGAATGTGAACGGTTCCGCCCACGGCATGGCGTAGCGCGCGCCGATAAAGCCGGTCGCCCACAGGACGACGAAGGTGGCGGGGATGAACCGCTTGATGCTGTGCATGTTCCGGAGACCGCCGTGTTGGGGGGAGTTGACCGTGGCGCTGCTCTAATGCGCTTCAACCCGACGCGCAAAGCGAAACCATTGATCCATGCATCATCGGAATTCAACGGCCGGCGCATTTGGCAGGTGGTTTGTCTGATCTCGCCGGCTCAAAGCCCGACTATCCGCCGGATGCCGTCAGGTGATGCGCCGGCATGGCGCAAGGCGGCAAGGCTGGTGTCGCCGAGGCTTTTGGACAGCTTTCGTCCGTCTGGCCCCAGGATGAGACGATGATGGAAATAGGCCGGTTGCGGCAGTCCGAGGAGTTGCTGCAGCAGGCGCTGCACGCCAGTGGCGGAAAACAGATCCTGGCCGCGCACGACGTGGCTGACGTCTTGCAGCGCATCGTCCATGACGACGGCGAGGTGGTAACTGGTCGGAATGTCTCGGCGCGCCAAGATCACGTCGCCCCAGTCCCGCGGGCGGGCTTCGACGGAGCGCGTCGCGGAAAGCGTCTCGTCAGAATACTCCGTCCATGAAAGGTCCTTGCCGACACGCGCCATGGCGGCATCGACATCCAGCCGCCAGGCGAAGGGTGCATTCTCGGCGATCCGCCGCTGGCGTTCCTTCAGCGGCAGCGCCTTGTCGGTGGCGGGGTAGAGCGGCACGCCATCGGGATCGCGCGGCCAGTCGCGCCCACGCTTTTCGCTGTCGGTGATGAAGGCGCGGATCTCGCCACGGCTCATGAAGGCGGGGTAGACGAGTTCGTCCGCGATCAACCGCTCGAGCACCGCCTGGTATTCGGCGAAATGCTCGGACTGGCGGCGCACCGGCTCTTCCCAGCCAAGCCCCAGCCATTTCAGGTCGGCAAGCACGCCTGCCTCGAATAGCGGCGTGCAGCGCGTCGTGTCGATATCCTCGATGCGCAGCAGCAGGCGGCCGTGCGCCTGTGCCGCCAGCTTCTGGTTGAGCAGCGCCGAATAGGCGTGGCCGAGATGCAGGTCGCCGTTGGGGCTGGGCGCGAAGCGGAATGTCAGGAGTGTCATCTCTCAGGCGGCAATCATGTTTTGCGGCGCTTCGCCAATTGCTACCCTGTCGACGGTCGAGGAACAAGAAAGCATGCGCCGTATCGTGACATCAGACGACATTGCCCGGGGGCTCGATGCGCTTTGCGTGATCGACCCGCGCCTGGAAAAGGTGCGCGGCATGGCCGGCGAGGTGCCGCTGCGGCTGTCCGAGCCCGGGTTTCGAAACCTGGCGTCGATCGTCGTCTCGCAGCAAGTGTCCCGCGCCAGTGCCGATGCGATCTTCGGCCGGCTGACCAAACTCGTCGATCCGCTGACGCCGCAAGCGATCCTGGCCGCCGGCGAGGACATGTTTCGAGAGGCCGGCCTGTCGCGGCCCAAGCAGCGCGGCCTGATCGCAATTGCCCAGGCGGTGGCCGACGGCCTCGACCTTCATCACCTCTGTTCGCTCGATGCCCAGGAGGCGATCACGACGATGACGGCGGTGTCCGGCATCGGCGCGTGGACGGCGGAAGTGTATCTCTTATTCGCCGCCGGGCATCCCGACATCTTCCCCGCGCGCGACGTCGCGCTGCAGAGCGCGGTCGGCCACGCGCTCGGCATCGAGCCGCGTCCGCCGGAGAGAACCCTGATCGCATTGGCCGAATCATGGAGCCCGTGGCGAGGTGTCGCATCGCGGCTTTTCTGGTCCTATTATCGTGAAACCAGAGGGCGGGACGCCGCGCCGCCGGCCTGAATCCGCAAAAAAACCTAAAAATCATGCATTTTTGGCGCTTCAGCGACGCGACAATCCGCTTCACATCCCTGTCATGTCGGGCTTACAGTATCCGCGCCGTTCGGGTCTAGAACCAAGGAGGTGAACACGTGACGGTTGCCGTATCTCCGGATGGGCTTCCAGCACTGGTGCTGAATGCGGATTACCGTCCGCTCAGCTATTATCCCTTGTCGCTCTGGTCGTGGCAGGATGCCATCAAAGCGGTGTTCCTCGACCGGGTGAACATCGTCGCCGAATACGAGCATGCCGTCTCCTCGCCGACCTTCTCGATGAAGCTGCCGAGCGTGGTCAGCCTGAAGGCCTATGTGAAGCCCTCCAGGCACCCGGCCTTCACCCGCTTCAACGTCTTCCTGCGCGATCGCTTCCAGTGCCAGTATTGCGGCACGCCGGAGGATCTGACCTTCGATCACGTCATCCCCCGCCATCGCGGCGGCGCGACGACATGGGAGAATGTCGTTGCCGCCTGCTCGCCCTGCAACCTCAGGAAGGGCGGCATGATGCCGGCGCATGCCAAGATGTGGCCGCTGCAGAAGCCTTTCCAGCCGACGGTGCACGATCTGCACAACAATGGCCGCCTGTTCCCGCCCAACCATCTGCATGAGAGCTGGATGGATTATCTGTACTGGGATGTCGAACTGGAGCCCTGAGATCGTTCGAGAATTCGGGAGGCTGGCCGTCTGGAGCGATTGTCTGCGCTTCCGATGCTCACGGACCAAATGTCCGCTCCGCTTCGGTTCTCGAGAATCACTCCATACGACTCAGCCTGCCGAATTCCTTGAACGATCTCGCGTCGGCGCCATCGCGCCAAATCAGTCGCGGGTGAGGGCGCCGCGGAAGGCTACGGCGGCGAGGATCAGGCTGGCGATGGCGTTCCAGCCGGCCAGCGACAGGCCGAGGATGCGCAAGGCGGCCTTGTCACAGGACGGCGGCACGAATTTGTCGAGCGCGTCGAGCACGCCCTTGCCGCCGGTGTCGACCGGCCCGGCGCCTGCGGTACAATCGGTCGGGCCGGCCCACCACTGCCATTCGACGCCGGAGTGGTAGACGCCGAGATAGAGGCCGTAGAGCATCAGGATGCCGCCGACGGCCAGCAGGCCGCGCGTTAGCCATGCCGGTGCGTGCAGCATCGACGCAATCACCGCCAGCACCATCAGCGGCACGCCGATATAGTAGGGCGTGCGCTGTTCGAGGCAGAGGTGGCAGGGGATGTAGCCGCCGAGATACTGGAAGCCGAGCGCCGAGCCGACGGTGGCGGCCATGGCGACGGCGAGGAACAAGGCGGTTAGCGTGCGCTGGCGTCCGGTGTCGGCATTCATGGTCGCTGTCATTTCAATCGGTCCGTCCGGCTCGCAATGGTTCTGTTCAGAACGCGTATTTGACCAGGATATAGAGCAAAATCAGGGCAGCCGCGCCGGCGCCGGCGATGAGGCCGAGGCGCTTCTCGATGAATTCGCGGATCGGTTCGCCATAATGGCGCAGCAGCCAGGCGAGCAGCAGGAAACGGCCACCGCGGGCCACGATCGCCAGCACCACGAACAACAGCAAATTGACGCCGATGACGCCGGACAGGATCGTCACCACCTTGATAGGCGGCAGGTGAGCAGCGCCCGACGTGATCAGCATCAGGACGATGAAGCCGACGCCTGCCCCCGCGCGCAGCGCTTCGAACTCGTCGTACTTGCCGTAGAATTCGAGGATCGGCCGCGCCACCGCGTCATAGGCGTAGTGGCCGATGAACCAGCCGGCGATGCCGCCCAGCACCGAGGCGACGGTGGCGATCAGCGCATAGCGGTAGGCGCGATCCGGCCGCGACAGCGCCATCGGCAGATAGAGCACGTCGGCCGGCACCAGGAACACCGAGCTCTCGACGAAAGCGATGAAGGCCAGCCACCATTCGGCGGATTTGCGGGCCGCCAGCGACAAGGTCCAGTCGTAAAGTCCGCGAAGCATCGGCACTCCTAATGCGTGTCGTTCAATTGCGCAGGCAGGTTGGGGTGTAACGGCATGCACAGAACAAAGACCCAGAGCACGCCATCCGTCCCCGCAGACGTGCCGCGCTTTGATGCGCCGCCTGTCTAGAAAGATTTTCCGCGCTGCACAATGGCAGCCCCGTCACGAAATCGAAAGGCGCAGATTGGTCGCATCTTGAGGGCGCCGGAGAATTGGCCAGTTGACGAACAGCCCTCCAACCGTATAGTCCCGCGCCATCCAGGCCGCCCGGCCTGAGCCCCTATGGCGGAATTGGTAGACGCGCTCGACTCAAAATCGAGTTCCGCAAGGAGTGCTGGTTCGATTCCGGCTAGGGGCACCAACCTTCACTCTTCGAGCTTTGGGTGGCAAATCCCAACGCGATCAAGACGCCTTACGCGTCGCGGTGGGATCGCCGTCATTGGCCGCGCCAAGCTCGCCAGCCGCCAGCAATTCGTCGAATGTCCGTTCGAGATCGGCATTGTCATCCGCTGCCGGTCCGCTGGGCGGATCCTGGCGTCTCAGCGTTTCCAGCCTGTGGTGAAGCTGGCGGTTCTCATCGCGGCAACGGGCATGCGCGAGTTCGTCGGTCATGTCGCGCAAGCGGAGATCGGCGAGTTGAACCTTCACCGCGCCATAGTCTCGGCGCGCCGCGTCGCGCTCCTGGCGCAACGTCGCAATCTCGGTTTCCGAGGTTTGGCGCCGATGCTCGGCCACGTCCTCGGCGCGCTGCCCCACGCTCGGCGTTGCGCGGACCACGCTTTGATCGGCGGCGCTGCGCTGGAGCGAGCGCAACCTCTTTTCAAGTTCGGCGGCCCGTACCTGAGCGGTGGCGGCGCAATCGCCGAGAACGCCGCGCTGATGCTCCACCGTGGACAGCCGCACCTGCAGGTCCTGCTGCACCAGCATCTGCGCAGACAGTTTGCCGGTCAGTCTTTCGTTGTGGAGCTGGTAATCCGCGACCTTGGAACGAAGCAGCATGGCGGCCTGTTGCAAGCTGGCGAGCCGCGATGCGACGTCCTCACGCGCCTGCTCGGCGGCTTGCCTGGCGATGATCTCGTCGCGAAGTTGCCCCGACACGCGCGCCAGGTTCCGGCCCAGACGCTCGACCTCGACATTCGCTTCGAGGAACCGCGTTGCGCGCTGGCCGGCATGCCTGTCCGCTTGCGCAATGGTCTGCCGTGCCTTGTTGAGTTGGACCTCCAGGTCGGCGATTGTCTTACTCGCGATCGATAGCTCGCGCGATTTTCGCCCAAGCTCTTTCGAGGTGCGATCCTGCAAGCGCTGCAGCTTCGCCACCTCTTCCTGCAATTCCCATTTGTCGGTATCGGGAGCGTCGGCATCGTGGTCAACCAAAGACCACGCCAAGTCGTCATCGGCACGTGGATCCAGCCTGTCGTTGGACAAGAGCGAGGAGCCGCGCATGGCGCGGGCCTGGCTCGAGCCTGTCCGGGCCGAAGTCGAGCCGAGGGAGGCGGCCAGCGTGTCTGACTGGGCCAATCCGGTCACGGGCTCCTCTTCGAAGAGAGGCAAAGCTTGATGCGTTGCGGCTCGAATGCTTCGAATCAGTTCTTCGAAGTCTTCGTCGGCCCTTCGGACAACGGCGCTGTCCTCCGCACTGATGTGCCGGGCGCCGTTGGCCTCATGATTCAGCGACATTTCTCTCTCATCGCTACCGAATCACTAGATTATCGCGAATTAAGAACAAGAATGCGAGTAGATCTTATCGGCTTTCACTGGAAATTTCTGCGAGAAATCTCGTTTTTTTATAAGCAGAGATCAATATTCGCGTTTGCCTGCTGGCAACCGAAGTAAATTCCCGGTAATCCACCCGTCAAATATTGCAGCGAAGATGTGCCATTCTCCAGAACCGCACCCAGCCTTTTCTCAGCGCCGCCCCAGCAAGCTCTTCATGCGGTTGCGCAGTAGGCGGGCCATGTTGCGGGTTTCGCGGTAGAGGTGCAGTTGCGAGGCGGCCTGGCGGGTGAGGCGGTCGGCGTCCGGCGCCAGGCCGATCACCAGGGTGCCCATCGGCTTGCGCTCGGCCCATAGCCGGCTCATCACCGGATGGTCGGGCACCGCGCAGGAATCGGTCATCATGATGTTGGGATCGTCGAGATGCTGCCTGGTCACCTCGATCATCAGCAGCGTGCCGGGCGAATAGCTGGCCAGCGTCTCGTCATAGGCCGTCTTCCAGGTGTAGGCGATGCCGGCTTCGACGAAGACGATCAGGCAGGCGATGGTGCGGCCGTCGAGCGTCAGCGAGTGGATGCGGCACATGTCCTGTTCGGCCAGCCGGTGCACGGCTTCGCGGGCGAAGGCGGCGCGGAAGCGGTCGATCGCCATGGCGGTGCGTTCGCGGCCTTTCCAGCCGGCCGCTTCCAGCGACAGGAAGCCTTCGATGGCATGGCGGATGTCTTCGGGGCCGCGCGCCACGACATGCTCAAGCTTGCCAAGGTCGCCAAGGCGCCGCTTCAGGCGGCGGAACTCGCGATAATGGTGCGAGCGCAGCGAGGCCTTCAGATAATCGTCTCCATCGAGCTCGCTCTCCAGCGCCGGGCGCTGCGTCTGGCCGGTGGTGACCAGCGTCAGGCCGCGAGCCTCGGCCACGGTGGCAAGTAGGCTCGCCACCGGGCCATCGAGCCGGATGTCGGGCAGGACGAACACTTTCGGCAGCTTGAGATGCGGGCGCGACAGCATCGCGAAGAAGTCCTCGACGACGCCGACCGGGTCGTCGCGGTCGACCAGCGGCGTGCCGAGCGGACCGAACGGGCTCGACCATGTGCGCATGACCGGCACGCCGAGCGGCACCACCGGCCGTTCCACCGAGAACGGCACCAGAAGGCGCAGCCGGTTGCGGTATTCGTCGCCGTCGCGGATGACCGCCAGCCGCACCTCGCGATCCTCCAGCCGCGGCATGGCGGGCGCTAGGAAGCGCGGGTTGAAGAACACGTTGGACTCGACCGTGCGGGCGCAGAGATAGTCCAGCTCCTCGACCAGGTCGAAACCGGCCGATGCCGGGTAGATGGCGAGCTTGCGCTCGGGCCGGTTGTTGGCGAGGATCTCGATATGGGCGGGGTCGGCATCGCGGGTCAGCCCGGCAAGCCCCGACACCATGGCGCCGGCGGTGCCGCCGCTGGTTTCCTCAAGCAACGGGATGGCAGCCATCACGCGGCTCCTTTCGCAGGCACGAAGATAAGCATGACGATGCCGAGCTTGCGCCACACCGTGAAGGACAGCGCGCCGGCTTCGAAGATCATGGCAAAGGCGGTGGCCATTGCCGCGCCCCACAGGCCGAACATCGGGATGAGCACCACATTGAGGGCGATGTTGAAGGCCAGCGTCATGGCATAGACGGCGGCGCAGACGTTCTGGTTGCCGCTCATCGTCAGCAGGCTTTCGCAGGGGCCGACGGCGGCCCGCGCCACGACGCCGAAGACGAGCAGGAACAGCAGCGGATAGCCTGATGTGAATTCAGGGCCGAACAGCACCAGCATCGGCTCGCCGAGCGCCAGCACCAGCAGCGCCATCAAGAGCGAGGGCCAGAACGTCCACGATACCGTCTCGCGGGCAAAGGCGGCAAGCCTTTGCGGGTCGCCATGGGTGAACTGCGCATAGCGCTGGGCAACGCCGGCCTTGACGGCGAAGTAGACGAAATGCACCAGCGCCAGCGTCTTCACCGTGGCGAAATAGATGGCGACGTCGTTGGGGTCCATATAGGCGCCGACCATCAGCACGTCGGCATTGGTCAGCAGGAAGAAGAAGCTCTCGACCAGGAAGATCGGCAGTGAGACGATGAACCATTGCGCGAAATGCACCTTCATCGGCCCTGCCGGGATCTGCCGTTCCATGCGCTGGGTGACACCGACGAGTTGTCCCAGCGTGGTGGCGTAGGTGGCGGCGATCGAGGCGAAGATGGCGGTCCTGGCATCAGGTGCGTAGCCCACGAACAGCATCAGCGCCATGAACAGCAGGATCAGCACGGGCCGCACCAGATAGGTCGGCGACAGGGCAAACAGCGCCCAGCTGTTGGCGCGTGCCAGGCCCGACAAAAGGTCGGACATGGCGATCATCGGCAGGCAGATGACGCCGAGGATGAACGGGATCACATAGTAGTTCTCGATCCAGGGTGCCGCCAGCCAGACGCCGAGCGCGCCGAGCCCGGCAATCAGCGTGGAGGCGATCAGCACGAACAGACGGCTGGCCAGCACGATGCCGCGCAGCTCATCCATCAAGCCGCGCTCGCGATATTCGGGAATGTAGCGGATGACGGAGGTGTGGAAGCCCAGGCAGGCGAGGTTTCCGACGATGACCATCGTCACCCAGACAAGGACGAAGATGCCATATTCGAACGAGCCCATCCAGCGTGCCATCAGCACTTGGCTGACGAAGGCGATGACGGCGCTGACGATGCGGACCGAGAAGGCGATGACCGACATGCGGCTCGCCTCGCCGCGCTCGTCGGCGGTGAACAGCACGGCATCGATGCGGCCAAGCAACGGCCCCATGCGCAGCGCCCAACGCTGCGGCAAGAACCGCCCGGCAGTCGTGGCCGCGGAAAAGCGCACCCCGATTTCTCTCCGTTTTCCGCTTCTTTTCAGGCTTTGGTGTAGCGGAGACACATTAAGAAACGGTTGGGTGAGGAGTGGTCCGCGCAGCGGACGAAAAGCCAACGATTTGGCTTTTTCGAGCGACGAACGGTGAAGACCCGGTCCGCCTTCGGGCGGATCAAAAGGTCCAGTGGACCTTTTGAAGGGGCTGAACGCCCGAAGGGCAGGGAGCGATAGCGAAGGGCTAGGTGCCGGCAGGCGGATGAGGGGCGGCGCAGGGTTTCGGAGAATCGGGCAGATGCGGGCAGCCGAACACGTCCGGCACGTCATCCCTTTCGGGTAGTGTCCTAGTTTGAAGTGCGCGGCTCGTAGCGGTATTCCTTGAGCCTAGCCCGAGCTCTCTCCAATTCCTCCGGCGTAAAGAGCGGGTGCCAACGCTTGTTTTCGATAACCATGGCTTCTACGGTCAAATCGAGGCGCTTTCGCATATACAGTTCGGTATATCCGTCGGACACCCTAGGAGCATTAATCAACGTCTTGGCTGTCGGCAGGCCGCCATTGTCCGTGACCATCTGCAAAAAGATGGTGGCATGGTACTTCGCTTCCGACTTGGCACGTCGATAGATATCGAACATCGCCATCGTGAACGCGCCTTCAAGATCAGCCATTGCGATGCTCCGCTACGATAGCCGCTCTAACCGCATCGACTGGCGTCTTGATCGCGCCCATTTGCAACAAGGCAAAGAACCGTCGCTTGGTGCTGCCCTCGATTGGCGATGACCACGCGAAGGCCTGCTTGGCTTTAGGGTGGCCCTGCACATCGAAGCCGTGAACCAGATCCTCCCAAACGCGTTCCCCGGCAAACTCATCTATAACCGGCTCCACAAGGCAAGCGAGGCTCTGCAACCGTGCTGGCGTTCAATAGCATCTTTCAACTGGTCTTCGATTGCAGACATCAAAGCGGCCAGACTTTCGGAGCGAGCTCTGCCAATTGATGTTGGCGAGCCTCGATTTCCGCCGCACCCCATAGTTCGTTTTTCGCCACTTCTGTAGTCAGAACAAAAGGGCTAGCCGCGAAAACGGAACGCTTTTCCAAGAAACGGGAGTTCCCAATTTCGACGTTCTGCTTAGACCCAAGGAGCACCATATTCCCCAGCCGCTTGTGAAAGACGGCCGCCGCCTCTTGAGAGATATCCCAGTCGGGGGACGGGTTTACCGGTAGAATGTGTTCGAGGTTCACCGCCGCCGTGTCATCACTAGGCAAGAATTGCGGATTTCGCTCCGCCTTTACATGGAGTTCCAACGCTCGGAGATAATATCGCGCAAGATTGGTTTTGCGAACGTTTGCTGTGGAAAAAGCGCTCTGGAACAGGGTGTCGGAAGGTATCACGCCCGCCATTTCAGCAGAGAGTTGAGCGGCTGTAGTTATCGTACCGCGCGTGACATCGCGGGCTCTCATTCCATAACTGCGGTCCATCACGCCGCCGCCGCCGCCCCCGGCTATCAGAAACCTCACGGCCCACGACACCATTTTTTGAAATGCTTTTTCCGCTTCCTGGACACTGAAACTGCGCGCAACAGCCAACATCAGTGGTCGAATCTGTTCCCCTCCAAGCTCGCGAGTGACCGTGTAAATCGCGTCGCGAGACGGACGGTTGAACTCATTCCAGCGCGCATGGTCGCGTGGCGCGAGCAATGCCACGTAGTCTGCCGCGTAGGAATCGAGCGCCATGACCATATCAAAGGCTTGCCGTTCGGTTTTTATGGATCTCTCAATCGCATCGCCAAGATCGCGATCCGTTGTCGGACCCTGCTGCGTAATCCAATAATGCCGAACGAACTTAACCAGCAAGGCGTCTTCGCCTGCCCCTTCAATGGTGCTCAGCATCGACATCCAGCGGGTGTGAACTTCCGCTATTCGGGCCTGTGAAAGATCAAACAGAAAGTTCTTGAGGATGTCGGTTTTTGACGCCTCCATGCCTCGAGCGTTTAGAGTTTCGAACATCTTGAACGCATTGCCGACCTTCCCCGGCACCATGATAACAATCACCTTGGCAGCGTCACTCAGGAAATCGATCCAGTCATAGAGCCGATTGGCCTTCTCAGCATACGGCAAGGCTGCGACCATGTTCCGTACGTGCGCCCTAGCTAACTTCGACGCCTCAGCAAGCAGTTCGTGAGAGTCGAACGATTGGCCGGAAAAAGGTTCCCGGTCTTTCGGCGCCTTGAGAATCGTAGCGAGAAAAAATTCGTGGTCTTGATAATTCAGGTACAATTTTGCGGTAGAGTCTTTTTTGCGGACATCATAGTCGAGCAAGTATGTCGATTGAAATTTCTTCGCCCCGTCGTCGTCCTCCAGCTCCAGCAAATAATCTCGGACAGCCGCAATTAGGATCGATGTTGTCGCTAGTCTCTGTTGTCCGTCGGCGACTTCCCATTGCTTGTTTGCCCCTCTCGTGAGGACGATTGCGCCAAGGAAATAAATCGGCTCGCCGGCATCGAACGCTCGGTAGAGATCATCTAAAAGGGTGGTGACTTCATCCTTTTCCCAGGCGTAGGAGCGTTGGTTCAAAGGGACGCGCAAGATGCGGTGACTAAGCGCACTGGCAATCCCGCGCTCTTCGAATGATAGACCAGTAGAGGTATCGTCCAAAGGTTAGCTCCTCGGCATTCTAGCGAATGGCACTTGCTCACCCGCGTCCTCAAGTTCTATCCGCGCGGCCCTGCGAAGCCGTTCTCGCACCCAAGCCGCCACAGGAAGCCCGCTTAACTCGGCCGCCCGCTCAAACGATGCCTTTTCGTCCGCGCTAAGCCGAAATTTGAATGTCTCAGTTTTGGCCATTTTTCCACCTCCGTCAATGCGCTATGTGGGCCCATTGTGGGTACGGATACAAGATAATTATTGATTTGTGGGTATGCTGTGGGTACAAACTTCTTGCGTACAACAAAGATCTGACCTTGAACCGCCTTTTCAATAGACCGCCAAGCCGAAGCCATCAGCACTCTTGTCGGGGGCAACTCCATCCGCTCCTGCGCCTGATGGCTCAGGTCGGCGATGGCTTCGCTGCGCTCTTGGACAATGAAAGGCGCGATCTGAAAGCGAGCGCATACAGGTCGATGGGATTCGAGCATATGTCGGGAAGAGGCAGCGCCATGTGACGTCCAGTGACGTCCGTTCACGCGTCGGCGATATGCGGACCCTCCGCATCATCCAGCTATGGCGGCAGGTGTGAGCAATCGGGTATGTTCGATGGGAGAATTAGTGGAAGCGAGCGTATCGAACTGAAATCGGGAGGAACGGCAATGTCGGACCAGACGCCAACATATGTAGAGCGCGAAGTTGGAAATGATCTGTCTAACGAGGAGGTTTTTGCTTGGGTCGATCAAGCGCTTGAGCAGAACAAAAACATGACCGCGATTGGAATCAACGTAAGCAACTCATTGCATCAACGCGGTCTTACTGGCGAACATCGCGGCGTGAAGATCGCTATGGACCCAAGCCTGTACCCGCGCGATGTCGTGCGCATTCAGTTCGAAACCAAGAAGTCAGATTAGGACACTCCCCCCTTTCGGTTGCAGACATTTGGTAATCGCAAACGTCAGCGCCGCCCCTCATCCGCTCTTCGGGCACCTAGCCCTTCGCGATCGCTCCGGGCGTTCGTCGTTCGAAAAGCCAAGCAATTGGCTTTTCGTCCGCTGCGCGGACCACGCCTCACCCCCGTATAGTGACGGGGAGAAGGGAAGAAGCTTCCCTTACGCGAACGCGCCGTGGCAGTGCTTGTATTTCTTCCCCGAACCACACGGGCAGGCCTCGTTGCGGCCGACTTTGCCCCAGGTGGCAGGGTTGTTGGGGTCGCGGTCTTCGGGAGCGACGATGGCGGTTGTCTCGGGGCGGACCAGGAGGGCGGTCTCGCCGCCTTCGAAGTCGTTCTCACCGGTGGTGCCGTCAATATGGGTGCCGAACATGTCGGGGGCTTCCGGAGGCGGCGCTTCGGCGGCCTGGCGGACCAGTTCGACGCGCATCAGCTGCGCGGTGACGGCCTGGCGCAGATTGCCCAGCATGGCCTGGAACAGCTCGAACGCCTCGCCCTTGTATTCCTGCAGCGGATCGCGCTGGGCGTAGCCGCGGAAGCCGACGACCGAACGCAGATGGTCGAGATTGACGATGTGCTCGCGCCACAGATGGTCGAGCGTCTGCAGCACCACCGAGCGCTCGACATAGTTCATCACCTCGGGGCCAAAACGCTCGGCGCGCTCCTTGGCGGCGGCTTCGGCGGCCTGCGCGATGCGCTCGCGGATGTCGTCCTCGGCGATGCCCTCTTCCTTGGCCCAGTCTTCGACCGGCAGGTCGAGGTTCAGGAACTCGGCGATCTCGGCCTTCAGCCCGGCAACGTTCCACTGCTCGGCATAGGCGTTTTCGGGAATGGCCTTGGCGACGATCTCGTCGATGACGCCTTCGCGCATCTCGGCGATCGTTTCGGAGAGGCCCTCGCCGTCCATCAGCTCGATGCGCTGCTCGAACACCACCTTGCGCTGGTCGTTGGAGACGTCGTCATATTTCAGAAGGTTCTTGCGGATGTCGAAGTTGCGCGCCTCGACCTTCTTCTGCGCCTTTTCCAGCGCCTTGTTGATCCACGGATGGATGATCGCCTCGTCTTCCTTGAGGCCGAGCTTCTGCAGCATGCCGTCCATGCGCTCGGAGCCGAAGATGCGCATCAGATCGTCCTGCAGCGACAGGAAGAATTTCGAGCGGCCGGGGTCGCCCTGACGGCCGGAACGGCCGCGCAACTGGTTGTCGATGCGGCGCGATTCGTGGCGTTCGGTGGCCAGCACGTAGAGGCCGCCGGCGGCCAGCGCCTTTTCCTTCAGCCGCTCGATGTCGGCAATAATTTCCTTTTCCCGCGCCTCGCGCTCGGGTCCGGCCGGCATGTCGCCGAGTTCTTCCTCGATGCGCATCTCGGCATTGCCGCCGAGCTTGATGTCGGTGCCGCGGCCGGCCATGTTGGTGGCGATGGTGATGGCGCCGGGCTTGCCGGCCTGGGCGACGATCGCCGCCTCGCGCTCGTGATGGCGGGCGTTCAGCACTTCAAAATCGGTAAAACCTTCCTTGCGCAGGCGCTCGGCCAGCTGCTCGGACTTTTCGATGGAAGTGGTGCCGACCAGCGTCGGCTGGCCCTTGGCGCTGGCTTCGCGGATCTCCCTGACGATCGCCTTGTATTTCTCCTCGACAGTCCGGTAGACCTCGTCGTCCTCGTCGATGCGCACGACGGGCAGATTGGTCGGGATCTCGGTGACTTCCAGGCCGTAGATGTTGCCGAATTCCTCGGCCTCGGTCAGCGCCGTGCCGGTCATGCCGGAGAGCTTCTTGTAGAGGCGGAAATAGTTCTGGAAGGTGACGGAGGCCAGCGTCTGGTTCTCCGGCTGGATCGCCACATGCTCCTTGGCTTCGAGCGCCTGGTGCAGGCCTTCCGAATAGCGGCGGCCCGGCATCATGCGGCCGGTGAACTCGTCGATGATGACGATCTCGCCATTGCGCACGATATAGTCCTTGTCCTTCTGGAACAGCCGGTGCGCCTTCAGCGCGTTGTTGACGTGGTGGACGATGGCGACGTTCTCGACGTCGTAGAGCGACTCGCCCTTGAGCAGGCCGGCGTCGCGCAAAAGGTTCTCGAGCTTCTCGGTGCCTTCCTCGGTGAAGATCGAGGTCTTCTGCTTCTCGTCGATCTCATAATCCTGCGGCTGCAGCTGGATGATGAAGGTGTCGATGGTGTTGTACATTTCCGAACGGTCCTCGAGCGGACCGGAAATGATCAGCGGCGTGCGCGCCTCGTCGACCAGGATGGAATCGACTTCGTCGACGATCGCGTAATTGTGACCGCGCTGCACCATCTGGGCGCGCTCGTATTTCATGTTGTCGCGCAGATAGTCGAAGCCGAGCTCGTTGTTGGTGGCGTAGGTGACATCGGCGGCGTAGGCGGCGCTACGCTCCTCGTCGGAAAGGCCGTGGACGATGACGCCGACCGAGAGGCCGAGGAACTTGTAGACGCGGCCCATCCATTCGGAGTCGCGGGTGGCCAGATAGTCGTTGACGGTGACGACGTGGACGCCCTTGCCGGCGAGCGCGTTGAGGTAGACCGGCAGCGTCGCGACCAGGGTCTTGCCCTCGCCGGTGCGCATCTCGGCAATACCGCCATTGTGAAGCACCATGCCGCCGATCAGCTGGACATCGAAGGGGCGCATGCCGAGCACGCGGCGCGCTGCCTCGCGGGCGGTGGCGAAGGCCGGGATCAACAGGTCGTCGAGCGTGGCGCCATTGGCGATGTCCTGGCGGAATTTCGCGGTGCGGCCGACCAACTCCTCGTCGGAAAGCGCTCGCATCTCGTTTTCCATGGCGTTGATTGCCTCGACACGAGGCCGGGTCGATTTGACCCGACGGTCGTTGGAGGAACCGAAAACCTTACGGGCGAGACCGCCGAGACTGACCATCCAATGGTCCTTTCGATAGAATTCTCAATCTTGAGATGAGCGCCGGCCGGCCCCATCAATTCCACGTGAACACTGGCAAACACATTAGTGAACACTGACAAACACAAAAAGCGCCCGGAAAACGGTTCTGGACGCAAAGTCGTTGGACAGATAAGAGGGGGCTCAACTGATGTCAACGCCGCGCCGGCCCTGCTGGCTGCGCCAAATTCCGCCACAATCTGGCCGATCTGGAAGCCACCCCTCTTTCAATCCCCACCGGAGTCACCCTATGTCCCTGTTGTTCCGCCGCGCGTCGCTCGCCAGCCTTGGCTTGGCCGTCGGCCTGTCGGCCCTTTCGCTCTCGCCGCTGATGGCGCAGCAAACCGCTCCCGCTCCGGCGGATGCAGCAGCGCCAGCCGCGGCACCGGTCGATCCGAATAAGGTTATCGCCACGGTCAACGGCCAGCCCCTGACCGAAGCAGATCTGGTGCTTGCCGAAGGGGAATTGTCGCAGCAGTTCGCGCAATTGCCGCCCGAGCAGCGCCGTGCCGCCGCCCTTTCGGCTGCCATCGAGATCCGCGTCATGGCCGCCGAGGCGGTCACCACGGGACTCGACAAGGATCCCGACTTCCAGCGCCGCATGGCTTTCCTGCAGCAGCGCGCGCTGCATGGCGAGATGGTCGAGAAGGGCGTCGTCGACAAGGTCACCGACGCCGAGGTCCGCGCCCGTTACGACCAGGAAATCGCCAACACGCCGCCCACCAATGAGCTGCATGCCCGTCACATCCTCGTGAAGACCAAGGAAGAGGCCGAGGCCATCATCAAGCAGCTCGATGGCGGCGCCGACTTCCAGAAGCTCGCCAACGAGCACACCAGCGATCCCTCGGGCAAGACCAGCGGCGGCGATCTCGGCTGGTTCGGACCTGGCCAGATGGTGCCGGAGTTCGACAAGGCGGCCTCCGCGCTCGAGGTCGGCAAATACACCGAGCAGCCGGTGCAAACGCAGTTCGGCTGGCATGTCATCAAGCTCGAGGACAAGCGCACCAAGCAGCCGCCGGCCTTCGAGGACGTCAAGGACCAGGCCAAGCAGGCGGTCATCCGCGACAAGTATTTCGCACTGGTCAAGTCGCTGCGCGCCGGCGCCAAGATCGAGATCCCCGACGCGAACCTGAAGAAGACGGTCGATACGCTGGAAAGCGCTAAGTAAGACTGATAGCTCCTTGAAAAAGGGCGCGGCAGCCAGGGGTTGCCGCGCCCTTTCTCATTGCATCTTTACGGGGCGGGCGCCGCTATGCCTCGCATCACGTAGTTGACCGCCTTGCCGATGGTCGCTTCGTCCTCGTCGAGCCGGTTGGTCAACAGATGTCTCCAGGCGAAGGAGGCGATCAGGTCGGCGACAACAGCTGAATCGACGCTGGCCGGGATTTCGCCCCTTGCCTTGGCGCGTTCGATGATCTGGCCGGTATGGGATCGTCGGCCCAGTGAGTAGTCGGCAAGGGCCGCGGCAGCGGCCTCGTCCGACTGTGCCTCGGCGATCAGCGACCGGAACACGCTTCCCGACGATGTCTCGCGCCAGTGGGTGAATAGGTTTTTCAGGAAGCCGACGAGATCCTCCTCCAGCCGCCCGGTATCGGGAACCTCGACGCGCTTCTGGCGCTGGTAGACTTCGAGCAGCAACGCCGCCTTGCTCGGCCACCAGCGATAGATGGTGGGTTTGCCGGCGCGGGCCCGCCGCGCCACCGCTTCGATGGAAAAACCGGCATAACCGGCTTCGACCAGCACGGCCTCGGCGGCTTCGAGAATGGCATCGGCGCTGTCGGGGTTGCGCCGCGCACCGATCGATCTGCGCGCCGGATCGGCGTCCTCGGCCATCTCTGTCTCCTCGCCAACATTATCGCCGGCAATATAGGCGACCCGACGCTCAAACGAAACGCCGCGTTTTCAAGCTTCAGGAACGGATGGTAGCGGCAGGGGTTAAGTTTATTCTCTGGAAGTCTACCGGCGTGTCGGTTGGCGAAGCTCCAAACGCAAAAACCCGCCGGGGGCGGGTCACTGGCGCAACTCAGCACCATGGGCAAAAATGTAGCATAGCTGCCCTCACCGAGTCAAGAAAAAATTCCTATCGCCATGAGGCGCTGCCGGCTTAAATTGCCCGGCTGGCCGTGGGATCACGCCTACTGCATCGCCTGCGATGTCTCGGATTCGATACGCCAGCCGCCGCCGGCCCTGACCAGCCCAAGCGCGACGCGCGCCTTGCCGGTCAGGCGTGCCGCCGACGTGTCCTTTGGAAGATAGTCGTAGCGCATCGCAAAGACTGCCTCGGCGCGATCTTCGCCCTGCGGAGCGACTTCCAGGCTGCCGGCCTCCATGCTTAGCGACCAGGAGGCCCACTGCGCGAACCAGTCGGCCTTGACCTTGACGATGGCGTCGGCGTCGTAGCGGGTTCCGAAGATGATGGCGGATGGGCCGTAGAGCCGTTTGACGGTCTCGCTCATCGCCCTGGTGTCCGGCGTCAGATAGTCCTGGCGCAGGAATTTCTCGATCGATCCCTTGTCGTCGCCGACAGAGCGTTCAAGTGCGGCGACTTCCGTCGAAGGCGCCGGCGCCGCGGCCGGCCTTTGTGGCTCTGCGGGTTGTCCGTCCGAGACGAATTCGAAGCGTTCGAGCAGCGATCCCTGCTCCCAGGGGCGCTGGGTTTCGCGGGTTTGCGAAACCACGTCGCGGCGCACCGCGATCATCATGTCGTTGATGCTCTGGCCGGGCTCGGCGATGTGGCGCAGCAGGGCGGCGGCGAAGGGCGAGTTGCGTCCGCTGCCGTCCATGGCGACAGCGCCAGGTGCCGTCGAGAAGGCGATGAACGAGCCGCGCGTCGAATCGAATTGCGCCAGCCCGGCCAGCGTCTTCGCCGAGCGCGTGGTGGCGGTGCGGCTGAGACTGCGGGCAAATGGATTGTTGCGGCAGGCATCGAGAAACACCAGGCTGACCTTGGTCTGCTGTTCCATGATGTCGAGGACTTCGTCGATCGGCACGGCCTCGAGCTGCAGCTTGACCGGTACGTCCAGCCTGGCGTCGACCGGCACGATGTAGTTGCGCCCGTCGACCTGCAGGCCGTGGCCGGCATAATAGAAAAGCCCGACGCCGGCGCCCTGGAGCGCATCGGAAAACGCGCCGATGCTGCGTTCGAGTTCACGCTTGCCGAGATCATTGCCCTCGATGACCTCGAAGCCGATCGAGCGCAGCTTGTCGGCGATGTCGAGGGCGTCGTTTACAGGATTGGCCAGCGTGCCGGCTTCGGCGTAAGTGCCGTTGCCGATGACAAGCGCCACGCGCCGTTGTGGCTGCGCATCGGCGCTCAGCAGCAAAAGTCCCAGAAATGCCCATGCAAGGATCGCAAGCCTGCCCATGGGGCAGATCATAACGCCATCGGCCCCGGCGACGCCATCGGATTTGAAATGCAGGCCTAACCACGAGCGGGTTCGAGCTCCCGGGCAAGAGCGACGAAAACGCCTTGCGCCCGCGCGGTCTATCGGGCAAACCGGCCTTCCCCTGCGATTTTTCCCGCCCGAGGCCTCCATGTCCACGACGATTTCGCCGCTCGCGCCGAAGAAATACCCCAAAATGCCGGAAATCGAAGGGGTGCGCATCGCCACCGCCGAGGCAGGGATAAAGTACAAAAACCGCACCGATCTTTTGACCATGGTCTTCGATGAAGGCACCGCGATCGCCGGCGTGTTCACGAAATCGAAATGCCCTTCGGCGCCGGTCGACTTCTGCCGGCAGAATCTCGGCGCAGGCAAGGCCCGGGTGCTGGTCGTCAATTCCGGCAACGCCAACGCCTTCACCGGCAAGAGAGGCCGCGAGTCGACCGCGCTGACCGGCGAGGCGGCCGCGAAGGCGGCCGGCTGCACGGCAGCGGAGGTTTTCCTGGCCTCGACCGGCGTCATCGGCGAGCCGCTCGATACCAGCAAATTCAGCCATCTGCTCGCGGGACTGGTCAGCAACGGCAAGCCTGAGCTGTGGACCGAAGCGGCAAAGGCGATCATGACCACGGATACCTATCCGAAACTGGCGACCGCGACCGTCAAGCTCGGCGACACCGATGTCACCATCAACGGCATTTCCAAGGGCGCCGGCATGATCGCGCCCGACATGGCGACGATGCTCTCCTTCATCGCCACCGACGCGCCGATCGCCGCCCCTGTCCTGCAGGATCTGTTGTCGCGCGGCACGGCCAAGACTTTCAACGCGGTCACCGTCGACAGCGACACCTCGACCAGCGACACGCTGCTGATCTTCGCCACCGGCAAGGCCGCCAAGCGCGGTGCGCCGGAGATAACCGATCCCAGGGATGCCCGTCTCGGCGCGTTCCGCCGGGCGCTCGGCAAGGTGCTGAAATCGCTGGCGCTGCAAGTGGTGCGCGACGGCGAGGGCGCCCGCAAGCAGGTCGAAGTCACCGTCACCGGCGCCAAATCGGCGCGCTCGGCCAAGCGCATCGCGCTGTCGATCGCCAATTCGCCGCTGGTCAAGACGGCGGTCGCCGGCGAGGACGCCAATTGGGGCCGCGTCGTCATGGCCGTCGGCAAGGCCGGCGAACCCGCCGATCGCGACCGGCTGTCGATCTGGTTCGGCGACAACAGGCTGGCGCATGAAGGCGAGCGCGACCCCGGCTACTCCGAGGCCGCGACGTCGGCCTACATGAAGCGCGACGACATCCGCATCCGCGCCGATATCGGCATCGGCCGCGGCAAGGCGACGGTGTGGACCTGCGATCTCACCAAGGAATATGTCGCCATCAATGGCGATTATCGGAGCTGACGGTTTTGAGCTCCAGGCATCCGGCAAGCATGCTCGCGATCGTACGCCGCTACGAGGCGGCCGGCTTTCGCGCCTGGCCGGCAGCCGCCGTCCACTATGACGGCACCTGGGTGGTGCGGCTGACCGCCGGCCATCCTGCCAAGCGGCTGAACTCGGTCAATCCGCTCGATCCCGGCGATATCATGCACATGGCCGACCGTATCGGCCGGGCCAGCCGCCGTTTCGATGCCTATGGAAGGCCGCTGACGTTCCGCATGTCGCCGCTGTCGGGTCCAGATCTCGCCAGCCATCTCGACCGCGAGGGCTGGAGCCGGTTCGACGAGTCGCTGGTCATGCGGCTGCCGCTGGCCGGCGCGCAGCTCGACGCCGCCATGGACCAGATTCCGCTCAAGGACATCAGCCGCTTCATCGGCGCGTTGCTCAAGGTCAGCGGTTCGGATGTTTCGCTGCGGCCCGGCCTGTCGGAGATCATCGGCGCCATCCAGCCCGAAGCCGGGCTGTTCGCGCTCGAAGATGGAGCCGAGGCGCTGGCGACGCTTATCTGCGTCCATGACGGCGATCTCGCCGGCCTGTTCGAGGTCGCCACCGACAGATTGGCGCGCAACAGGGGCCATGGCCGCAACCTGATCCTGTCGGCGCTCAAATGGGCGCGGCTGCGGGGCGCGCGGGAAGCCTGGCTGCAGGTCGAGGCCAACAATGTGCCGGCGCTGGCGCTCTACCATTCGCTCGGCTTCGAGGAAGTCTATCGCTACCACTACCGCCGGCCGCCGGGTCATGAATGATGTCGTGACCGCCGGCAAGCGCCTGCTCCTGGTCGCCGCCTGCGCGCTTGTCGATGCCGACGGCCGGGTGCTTCTGGCGCAGCGGCCTCAGGGCAAGCAACTTGCCGGGTTGTGGGAATTTCCCGGCGGCAAGGTCGAGCCCGGCGAGACGCCCGAACAATGCATCATTCGCGAACTGCATGAGGAAATCGGCATCGAAACCGACATTCCGTGCCTGGCGCCGCTCACCTTCGCCAGTCATTCCTACGACGATTTCCACCTGCTGATGCCGCTGTTCATCTGCCGCCGCTTTCGCGGCATAGCCCATCCCAGGGAAGGGCAGGCGCTGAAATGGGTGCGGCCGAAGCAGATGCGCGACTATCCGATGCCGCCGGCCGACGCGCCGCTGATCCCGTTCCTCATCGATCTTCTCTGAGGCTCGCGTCCGGTCGGTTCCTGGCCGAGGCGTGTATCAGCCAGCGTTAATGGAAGATTTATATCGTCGTGAAAAATTGAAGCATGGCCGTTCGCGGCCGAGCCGTCGATTTGCCGGGGAGCGATAGCATGAACCTAGACAGGGATTGGGATTCGATCCGGCCCGAGCGCGGCTTTCGCGCCGCCGATGCGGGCATGGGCATATTGCGCATCACGCTGCTGTTCGGTTCGGCCGCGGTGGCGCTGGCGCTGATTGTAACCCCTTTCCTCGACAGCCAGACACGCTCGCTGTCGGCCCGTGATGGTTTCGGCGGGCTTGACATGGCGGCGACAGGCTCGATCGGCCATCGCGAAACCTACACGCTGCGCCGCAGCGTGCTGCAGCCGCAGCCGAGCTCGGTCTGCATCATCAGGTCCAATGGCAGGAGCAGCGGCGACTGCTGACATGGTTAAGAGATTTCGGAAAGGCGGCGGTTTCATCGCCTGTTAAGCCTTTGCCGTTAACCTTTCTTAACAGGTCGGCTGTAGGGTCCCGGACAGAGGGGTTGAGGCCATGAAAGCAGTCCTGCTGGGTTTTTTGAACGACGAGACCGGCGCCACGGCCGTCGAATATGGCGTGATCATCGCCGTGCTGTCGCTGGCCATCATCGGCGGTATCGGTGAGGTCCGTGACGGGATCGTCTGGCTGTTCAGCGACAACAACAGCAAGCTTGCGAACGCTTTCGCACCCACTCCCTGATCCAACTTTTCCGCGCCTGCGGGCAGGATCATTGCCCGTCGGGCGCCTCCAGGATTGTTTTCAGCGAGACCTTGGCCGACCCTGGCTTCAGCGGTTTTTGCTGCGATGCGTCGGGCGCCCAGCCGGACATCCAGACAATCGAGAAACTTGCCCTGACACGGCCATCGGGGTCGGAAAACCGCTCGGCGTAGATTTCCGCCGCGCGGGCAAACAGCTTGCGCGAGCCCGGCCGCCGGCTGCGATCGGTGAGCGCATTGGTTTCGCCCATGGCCCGCAGATCCGCCATCAGGTTGAACAGGCTGGCATAGCGCACGGTCACCGTCTCGACGTCGGCGACCGGCAGAGCGAGACCGGCGCGCTGCAGCAGCGCACCGGCATCGCGCACGTCGGTGAACGGGGCGACACGCGGGCTGGCGCCGCCGTAAAGCTCGGTCTCGGCCGAAAGCAGGCTTTCGCGCAATTCGAAAAGCGTACCGGCGCCGGCAAAGGCGCCGAGGAAAAGCCCATCCGGCCGCAACGCACGGCGGATCTGGATCAGCATGCCGGGGATGTCGTTCATGGCCTGCAGCGACAGAAGCGACACCGCCAGATCGAGGCTTTCCGCTTCGAACGGCACGGTTTCGAGCGGTGCGATCAAGCCGGCGCCGCCACCGCTCAGGAAGGCCGTGTCCGCCTCGACGCGGACAATGTCGGCGACCTTGCTGCTTTCGGCGAGCGTTTCGGCCGCCGCCGGCGTCTGGCAAAACAGCACAGCCGCCTTGCCGAACCTGCGCTCGACGGCGCCCAGCCGGTCGGCAAGGTCCTCGGCCGTGCGGCGCATGAGAAAGTCCGCACCGTCGACCGGATGGGCAAGCGCGCGCCGCTTGTGCGCCAGCCACAGAGAGGTATCCATTATCGGCTGCAACGGGCAGATCCTTTGTTTGTCCACGCTCCGAGATCGTTGATATAGTGGCGTGCAGGAGCAACCACCTGGCCGATCCGATGCCCAAGATCAAGTCCATCGGAATAACGAACCTGGCCCGGTCGGTTGTCGGCTGGCCGGCGCGGATGCTGTTTCCGCCGGTCTGCGCCGGTTGCCGCCGGCATGTCTCGCAGCCAGGCGTGCTGTGCGGCGCCTGCTGGCCGAAGCTCAGGCTGCTGGAGCGGCCATGGTGCCCGGTCATGGGCACGCCGTTCACCCACCATATGGGCGAAGGCTTTCTGTCGGCCGAGGCGATTGCCGATCCGCCGCCTTTCGAGCGGGCGCGGGCGGCGGTCGCCTATTCCGGCGTTGCCCGACAGATGGTGCAGGGGCTGAAATACCAGGATCGCACCGATCTGGCACCATGGATGGCGCGCTGGATGGTTCGCGCCGGTGCCGATCTCATCGCCGACGCGGATGTGGTGGTGCCGGTGCCGCTGCACTGGCGGCGCTTTTTCAGGCGGCGCTTCAACCAATCTGCGGAACTGGCGAGGGCCGTCTCGACGCTCAGTGAATTGCCCTTCGCCCCCTCGGCGGTGCGGCGCGTGAAACTCACCCGCCAGCAGGTCGGGCTGGAGCGCGGGGAACGCGAGGAAAATGTGCGGGCCGCCTTTCGGGTACCCGCCGAGGCGGAAATCGAGATCGCCGGCCGCAGGGTGCTTTTGATCGACGATGTCTACACCACCGGCGCCACGGTGCGCTCCGCCACCAAGGCGCTGAAAAGGGGAGGTGCGGCCGCCGTCGACGTGCTGACCTTTGCCCGTGTGTTGCCGGGGGACTTCCGGGCGGACGAGTCCGCGACTATATAAGTCGGCAACGAACAGCGGAAATTCGTCATGGTCGATGTCACGATCTACACCCGCATGATGTGCGGCTATTGCACGGCAGCCAAGCGGCTGCTCGAGCGCAAGGGCATAGCCTTTACCGAGCACGATGCCTCCTTCTCGCCGGAACTGCGCCAGGAGATGATCTCCCGGGCGCATGGCCGCTCGACCTTTCCGCAGATTTTTATCGGCGATACGCATGTCGGTGGCTGTGACGATCTCCACGAGCTGGAGGCCGAAGGCCGGCTCGACAAACTGCTCGCTGACGGCGCGACGAATTAAGGGAATGACGATGGGTGTTTTCAAAGCCGCTGCGATCCAGATGCGTTCAGGCGAGAGCCCCGAGCGCAACGCCGTCGATCTCGAACGGCTGGTGCGTGAAGCAGCTGGCCAAGGTGCCGCCTACATCCAGACGCCGGAAATGACCGGCGCGCTGATCCGCGACAAGGAAGCTCGCGCCGCCTCCTTCACCTCCGAGGACAAGGATATCGTCGTTTCGACCGCGCGCAAGCTGGCCAAGGAACTCGGCGTCTTCCTGCATATCGGCTCGACAGCCATTTTACGCGCCGACGGCAAGCTCGCCAACCGGGCGCTGCTGTTCGGGCCGGACGGCGCCACGCTCGCGACATACGACAAGATCCACATGTTCGACGTCGATCTCGACAATGGCGAGAGCTGGCGCGAATCCGCCGCCTATGAGCCGGGCACCGAGGCCGTCGTCACCGAGATCGAGGGTGCAAAGCTCGGCTTCGCCGTTTGCTACGATCTGCGCTTTCCGCAACTCTTCCGCGCCGAGGCACTGGCCGGCGCCGACCTGCTTTCCGTACCTGCCGCCTTCACCCGGCAGACGGGTGAGGCGCACTGGCATGTGCTGCTCAGGGCCCGCGCCATCGAGAATGGCGCCTATGTCGTCGCCGCCGCGCAGGGCGGCTTGCATGAGGATGGCCGCGAGACCTACGGTCATTCGCTGATCGTCGATCCGTGGGGCCGTATCATCGCGGAAGCCGCGCATGACGAGCCGGCGGTGATCATCGCCGAGATCGACCCGGCGCAGTCGCTTGCCGCGCGCAAGAAGATCCCCAATCTCAGGAATGCGCGGGATTTCGCCGTCAATGCTGGCTTGGGCGAGGCGCCGCGGCTCAGGGGTGCAGCCTCTTGATCCGTTTTGCCCTGATCTGTGAGCACGAGCACGAATTCGAAGGCTGGTTCCGCAGCAACGACGATTTCGACACCCAGAAGAAGCGCGGCTTTGTCGATTGCCCCACCTGCGGTTCGCACAAGGTGCAGAAAGCGCTGATGGCGCCGGCTGTCTCCACGGCGCGCAAGCAGGAAACCATAGCGCTCGCCATGGGCGAGGCGCAGAAGCAGGCTCTGGCGCAGCTGAAGGCGATGGCCGAGAAGGTGCGCGAGAATGCCGACTATGTCGGCGACAAGTTCGCCGAGGAAGCGCGAAAGATCCATTTCGGCGAGAGCGACCCGCGCGGCATCTATGGCGAGGCGACGCTGGACGAGGCCAAGAGCCTGGCCGAGGATGGCGTCGAGTTCATGCCTATCCCGGTATTCCCGGACGATCGCAACTGACCGGCTAGCTGACGCTACCGATCAATTTCTCAAGCAGCCGAGAGAGCGTTTCGCGTTCCGCCTGCGTCAAGCCCGAGAGAACCGCGTGCTCGTTGGCCACGTGGGCGGTAACGGCCTCGTCGACCAGCGCCAAGCCCTTTTCGGTCAGCCTCACGACAATGCCGCGTCTATCGTTGGGATGAGGCCCACGCAGGATCAATCCGGACGTTTCGAGCCGGTCGAGCCGGTTGGTCATGGCGCCCGATGTGACCATCGTCGCTTCATAGAGAGCGGTCGGCGTCAGCGCATAGGGTGAGCCAGCGCGGCGCAGCGTCGCCAGCACGTCGAACTCGCCCGACTGCAATCCATAGCGGGCAAACAACGGCGCCAGGCGCTCGCGGGCGATCAGCGAGGAGGCCTCGTTCAGCCGTCCGAGCACGGCCATCGGCGAGACATCCAGATCGGGCCGCTCCCGCTTCCATTGCTCGATCGCTCTTGCTGCCCTGTCCAACTGTCTCACCATTATTTATCTTGACGTTAAGAATCTTGCCATTATCTTATCGTAACATGCAATGCCGGCCAAGAGCCGCCGCGCTACAGGATTCGGTCAATGAAACTTCTCTGGGATTCGGCGCTCGGCCTGCTGGTCGTCACCGGCGGCCTGCTCGGCCTGACGCTGCCCTTCGGCAAGCTCGCCACGGCTGCCGGCGTGCCGGCCATGGTCTGGGCCTTCGTCATCTCGCTCGGCGCCGGCGGGGTCTTGCTGTGCGTGCTCTTGGCTCGCGGCAAGCGGGTCCGGCTCACCGCGCACAAACTGCGCTATTTCTTCGTCACCGCCGCGGTGTCCTATGCTGTCCCCAACCTCCTGATGTTCTCGGCCATCCCGCATCTGGGCGCCGGCTACACCGGCATCATGTTCACCCTGTCGCCTGTCATCACACTGGTGTTCTCGATCCTGTTGCGTGTCCGGCGCCCCAACATGCTGGGCATTGTCGGCATCGCCGTCGGCTTCGTCGGCGCTGTCATGGTGGCGGTGACGCGCGGCGAGGCCGGCCAGCCGGCCGATTTGTTCTGGGTGGCGATGGGGTTGCTCATTCCGGTCAGCCTTGCCGTCGGCAACATCTACCGCACGGTCGACTGGCCGGACGGCACCGGCCCGATCGAGCTTGCCGTCGGCAGCCATCTGGCGTCAGCGGCGATGCTGCTTGCCGGCATTCTTCTCCTGTTCGGCGGCGAGGCTTTCGTGCCACTCGGCGGCGTGCCGCTGGTGGTGGTCGCGCAGGTCGCGTCGGCGTCGGCGATGTTTGCCTTCTTCTTCAGGCTGCAGGCGGTTGGCGGTCCGGTCTATCTCAGCCAGATCGGTTATGTGGCGGCCGCCGTCGGCCTGTTTGCCGGAACCATCTTCCTCGGCGAGCACTATCAGTTGCTGACCTGGGCAGGCGCGCTCATCATCACTGCCGGCGTGTTCATCACCACCAGGGCACAAAGCCAGAAGGGTCGAGTTCCTGCAGCCGGAGCCGCCTTGCCGATCCGTTAGGCCTGGCTCGCGTCAAAGATTTTCCTGAGAGCCGGCGGGGCAACATTTCGCCATGACATCCGTATTGCGCTGCGAAATGTCTTTCATCGCATGCGTCAAGAATGATCGACGTCCAGCCCTTTCGTCCCCATCCACCAGGCACTGGCTTGAAAACCAGCGGTTCGGCTGCAGTCGTCATCTCTTGCTGGCCGATGTCGAGCTTTATGACGGCGCGATCGTTTTCGGGCAGCGACATGAAGATGCGATTGCGTACCCGGAAGTCGGCCTTGCCGAAATGCGATTTCTCGGCCGCTTCGGGAAGCTCAAGCGCCAATTGTCGGGCTCTCACACTGTCCACGGCCCGACAAATCTCCAGATCAGCCTTCAGACCGAGCCTTTTTCCGCCAGGACCATGTAGTTGACGTCCATGTCCTTCGACCGCGCCCAGCGGTCGGCCAGCGGGTTGTAGGTGACGCCGGTGCGGTCGATGATGGTCAGGCCGGCGCCGCCAAGCGCCTTTTCGAGCTCTTCCGGGCGCACCAGCTTGCCGAACTGGTGGGTGCCGCGCGGTAGCCAGCGCAGCACATATTCGGCGCCGATGATGGCTAAGCCCAGCGCCTTCAGCGTGCGGTTGATGGTGGCCACGAACATGATGCCGCCGGGCCGCACCATCTCGCCGCATTTGGCGACGAACAGGTCGATGTCGGCGACATGCTCGACCACTTCCATGTTGAGGATGACGTCGAATTTCTCGCCGGCGTCGGCAAGGTCCTCGGCCGTCGTGGCGCGGTAGTCGACGCTGACATTGCCCTCGGCGGCGTGCAGTTTGGCCACTTCGATGTTGGTTTCGGAGGCATCCGCACCCACAACCTCGGCGCCAAGCCGCGCCATCGGCTCGCACAGAAGTCCGCCGCCGCAGCCGATGTCGAGGATGCGCAGGCCCTCGAAAGGCCTTGCAGCGCGCGGGTCACGGCCGAAGCGCGTCGCTATCTGGTCGCGGATATAGGCCAGCCGGACCGGATTGAATTTGTGCAGGGGACGGAACTTGCCGTTCGGGTTCCACCATTCGGCGGCAAGGGCGGAAAAGCGTTCCACTTCTCCGGCATCGATCGTCGATCGTCGGGGCTCTGGCATCGATAGGTCTCCTCGACACTACAGCGCCGCGCGTCCTCTTGGACGCGCAAAGGACGCTGTAGCACTTTAGATTCTGCGCATGATCCTTTCCGAAATCGACTTCGATTTCGGGGTCATGCGCTAGGAAGTCGGGCGTGAGGCCGCGAATGTCAAGGCAACAATTTTCGATGCTGCCCAAGGGACTGACAGACTGGCCGAGCTGGCAGCCTGCCTAGTTCGTGCCGAGCACGTCACGCAGTTTCGCCGCCAGTTGCTCGATGGTGAAGGGCTTGGCGAGGAAATGCACGTCGTGGTCGAGCACGCCATTGTGGACCACGGCGTTCCTGGTGAAGCCGGTGGTGAAGATCACCTTCAGCAGCGGCATGCGGGCAACGGCCTCTTCCGCCAGCTTGCGGCCGTTCATGGCGGGCATGACGATATCGGTGAACAGAAGGGCGACGTTCGGGTTCTCCGCCAGTTTCTGCAACGCTTCCTCGCCACTCGCTGCATGAATGACGGTGTATCCGAGTTCGCGTATGGCCTCGGTGGTGGAGACCCTCACGCGGGCATCATCCTCGACGACAAGGATCGTTTCGGTGACCGGTGCGGCGGGGTTGTCGCCTCGCCCGGCGGGCACGGCCGGCTCTTCGGCGCCGAAATACCGCGGCAAGTAGATCTTGATCGTCGTGCCTTCGCCGGGTTCGGAATAGATATTAACGTGGCCGCCCGACTGTTTGACGAAGCCGAACACCTGGCTCAATCCCAGGCCGGTGCCCTTGTTGACCGGCTTGGTGGTGAAGAAGGGTTCAAAGGCCTTGGCCATGACATCGGGGGTCATGCCCGAACCGGTGTCGCTGACGGCGATCATCACATACTGGCCGGCCGCGACTTCGGCATGCGCGGCGGCGTAGCTCTCATCGAGATGGCTGTTGGCGGTCTCGATGGTCAGCTTGCCATCATCGCCCATGGCGTCGCGCGCGTTGACGGCCAGGTTGAGAACGGCGTTCTCGATCTGGCTCGGGTCGGCATGGGTTTTCCACAAGCCTCCCGCCAGCACCGTTTCGATGCGGATGGTTTCGCCGAGTGCCCGCCGGATCAGGTCGGACATCCCGGTCAGCAGGCGGTTGGCGTCGACGATCTGCGGCGCCAGCGGCTGCTGGCGCGAGAAGGCGAGCAGCCGGGCCGTCAGATTGGCGGCACGGGTCGCGGCATCGATCGCCGCGTCGATGAATTGTGCGATGTCGTACTCGCCGCGCGCCAGCTTGCGCTGGGCGAGATTCATGGCGCTGATGATCACCGCCAGCATGTTGTTGAAGTCGTGGGCGATGCCACCTGTAAGCTGGCCGACCGCCTCCATCTTGTGCATCTGGCGGATCTGGGATTCGGCCTTTTCGCGCGTATCGATCTCCTTGCCGAGGGCGACGTTCTTGCGCACCAACTCATCTTGGGCAACGGCAACCTCACGGAAGCGGCGGCGCGATTCCCTGATCGCGTAGCCGGCAAGCAGGAAGATCGCCAGCAGCGCCGCCAGCGAACCGATGCGTAGCCAGGCCTCGACCTGGTCGGTATGCGCGTCGCGCGCGGCGACGGCTGCGGCGCTGATGCGTCGGACCGTGTCCATGCTGGTCCGGATTTCGTCCATGACGGCCTTGCCCTGTCCGCTGCGAACCAGATCCAGCGCATTCGTCGCATTGCCCTGGTCGTACAGGGCAATCGTCTCGGCCAGTTCAGCCTGCTTTTGCGAAAGCGCGTCCTTGATATGGCTGATCTGCTGGACGAGCTGGTCGTCGGGGGCAGTCAAGCTGTCGATGCGGGCAAGTTGCCCCGGAATGGCGCCGACAGCGCGCTGATAGGGATCGAGATAGGTTTTCTCGCCGGTCAGCAGATAGCCGCGTTGGCCGCTCTCTGCATCTTGCGCCAGCGAAAGCAGTCCCGAAAGCAATTGCTGATATTCGATTGCCTCGCGCGCGGCGGCGCGGTTGGCCCGCTGTTCCTCGACCAGAATGGCACGGCTGCCGACAATCAGCGCCAGCACGGCAAAGCCGGCGACAAGCGGGAGCGATTGCCATCGCATGGCACGTCGAAGACGAGCAATCATCATCTGTTATGCCGAACCAAAAGAATTCCCCGCAGGCAGCATTTCGTAGGCGGCGGCGGGGCGGAAGGCAATATGCCGGCTTCTGGAGCCGCAATCGGCCGCCAGCCTTGCGGAACCTTCATCATTTGGCTAAGGAGGCCGCGCATTCAGCGGCCGGCGTCAGCCGGCCTTCCGCTTTTCGGGATTCCGGCTTTTGGCGGGTCCGGCTTCAGGCAAAGGCATTTCGCTCCCATGGCGCGCATCGTGATGAAATTCGGCGGAACCTCGGTCGCCGACATCGCCCGCATCCGCAACGTGGCGCGTCACGTCAAACGCGAGGTCGACGCCGGCCATGAGGTGGCGGTGGTCGTTTCGGCGATGGCCGGGAAAACCAATGAACTGGTCGGCTGGACGCGTGAGGCCTCGCCGATGCACGACGCACGCGAATATGATGCGGTCGTCGCTTCCGGCGAGCAGGTCACGGCCGGCCTTCTAGCCATCACCTTGCAGAATATGGGCGTGCATGCCCGCTCCTGGCAGGGCTGGCAGATCCCGATCAAGACCGACAATGCGCATGGCGCGGCGCGCATCCTCGACATCGACGGCGCGTTCCTGATCAAGCGCTTCGGCGAGGGCCAGGTGGCGGTGATCGCCGGGTTCCAGGGCATCGGCCCGGACAATCGCATCGCCACGCTCGGCCGCGGCGGCTCCGACACCAGTGCTGTCGCCATCGCCGCGGCGGTCAAGGCCGACCGCTGCGACATCTACACCGACGTCGACGGGGTCTACACCACCGATCCGCGCATCGAGCCCAAGGCGCGGCGGCTGGCCAAGATATCGTTCGAGGAAATGCTTGAAATGGCTTCGCTCGGCGCCAAGGTTCTGCAGGTGCGTTCGGTCGAGCTTGCCATGGTGCACAGGGTGCGTACCTTCGTGCGGTCGTCCTTCGACGATCCCGACGCGCCCGGAATGGGGGATTTGCTCAATCCGCCCGGAACGCTCATTTGCGACGAGGAAGAGATCGTGGAACAGCAGGTCGTCACCGGAATTGCCTACGCCAAGGACGAAGCGCAGATTTCGCTGCGCCGGGTCGGCGACCGGCCGGGCGTTGCCGCCGGCATCTTCGGGCCGCTGGCCGAGGCCAACATCAATGTCGACATGATCGTCCAGAACATTTCCGAGGACGGCAAGTTCACCGACATGACCTTCACCGTGCCGTCGGGCGATGTCGACAAGGCGCTGGCCGTGCTTGAACGCCTCAAGGCCTCGATCGGCTACGATGTCGTGCAGTCGGAAGCCGGCATGTCGAAGGTTTCGGTCATCGGCATCGGCATGAGGAGCCATGCCGGCGTCGCCGCCACCGCTTTCAAGGCGCTGGCCGACAAATCGATCAACATCCGCGCCATCACGACCTCCGAGATCAAGATTTCGATCCTGATCGACGGTCCATATACGGAACTTGCGGTTCGTACTTTGCATTCCGTCTACGGTCTGGATAAGCAGTAGCGAGAACGATTTGAGTTGTTGCGTGTGCGCCGGTCGCGGTGGAAACTGCGGCGGGCAGAATGCCCATTGGAGAACAAGCCGCGATGCGTGATCAGGCCAGTGGCCCGCGCGTTTTGCTCAAACGGCTCCGCGAGCTCATGCAGGAGCCGCTGGAGCCGCAGGAGCGGCTTGACCGGATTGTGCGCGACATCGCCTCCAACATGGTCGCGGAAGTCTGCTCGCTCTATGTGCTGCGCGCCGATTCGGTGCTCGAACTCTACGCCACCGAAGGTCTGAACCCGAACGCCGTCCATTTGGCGCAGTTGCGGCTGGGCCAAGGTCTGGTCGGCACGATCGCAGCCAGCGCGCGGCCGCTCAACCTGTCCAATGCGCAGGAACACCCTGCCTTCGCCTATCTGCCGGAGACCGGGGAAGAGATCTACAACTCGTTCCTCGGCGTGCCGGTGCTGCGGGCAGGGCGCACGCTGGGCGTGCTGGTGGTGCAAAACAAGACCATGCGCCACTACCGCGACGACGAGGTCGAGGCGCTGGAAACCACCGCGATGGTGATCGCCGAGATGATCGCCACCGGCGATCTGGCGCGGCTGACCCGGCCCGGCCTCGAACTCGATCTGCGCCGTCCTGTCAGCTTCACCGGCCTGTCCTTCAATGAAGGCGTCGGGCTCGGCCATGTCGTGCTGCACGAGCCGCGCATCGTCGTCACCAATCTGTTCAACGAAGACAGCGAGGAAGAGGTCCGCCGGCTCGAGACCTCACTCAGCTCGCTCAGGCTGTCCATCGACGACATGCTGGAACGCCGCGACGTCGCCTTCGAAGGCGAGCATCGCCAGGTGCTGGAAGCCTATCGCATGTTCGCCAACGATCGCGGCTGGGTGCGACGGCTGGAAGAGGCCATCCGCAACGGCCTGACGGCGGAAGCCGCGGTGGAAAAGGTGCAGAGCGACATGCGCGCCCGCATGCTGCACATGACCGATCCCTATCTGCGCGAGCGGATGAGCGATTTCGACGACCTCGCCAACCGCCTGCTGCGCCAGCTGATGGGGCGCGGGCCGGAAGATGTCGCGGCATCGCTGCCAAAGGACGCCATCATCGTCGCCCGTTCGATGGGGGCCGCCGAGCTGCTCGATTATCCCCGCGACAAGATGCGCGGGCTGGTGCTCGAGGATGGTGCCGCGACCAGTCACGTCGTCATCGTCGCGCGTGCCATGGGCATCCCCGTCGCCGGCCAAATGAAGGGCGCCGTTTCCATGGCGGAAAACGGCGATGCCATCATCGTCGACGGCGAAGAGGGCGTGATCCATTTGCGGCCGCAGCCAGATCTCGAGGCCGCCTACGCCGAAAAGGTGCGTTTCAGGGCGCGCCGGCAAGAGGTCTACCGCGAGCTGCGCAAGAAGCCGTCGACGACCAGGGATGGTGTCCAGGTCGATTTGCTGATGAATGCCGGTCTTGCCGTCGACCTGCCGCAGCTTGCCGAAGCGGGCGCGGCCGGCATCGGCCTGTTCCGCACCGAATTGCAATTCATGGTCGCTTCCACTTTTCCCCGGGCCGAGGCCCAGGAAAAGCTCTACCGCGACGTGCTCGAGGCGGCGCGCGGCAAGCCGGTCACCTTCCGCACCATCGATATTGGCGGCGACAAGGTGCTGCCCTATTTCAAGGGTGCGATCCAGGAAGAGAACCCGGCGCTTGGCTGGCGGGCGATCCGCCTGACGCTCGACCGGCCAGGGTTGTTGCGCACCCAGATCCGCGCTTTGCTCAAGGCCAGCGGCGGCCGCGAATTGAAGCTGATGCTGCCGATGGTGACCGAGCTGGGCGAGATCGCCCAGGCACGCGAGATCATCGACCGCGAGGTGCGGCATTTGTCGCGCTTTGCCCATCATTTGCCGACCAGCCTGAAGCTGGGGGCGATGTTGGAAGTGCCGTCGCTATTGTTCCAGCTTGATGAATTGATGAAGGCGGTCGATTTCGTCTCGGTCGGTTCGAACGACCTGTTCCAGTTCGTCATGGCCGTCGACCGCGGCAACACGCAACTGGCCAACCGCTTCGACACGCTGTCGGCGCCGTTCCTGCGGGTGCTCAAGCAGATCGCCGATGCCGGCGTCCGCAACAATACGCCGGTGACGCTGTGCGGCGAACTCGCAGGCAAGCCGATTTCGGCGATGGCGCTGATCGGACTCGGCTTCCGTTCGATCTCGATGTCGCCGGCATCGATCGGTCCGGTCAAGGCGATGCTGACGGAACTGCCGCTGGACGAGTTGAAGGCGTTTTTCGACGACAATCTGATGGCTCCGGCACAGGGCTTGCCGATGCGAGCGCTGCTGCAGGCCTTTGCCGACGACCGTTCGATCCCGTTGTAGCAGCCTCATCATGGTCAATTTGCCCCGCGATCGTATGGATCAAGTCGTCAAGCGTTTCGAGATGCTCGAAGCGCAGATGTCGGCCGGCCCGGCGCCGGATGCCTATGTGCGCATGGCGTCCGAATATGCCGAAATCCAGGACATGGTTGCCAAGGTCAGGGCGCTGCGCCTGGCCGAGCATGAGCAGGCCGATCTCGAAGCCATGCTTGCCGACAAGGGCACCGATGCCGAGATGCGGGCGCTCGCCGAGGCCGAGCTGCCGGAGGTCGAAGACCGCATCGAGGCGCTGCAGAAGGACATTCAGATCCTGCTGTTGCCCAGGGATGCCGCCGACGACAAGAACGCCATTCTCGAAATCCGCGCCGGCACCGGCGGAGACGAGGCGGCGCTTTTCGCCGGCGACCTGTTTCGCATGTATGAGCGCTACGCCGCCGAACGCGGCTGGCGTTTCGAGACGGCCTCGGCCAGCGATGGTGACGCCGGCGGCTACAAGGAAATCATCGCCACCGTGTCCGGCAAGGGCGTCTTTGCGCACCTGAAGTTCGAATCCGGCGTGCACCGCGTGCAGCGCGTGCCGGCAACCGAGGCGAGCGGGCGCATCCACACCTCGGCGGCAACCGTCGCGGTGCTGCCAGAAGCCGAAGAGGTCGACATCGACATCAGGGCCGAAGACATCCGCATCGACACGATGCGCGCCTCGGGTTCGGGCGGCCAGCACGTCAACACCACCGATTCGGCCGTCCGCATCACCCATCTGCCGACCGGCATCATGGTCGTGCAGGCGGAGAAATCGCAGCATCAGAACCGCGCCAAGGCCATGCAGATCCTGCGGGCCCGGCTCTATGATCTGGAGCGCGGCAAGGCTGACGAGGAGCGTTCCGAATCGCGCAAGTCGCAGGTCGGTTCCGGTGACCGCTCGGAACGCATCCGCACCTATAATTTCCCGCAAGGCCGCGTCACCGACCACCGCATCAATTTGACGCTGTACAAGCTCGACCGGGTAATGATGGGCGAACTCGATGAGATCATCAACGCGCTGATCGCCGATCACCAGTCGAAATTGCTCGCCGACATCGGCATCGATGACTGACCTGCCCGATGCACTCGGGCCGCTGCTGCGGGAAGCGCGGGCTCGGCTCGGCGCTACCGTCGACGACCCGGCGCTCGATGCGCGGCTGATCGTCGAGCATTTTTCGGGCACGACGCGCACGCAAGCCATTGCGGACCCCGAACGCAGGCTCGGCGCCGGCGTTGTTGCCGAAATCGATGCCGCCTTGAGACGTCGCGCTAGCGGCGAACCGGTGCATCGCATCCTCGGCTATCGTGAATTCTACGGTTTGCGCCTGTCGCTGTCGCCGGAAACGCTGGAGCCGCGGCCGGATACCGAAACGCTGGTCGAGGCGATATTGCCCTTCGTCAAGGTAGTTGCGGCGCGGGAAGGCGGGTGCCGCATCCTCGATCTTGGCACCGGCACCGGCGCCATTGCGCTGGCGCTGCTCAGTGTCGTGCCGACGGCTAACGCCACGGGCGTCGACCTGTCCGCGGGTGCGCTGGTGACGGCGGCGCGCAATGCCGGGCAACTGGGTCTTGCAGGCCGGTTCACGACGCTGCAGTCGGACTGGTTCGAAAAAGTTTCCGGCCGGTACCATGTAATTGTCGCAAACCCTCCCTATATAACCACGGAAGACATTGGAAATCTGCAGGACGAAGTCCGCAATTTCGACCCGCGCCTGGCCCTGGATGGCGGCGCGGACGGTCTGAACCCCTACAGAACCATCGCTGCGGAAGCGGCAAGGTTTTTGGAAACTGAAGGCAGGATTGCGGTCGAGATCGGCCAAACGCAACGCAACGAGGTCTGCGAGATATTCGCTGCAGCCGGCTATGGGCCGGGCGGTGCTTTTCGTGACCTCGGTGGAAACGACAGGGTTGTTGTCTTTGAAAGGATAAAGCCTTGACGCAGTGCAAAAAAGCGCTTGGCAATGCCGGGGAATGCGGCTAGGGTCGCCTTAACCGGATGAGACGAAGCAGGCAGTGCTCTTAGCGATTCGGTTTTCCTTGGAAATAGCTGCCTTCTTGCGCAAACGATGCCCAAGCTTCGTGCGGGAATCGTCCGGCAAGTGATGTAACCGGAACAGGATGGCACGTGGCGCCAACGCAATCGATGCGGGCGAACGCCGGTGAAGAGACGAAACGGCTGGCTGCATGAGCGCCTCCGTTCGTGAAGAGTTTTTCGAAAATTTCAAAATGAAGAGAGTTTGATGAGGCCACAACAGCAGAACAGGCGCATGCGCGGTCGCAACAATAGTGGCGGCGGCGGTGGTAACAATAACAACAACAATAACAACAACAACCGCAAGGGGCCTAATCCCCTGACGCGCAACTACGAGAGCAATGGCCCGGATGTGAAGATCCGCGGTTCGGCTCAGCAGATCGCCGAAAAATACGCCACCCTTGCCCGCGATTCTCACAGCTCCGGCGACCGGGTCATGGCGGAGAACTATCTCCAGCACGCCGAGCACTACAATCGCATCATCGCGGCCGCACAGGCGCAGATGCCGATCCAGAACGCGCAGCAGAATCGCGATGATTTCGACGATGACGGCGACGAGGATCGCGACGATTTCGACAATGGCGGCAACAACAACAGCAACACTGTTTCCGACGTCCAGATCCCGGTGATCAACCATGGCGCCGGCCCGCAGCCGGTCATCGAAGGGACGCCTGCCGAGGTTGCGCTCAACCGGGAAGGTGGCCGCGAGGCCCGCGATAACAATGGCGGGCGTAACAATGGTGGCCGCGACAACAATGGCGGGCGCCATCGCGATCGTCGCCCCAATGGCGGTTATGGCCAGAACGGCCAGCGCGACTTTGGTTCACCCGTGGAACAAGGTGGTCAGCCCCAGGGCAACGAGACCCCGGTTCAGGGCGAAGCCGTTTCGCCGACCGAATCTGTAGCGCCGGCCGAACCGGCTCCGTCGTTCGAGAATCTTTCCCCGGCAGGTCTTGCCGCCCAGGCCGAACTCAACGAGGCGGCCGCCGAAAGCGGGGCTGCCCGTCGTCCGCGTCGTCCGCGCCGCCCGCGCGTGAACGCCGATCAGGTTGATGGCGGTGGCGAAAGTGCCGAGGCGGCCCCAGTCGAAAGCGGCAATGCCCAGCCGGTCAATGTCGATATCGACAACTGATCGAACGGCACCTCAAGACATGGAACGGCGGGGAGAAATCTCCGCCGTTTTCGTTTGGGCGGCCGTGCAATATTATGAAGTTGCCGATATCGAGACGTCTTGAGGGTTCGGAGCTTGTGCACCATATCAGCCTCAACTGGACCCGGCTCGACCGGGCGGGTCCGTCACCGCAATCGGATCCGGTGCCGCAAAGCGGGCCGGTGATGGAAGGAGACAGATATGAACCTCGAGAAATACTCAGAGCGTGTGCGCGGCTTTATCCAGGCCGCGCAGACTATGGCACTTTCCCGCAACCACCAGCAATTCACCCCTGAACATATCCTGAAAGTGCTCGTCGACGACGATGAGGGCCTGGCCGCGTCGCTGATCGAACGCGCCGGCGGCAACGCCCGCGACGTCAAGCTTGGCGTCGAGACGGCGCTCGAAGCGATGCCCAAGGTCGAGGGCGGCAATGGCCAGCTCTATCTGGCGCAGCCGCTGGCAAAAGTGTTTTCGACCGCCGAGGAACTGGCCAAGAAAGCCGGCGACAGCTTTGTCACGGTGGAGCGGCTCTTGCAGGCGCTCGCCATGGAGAAATCGGCCAAGACCGCCGACATACTGGCCAAGGCCGGCGTCACCGCGCAGGCGCTCAACCAGGTCATCAACGATGTCCGCAAGGGCCGCACCGCCGATTCGGCGAGTGCCGAACAGGGCTACGACGCGCTGAAGAAATACGCGCGCGACCTGACCGCGGATGCCCGTGCCGGCAAGCTGGACCCCGTGATCGGCCGTGACGACGAGATCCGCCGCACCATCCAGGTGCTGTCGCGCCGCACCAAGAACAATCCCGTGCTGATCGGCGAACCCGGCGTCGGCAAGACGGCGATCGCCGAGGGCCTGGCGCTGCGCATCGTCAATGGCGACGTACCGGAATCGCTGAAGGACAAGCAGCTGATGGCGCTCGACATGGGCGCGCTGATTGCCGGCGCCAAATATCGCGGCGAGTTCGAGGAGCGGCTGAAGGCCGTGCTCTCCGAAGTCACCTCGGCCGACGGCAACATCATCCTGTTCATCGACGAGATGCACACGCTGGTCGGCGCCGGCAAGGCGGATGGCGCCATGGATGCTTCGAACCTGTTGAAGCCGGCTTTGGCGCGGGGCGAGTTGCACTGCGTCGGCGCCACCACGCTCGATGAGTATCGCAAGCATGTCGAGAAGGATGCAGCGCTTGCCCGCCGCTTCCAGCCGGTGTTCGTCGACGAGCCGACGGTGGAAGACACCGTCTCGATCCTGCGCGGCCTGAAAGAGAAGTACGAGCAGCACCACAAGGTGCGCATTTCGGATTCGGCGCTGGTGGCGGCGGCGACGCTGTCCAACCGCTACATCGCCGACCGCTTCCTGCCGGATAAGGCGATCGACCTGGTCGACGAAGCCGCATCGCGGCTGCGCATGCAGGTCGATTCCAAGCCCGAGGCGCTGGACGAGATCGATCGCCGCATCATGCAGCTCAAGATCGAACGCGAGGCGCTTAAGGTCGAGACGGACGACGCCTCGAAGGATCGGCTTGCCCGCCTGGAAAAGGAACTCGTCGGCCTTGAGGAAGAATCGACCGAGATCACCGCCAAATGGCAGGCCGAAAAGCAGAAGCTCGGGCTGGCCGCCGATCTGAAGAAGCAGCTCGACGAGGCGCGCAACGACCTTGCCATTGCCCAGCGCAAGGGTGAATTCCAGCGCGCCGGCGAGCTTGCCTATGGCAAGATCCCGGAGCTGGAAAAGAAGCTGAAGGAGGCCGAAACCCAGGACGGCAAAGCCGGCATGGTCGAAGAGGTGGTCACCCCCGATCATGTCGCCCATATCGTCTCGCGCTGGACCGGCATTCCGGTCGACAAGATGCTGCAGGGCGAGCGCGACAAGCTGCTGCGCATGGAAGATGAGATCGGCAAGCGCGTCGTCGGCCAGGGCGAGGCGGTGCAAGCTGTCTCGAAGGCCGTGCGGCGTGCCCGCGCGGGCTTGCAGGATCCGAACCGGCCGATCGGCTCGTTCATGTTCCTCGGACCGACGGGCGTCGGCAAGACCGAATTGACCAAAGCGCTGGCGAGCTTCCTGTTCGACGACGAGAGCGCGATGGTGCGCATCGACATGTCGGAGTTCATGGAAAAGCACTCGGTCGCCCGGCTGATCGGCGCACCTCCCGGCTATGTCGGCTATGAGGAAGGCGGCGCGCTGACCGAAGCGGTGCGGCGCCGGCCTTATCAGGTCGTGCTGTTCGACGAGATCGAGAAGGCGCATCCCGATGTGTTCAACGTGCTGTTGCAGGTGCTCGATGACGGCCGCCTGACCGACGGGCAGGGCCGCACGGTCGACTTCCGCAACACGCTGATCATCATGACGTCGAACCTGGGCGCCGAATATCTCGTCAATCTCACCGAGGATCAGGACGTCGATCTGGTTCGCGACGAGGTGATGGGTGTCGTCAGGGCGTCGTTCCGGCCGGAGTTCCTCAACCGCGTCGACGAGGTGATCCTGTTCCACCGCCTGCGCCGGCAGGATATGGGCCGCATCGTCGAGATCCAGCTCAAGCGGCTGGAGAGCCTGCTTGTCGATCGCAAGATCACACTTTCGCTGGACCAGGAGGCGGTCGATTGGCTGGCCGCCAAGGGCTACGACCCTGCCTATGGCGCGCGACCGCTGAAGCGAGTGATGCAGAAGGAATTGCAGGACCCGCTGGCGGAGAAGATCCTGCTCGGCGACATCCTCGACGGCTCGACCGTCAAGGTGACAGCCGGTTCCGATCGGCTGAACTTCCGCTCGAAACCGACGATTGTGGCGGCGGAAGTGGCAGCCTGATCCAAAGCCGCGCGTCCATCCTGGACGCGCGGCTTTTTCATATAAACGGGGGCGGGGATGACGCTGGACGACTATAACAGCTTCTGCGCATCGCTGCCTGCGACGAGCCATGTCGTCCAGTGGGGCGGAGCCCATGTCTGGAAGGTCGGAGCCAAGGTCTTCGCGATCGGCGGCTGGGACCAGGGCCAGCAGCTCTTCGTCACGTTCAAATGCTCCGAAATCGCCTATGATGTGCTCAAGGAGCAGCCGGGCCTGCGACCAGCGCCCTATCTTGCCTCGCGCGGCATGACATGGATCCAGCGTCGGACAAGCCAGAGCATGGATGATGCTGCGCTGAAAGACTATCTGCGCGAGAGCCATCGCCTTGTTGCCCTGAAACTGACGAAGCAGGCGCGCAAGGAATTGGGGCTTGCCGCAGGCTAGCCAATATTCGTCGAGGTGCCGGGAAACCGCCATCTTCATGCCCGGTTCATGTTGGAACCATATGGTGGGTAACTGGTTTGCTGGCGAGGGGCTTCGCCAGAGAACAATGCCGGGCGGCGGCAATTACGGACCGGAGAGTTTCGCCACTATGCTGCGTACGATCTTCACCCTTTCGGTACTTGCCGGCGGGCTTTTGTCTGCCAATGCAATCGCTGCCCCAACGCAGGACAGCGCACCACCGATTGTCCGTGCCGCCGATACCGGGGGCATCCTTATCGCCCAGGACGGCAATCTCGACATCTACTACGACGCTAGAGGCAACCGCGTCATCGTCGATGCCGATACCGGCAAGGTCATCGCCATCCAGCCGCCGCAGACCCGGCTCGACCGTCGTGCCCTGCGCCGTGAGACACGACTGCGCGAATTGGGCCGCGCCCCCGACGGCGACGACCGCTACTATCTCGACGATCCGGAAGACATGGCGCGGTTCCGCCGCCAGCAGTTGGAAGAGGAAGGCCGCGTTATCCCGCCGCCGGCGGACGAGTACGATCCCTATGGGGACAATTCCGTCGAAGCCTATCCTCCCCCACCGCAGGACGATGGCAGCTACGACGACAATTATCCCGACGCGCCGCAGCCGGCGAAGCCGGGCACCATCAAGCGCCAGCCGCTGAACGAGGCCTCGATAGACCCTGCCCAGCCGGCGATACCCGCCGATCAGGCGGCTCTGCCACCAAAGGCTGACGACAAGGCCACTGTTGCCCCAGCACTTTCGCTGGGAGCGCGCCAGGATGTCGCCGCCCTTCAGGTGCTGCTCGACCGGGGTGGCGCTTCGCCTGGCGTCATCGACGGGCGTTTCGGTTCGAATGTCGACAAGGCGCTCGCTGCCTACAACCAGATCACCGGCGCCAATCTGCGATCGACCGACGCGGTCGCCATCCAGGCGGCACTTGCGCAATCCGGCGGCGATGCCTTCGCCAACTACACGATCACAGCGGAGGATGCGGCCGGTCCCTATGTCGCGTCGATCCCGGAAGACTACAGCCAGAAGGCGCAACTCGACCGCATGGGTTATACGTCCGTGACCGAGGCGCTCGCGGAGCGCTTCCACATGGACGAGAATTATCTCAAAGCGCTCAACCCGGACGTCGATTTCAATCGTCCCGGCACAACCATCAAGGTCGCCAATTTCGGAAAACTGGTTTCGACGCCGGTGGCCCGCATCGTCGCGGACAAGGACAAGAAAGAGGTTTTCGCCTATGATGCCGGCGGCAGACTGGTCGCGGCCTATCCCGCAACCATCGGCTCATCGGACACGCCGTCACCGTCCGGCATACACACGGTGTCGCGCGTCGCGCTCGATCCGAACTACACCTACAACCCCAGCATCAATTTCAAGCAGGGCCAGAACGACAAGGTCCTGACCATTCCGCCGGGCCCGAACGGCCCGGTCGGCTCGGTCTGGATCGCCCTGGACAAGCCGACCTACGGCATCCATGGCACGCCGGATCCGTCGAAGATCGGCAAGACCGAAAGCCATGGCTGCGTGCGCCTGACCAACTGGGATGCGCGTGAACTGGCCAAGCTGGTGTCGCCGGGTGTGACGGTGGAGTTTGTCGGCGGACCTTCAGCCGATGATTTTGCGCAGCAGTGAACTGTGAAGTGCGGCGGCATAGACCAGATGCACGATCAGAATGAAACCGAGCTTTCAAGTGGTTGCCTCACCGAAATCCCCGCCGGCTGCGTGTAACGGCGCCAGCATGACTGTGCCATTTGCGCCCTGACAGAGTGCGACCTGGCCAAACGGCTGGTTTCAGCGACAGCAAGCCACTGGCTGGTTGTTGCCGGTGCGCTAGGGGTTTAAGCAAGATTTCATGCATTCACCGAGTAAAGCTGCCGCCGTCCCGCTGACCAGCCCGGTCAGGAATGGGACGTTCTGTCCGCAGTCGCAGCGGCGATTTGTGCTGATCGCGGCAATTCTGGCCTCGGCGCTTGGCTTCATAGACGGCTCGATCCTGGCCATCGCCACACCGGCGATCCGCGTCAACCTCGGCGCCAGCCTTGCCGAGGCGCAGTGGATTTCCAATGCCTATGCGTTGACGCTGTCGGCGCTGATCCTGGCCGGGGGTGCCGCCGGCGACCGATTCGGCCTACGCCGCGCCTTCGTGGCCGGCATTGCGCTGTTCATCGTCGCTTCGCTTGCCTGTGCGCTGGCGCCGAATGCCATTGTGCTGATCGCATTTCGTGCCGTCCAGGGCATTGGCGCAGCGATCATGGTGCCCGGCAGCCTCGCCATCATCGCCAAGGCCTACCCGAAGAAAGAACGCGGCCGCGCTATCGGCATCTGGGCGGCGGCTTCAGCGCTGACCACGGCACTTGGCCCGGTGTTCGGCGGTTTCGTGCTGTCGGCCTTCGGCGACGGCATCTGGCGGGCGATCTTCGCCATCAACCTGCCGCTCGGGCTTATTTCGATCTGGCTTCTGCTGGCCAAGGTTCCAGCCGATACGCCGACGGAGAAACGCAGCCTGGATCTCGGCGGTGCAGCGCTCGCGACATTGGCCTTCGGCGCGCTTGCCTATGGGCTGACCTCGATGAGCGCCAGCGGCGAGGGCCTCATGGCAGGGCCGAGCATTGCCGCAGGCGTCGTATTGCTGGCTGTCTTCATCTTCTTCGAGCTTCGGCAGCGTGAGCCGATGATCGACCTCAGCCTGTTTCGTGTCGGTGCTTTCGCCGGTGCCAATGTGGCGACGTTCTTCCTCTATTTCGCGCTATCGGCCAACCTTTTCTATCTGCCGATGCTGCTGATCGCCGGCTGGGGGCTGAGCACGGCCGAGGTCGGCTTCATCTTCCTGCCTTTGTCGGCAGCGATCGCGCTTTTGTCGGGACCTGTCGGCAAGCTGTCGGACCGGATCGGACCGCGTTTTCCGATCGCCTGCGGCAGCCTGGTAGTGGCTTTCGCGTTTGCCGGGCTGGCCTTGCTCACCTACGCCGGTATCCATAATTTCTGGACCGGAACATTCCCGCTGATGGGGCTGATGGGGCTCGGCATGGCTCTGGTCGTATCGCCTTTGTCGACCGCGATCATGACGGCGGTGGAAGACAAGGACACGGGGGCGGCCTCCGGCATCAACAATGCCGTCTCACGCATCGGCGGTTTGATCGCGGTGGCGGCGATGGGCTCGCTTGCCGCATGGGTTTACGCGAATGCGCTGGACGCGAGCGCAACGCCGGGCATCCCAGGATTTGGTGAACCGGCGCCAGCCGGGCTTGGGCCGGCCATCGATGCGGCGAGGCTCGCCGCCAGCGACGCCGCTTTTGCCGCGGTCTCTTCGGTGACCGCGCTGCTTTGCCTGTTTGCGGCTGTCATCGCCTGGACGACCATTCCCGGTGAGCGATTGCCATGGTCGCGACAGGCCGAAGATCAGCAAGGCTGAAGCGGGTCAACCGTCGATCTTGGCGCTCGCAACCTTCAGCGAATCGCTGTCTTCCTGCTTCAGCAGTTCGTCGATGCGCTCGCGCTCGCGCTTGAAGGCAACGAGGTCATCGCCCTTCAGCACCTTGCCGACCGGCAGGCGGACACGCATCGGATCAACCTTGGTGCCGTTGACGATCAGTTCGTAGTGAAGATGCGGGCCGGTGGCGAGGCCGGTCTGGCCGAGGAAGCCGATGGTCTGGCCCTGGCGGACGTGCACGCCCGGTTCGATGCCTTTGGCAAAAGCGCTCTGGTGATTGTATGATGTCTCATAGCCATTGGCATGGCGGATGATGATCTGCTTGCCGTAACCGCCGGCCCAGCCGACCTTCTCGACCGTGCCGTTGCCGGCGGCGATGATCGGCGTGCCGATCGGCGCGGACCAGTCGACGCCGGTGTGCATGCGGACATAGCCGAGGATGGGATGCCTGCGGGCGCCGAAACCGGAGCGGAATTTCCCGGCGGGCAGGGGATTGCGCAACAGGAACTGCTCGGCGCTCGAGCCGTCCTCATCGAAATAGTCGGTGCCGCCGTCCTGCATCTGGAAGCGGTAGAAGTTGCGGGTCTGGCCGCCGAACGTCGCCGAGACGTAAAGAAGCTCGGAGCTGTCCGAGGTCTGGTCGTCACCGTCGGGCTGCGAGAACAGGACTTCGATGCGGTCGGCGGGGCTGAGGCGGGACTGGAAGTCGACGTCGGACGCCAGCAACTTGATCAACCGCTGCGTCATCACCTTGGACATGCCGTAGGAATAGGCGGCGCGGTAGATGCCGTCATAGACGTTGGGCAGGTTGCCGCGCACCACCACGGGCGCCGACGAATCATCGAAGGCCGTCAGCAATTCGGGGTTCGGATCCGGTTCCTGCGCCGGCACATACTGGCCGCGATCGTTGAGCGCGATGGTGACGATGTGCTGGGTCCGGTCATAGACGCTGGTGCGCACGACCTTGGCGGCATCGCCGTGAACCTCAAGACCGACACGCAGCACGGTTCCAGCTTTGAGCGCCGTTGCGTTGAGCAACTTGGCGATGGCTTCGGCCATTCCGGTGGCATCTTCACCCGTGTAGCCCGAATTAGCAAAAGCCTCGGTGACGTCGAGATCCTTGGTGAAGGGGATGATTTCCTCGGCGAAAGCCGGCGCCTGGTCGTCAACAGTGGCGCGGGGCGCCACCGAGACATTTTCCGGCACGATCTTGACGTCGTAGGAGCCCGCCATGCTCTCGGCAAAAGCTTCGCCGAATCGCTGCGGGTCGACATAGTGAAGTGAAGCGACCTGCACGGCGCCGTCGCTGAGGTCGGTGCCGGCTTCGCGCACCACTTTTTCCACCTCGTCGGCGGAGAGGTCACTCTTTTCGTCGAAGGAAGCCGTTTCGATCGGAAAATCGATGGTCTTCAGGCTCATCTCGCTTTCGACCTTGGCGCCGTAGATCTGGCCGGAAGCGGCAGAGGCCGTCGCCGGCTGGGCATTGTCGTCGCTGTCGTCGCCGAACACCTGCATCGGGTCGAAGGGTGGGTAGGCGCGGCTGGTGGTGTGGCCGGCGGCAAGGGCCATCTTGATCTGGACGAAAGGCATGGTGTGGATGACGTCGCGGTCGCCGACCTTGGTGACCATCGACACTTCCATGCGGCGGCGGTCCTTGGCCTTTGCGATCTGACGCGGCGCCACCAGCCTGGTGGTCTTGGCGACTTCACCGGAATCCCCGTTGCCGGCAAGGCTGATCAACTCGGCGATCTCGGGTGGGGTGGCCAGCTGCTGACGGCCGTCAAGGGCGGCGAACAGCGCCACGCCCATCAGCACGCTCGAGGTCACGCCAGTGAGAAATGTTC
>NZ_JAMYLI010000009.1:75000-77500 GCF_040317955.1 Mesorhizobium sp. M1342 | reverse complement strand
TCGGAAGAAGCGTGACCCTTTTCTACGCAAGTAGAGGAGGGTGGCACAGACCAGGGGGTAGCGACTGTTTATCAAAAACACAGGGCTCTGCGAAGTCGCAAGACGACGTATAGGGTCTGACGCCTGCCCGGTGCTGGAAGGTTAAGAGGAGGGGTGCAAGCTCTGAATCGAAGCCCCAGTAAACGGCGGCCGTAACTATAACGGTCCTAAGGTAGCGAAATTCCTTGTCGGGTAAGTTCCGACCTGCACGAATGGCGTAACGACTTCCCCGCTGTCTCCAGCATAGACTCAGTGAAATTGAATTCCCCGTGAAGATGCGGGGTTCCTGCGGTTAGACGGAAAGACCCCGTGCACCTTTACTATAGCTTTACATTGGCATTCGTAGTGGCATGTGTAGGATAGGTGGTAGGCTTTGAAACCTGGGCGCCAGCTCAGGTGGAGCCACCCTTGAAATACCACCCTTATTACTATGGATGTCTAACCGCGGCCCGTTATCCGGGTCCGGGACAATGTATGGTGGGTAGTTTGACTGGGGCGGTCGCCTCCTAAAGAGTAACGGAGGCGCGCGATGGTGGGCTCAGAACGGTCGGAAATCGTTCGCTGAGTGCAATGGCATAAGCCTGCCTGACTGCGAGACTGACAAGTCGAGCAGAGACGAAAGTCGGTCATAGTGATCCGGTGGTCCCGCGTGGAAGGGCCATCGCTCAACGGATAAAAGGTACGCCGGGGATAACAGGCTGATGACCCCCAAGAGTCCATATCGACGGGGTTGTTTGGCACCTCGATGTCGACTCATCGCATCCTGGGGCTGGAGCAGGTCCCAAGGGTATGGCTGTTCGCCATTTAAAGCGGTACGTGAGTTGGGTTCAGAACGTCGTGAGACAGTTCGGTCCCTATCTGCCGTGGGTGTAGGAATATTGAAAGGATCTGTCCCTAGTACGAGAGGACCGGGATGGACGGATCTCTGGTGGACCTGTTGTGGCGCCAGCCGCATAGCAGGGTAGCTATATCCGGACGGGATAACCGCTGAAGGCATCTAAGCGGGAAACCCACCTTAAAACGAGTATTCCCTGAGAACCGTGGAAGACGACCACGTTGATAGGCCGGGTGTGGAAGAGCGGCAACGCTTGAAGCTTACCGGTACTAATAGTTCGATCGGCTTGATCGTTCTCATTCCTTATGCTCATCTGACAAAGTCAGATGTTCTCACTCACGCTTGTTCCGCCCTGCGGGCGGCGCTACGTGGGTGCGGCGCATCAGCGCCGACGGTCGGTCGACCTTGCGAAGCTTCGCTTCGAAAGGCGCCAGGACCAAAAGAACTGTAAAGGCACAAAAAAGACCAGCGAACAGCTCAGAGAAAGCAGCAAATAGGGTCCCTATTCGCTACTCACTATTGGCTATTCGCTCAAAAAAGCTTCTCGAACAACGTGCGTTTTGCCGACCTGGTGGTTATGGCGGAGCGGCTGCACCCGATCCCATTCCGAACTCGGCCGTGAAACGCTCCAGCGCTGATGGTACTTCGTCTCAAGACGCGGGAGAGTAGGTCGCTGCCAGGTCTGCCAAACGCACGTTGAACTCACATCCAATCGGATGTGAGAGAAATCTTCTCTTTATGAAATGGCCCGCCAAGGGATCACGGGCCGCGTAAGCGGCCCTTTCATTTGGTCAGCCATATACCTATCTGTAGGCCTCGGCTTACACAAAAAAAGCAACCAAGCGCTTGCCTGGAAACGCAAGCAAACGCTTGCTTAGAAACGCAAGCAAACGCTTGCTTAGGGTTGACGCGGGGTGGAGCAGCCCGGTAGCTCGTCAGGCTCATAACCTGAAGGTCACAGGTTCAAATCCTGTCCCCGCAACCAAATACAAAAGAGCCCGCCCTCGTGCGGGCTCTTTTGTATTGTGCCGTGGTGCCGGCGATTTAACCTGTCATCAGGCGCCCGCAAGCAAGCGGAGCCGACGCCGCCGGACAGAAAACTCAATCCTGTCCCCGCAACCAATCTGCGGTAATCAAACGGCCCGCCTGGCACAAAGCCCGCGGGCCGTTTTGATGTTCGGCTGGGCTGGCCATCGATTGCCCCGGATCAGGCGCCCGCAACAAGGCGAAGCCCAAGCTGCGGGACAAAAAACCCAATCCCGTCCCCCGCAAACCAATCTCCACCAAACAACAGTCCCCCAGGCACCAGCCAGCGGGCCGTTCGCATTCGGGGGACAATGGTGCCTGCAAGCGCGGCACTCCTCGGCGCACAAAGAGGCCTCAGCCGACAAGCTACGACAACAAAACAAGCCTCTCGACAAAACCTAATTCAAAACAGCCCGCAGCCGCGGGCCGTTTGCGTTTAGGGGGACTGGCAGTGAAGTGCCCAGCCGCCGCCATGACCGGATCAACCGAATCGGAGGCAAAAAAGACGAAGCATCCGATCCTCTTGTCAGGCATCGGTCAGTGATGTCGGTGATGACTTGCAATCAAATACGAAATGAATTGGGTCGGGGTGGCGTTCTA
>NZ_JAMYLI010000009.1:0-70000 GCF_040317955.1 Mesorhizobium sp. M1342 | reverse complement strand
GCTAAGTGGGAAAGGATGTGAGGATCCCAAAACAACCAGGATGTTGGCTTAGAAGCAGCCATCATTTAAAGAAAGCGTAACAGCTCACTGGTCTAAATAAGGGTCTTTGCGCCGAAAATGTAACGGGGCTAAAGCCATACACCGAAGCTTAGGGTTTGGTCCGCAAGGGCCAAGCGGTAGCGGAGCGTTCTGTAAGCTGATGAAGCCATACCCGTGAGGGGTGGTGGAGGTATCAGAAGTGCGAATGCTGACATGAGTAACGTAAGGGGAGTGAGAGACTCCCCCGCCGAAAGACCAAGGGTTCCTGCTTAAAGCTAATCTGAGCAGGGTTAGCCGGCCCCTAAGACGAGGCGGAAACGCGTAGTCGATGGGAACCACGTTAATATTCGTGGGCTTGGAGGTAGTGACGGATCATTGAGGTAGTCCAATCTTATCGGATTGAACGGGCTGCTGCGTGGTTCCAGGAAATAGCTCCTCCTTATAAACCGTACCCGAAACCGACACTGGTGGTCTGGTAGAGTATACCAAGGCGCTTGAGAGAACTATGCTGAAGGAACTCGGCAAATTGCACGCGTAACTTCGGAAGAAGCGTGACCCTTTTCTACGCAAGTAGAGGAGGGTGGCACAGACCAGGGGGTAGCGACTGTTTATCAAAAACACAGGGCTCTGCGAAGTCGCAAGACGACGTATAGGGTCTGACGCCTGCCCGGTGCTGGAAGGTTAAGAGGAGGGGTGCAAGCTCTGAATCGAAGCCCCAGTAAACGGCGGCCGTAACTATAACGGTCCTAAGGTAGCGAAATTCCTTGTCGGGTAAGTTCCGACCTGCACGAATGGCGTAACGACTTCCCCGCTGTCTCCAGCATAGACTCAGTGAAATTGAATTCCCCGTGAAGATGCGGGGTTCCTGCGGTTAGACGGAAAGACCCCGTGCACCTTTACTATAGCTTTACATTGGCATTCGTAGTGGCATGTGTAGGATAGGTGGTAGGCTTTGAAACCTGGGCGCCAGCTCAGGTGGAGCCACCCTTGAAATACCACCCTTATTACTATGGATGTCTAACCGCGGCCCGTTATCCGGGTCCGGGACAATGTATGGTGGGTAGTTTGACTGGGGCGGTCGCCTCCTAAAGAGTAACGGAGGCGCGCGATGGTGGGCTCAGAACGGTCGGAAATCGTTCGCTGAGTGCAATGGCATAAGCCTGCCTGACTGCGAGACTGACAAGTCGAGCAGAGACGAAAGTCGGTCATAGTGATCCGGTGGTCCCGCGTGGAAGGGCCATCGCTCAACGGATAAAAGGTACGCCGGGGATAACAGGCTGATGACCCCCAAGAGTCCATATCGACGGGGTTGTTTGGCACCTCGATGTCGACTCATCGCATCCTGGGGCTGGAGCAGGTCCCAAGGGTATGGCTGTTCGCCATTTAAAGCGGTACGTGAGTTGGGTTCAGAACGTCGTGAGACAGTTCGGTCCCTATCTGCCGTGGGTGTAGGAATATTGAAAGGATCTGTCCCTAGTACGAGAGGACCGGGATGGACGGATCTCTGGTGGACCTGTTGTGGCGCCAGCCGCATAGCAGGGTAGCTATATCCGGACGGGATAACCGCTGAAGGCATCTAAGCGGGAAACCCACCTTAAAACGAGTATTCCCTGAGAACCGTGGAAGACGACCACGTTGATAGGCCGGGTGTGGAAGAGCGGCAACGCTTGAAGCTTACCGGTACTAATAGTTCGATCGGCTTGATCGTTCTCATTCCTTATGCTCATCTGACAAAGTCAGATGTTCTCACTCACGCTTGTTCCGCCCTGCGGGCGGCGCTACGTGGGTGCGGCGCATCAGCGCCGACGGTCGGTCGACCTTGCGAAGCTTCGCTTCGAAAGGCGCCAGGACCAAAAGAACTGTAAAGGCACAAAAAAGACCAGCGAACAGCTCAGAGAAAGCAGCAAATAGGGTCCCTATTCGCTACTCACTATTGGCTATTCGCTCAAAAAAGCTTCTCGAACAACGTGCGTTTTGCCGACCTGGTGGTTATGGCGGAGCGGCTGCACCCGATCCCATTCCGAACTCGGCCGTGAAACGCTCCAGCGCTGATGGTACTTCGTCTCAAGACGCGGGAGAGTAGGTCGCTGCCAGGTCTGCCAAACGCACGTTGAACTCACATCCAATCGGATGTGAGAGAAATCTTCTCTTTATGAAATGGCCCGCCAAGGGATCACGGGCCGCGTAAGCGGCCCTTTCATTTGGTCAGCCATATACCTATCTGTAGGCCTCGGCTTACACAAAAAAAGCAACCAAGCGCTTGCCTGGAAACGCAAGCAAACGCTTGCTTAGAAACGCAAGCAAACGCTTGCTTAGGGTTGACGCGGGGTGGAGCAGCCCGGTAGCTCGTCAGGCTCATAACCTGAAGGTCACAGGTTCAAATCCTGTCCCCGCAACCAAATACAAAAGAGCCCGCCCTCGTGCGGGCTCTTTTGTATTGTGCCGTGGTGCCGGCGATTTAACCTGTCATCAGGCGCCCGCAAGCAAGCGGAGCCGACGCCGCCGGACAGAAAACTCAATCCTGTCCCCGCAACCAATCTGCGGTAATCAAACGGCCCGCCTGGCACAAAGCCCGCGGGCCGTTTTGATGTTCGGCTGGGCTGGCCATCGATTGCCCCGGATCAGGCGCCCGCAACAAGGCGAAGCCCAAGCTGCGGGACAAAAAACCCAATCCCGTCCCCCGCAAACCAATCTCCACCAAACAACAGTCCCCCAGGCACCAGCCAGCGGGCCGTTCGCATTCGGGGGACTGCCGAAGCTTCTCGGAATACGCCGGATGGTCCGAAGGCTGCCGTAAGCCGACGCAGCAGCAGACTTCTTGGCTAAGCGACATGGAGAGCGTCACGCCGCGCCCGGAATAGATGCTATCAAAGACAAGATCGTGGCTTCACGCGATAAAGACGCGGCCGGCGGGAGGGCACCACGCGAGCTCCTGGGTGCCGATACTCTAACCACACTCTCCGCGGTTCGCGGCCAAAGGCCGGAAAGGCCCTGCCTAGCCCGTACGGCACCTTGGCGGCCCGCGACCAGCTTCGTCGATCGGAGCGTATAGGTCCCCGAAGGAGGTCGTGAAATATATTTCAATATGTGAATTATATTGACAACATGCGCCGAGGCTGTAATGTCCCGATCGTCGGCTTTCGGAGGAAGGTCGGCATCATCAAATCCATACGGCAGCGCTCGCTGAGCGTCTGCGACGGTCATTGAGGATGGCTTCGGCCAAGGGAGGAAACTTGCGCAAATTTCTGAGCACGCTCGCAATCGCGGCGGCTGCATCGACCTGCTTTGGGTCGATGCAGGTACGCGCCGAAACCCCCAACCCGTTCAAATGCGAGCCGGGTGAAAAATACGTCATGAACGTCATGGTCTCGGGCGTCGAATACTGGTTCCCGGTCTATGAAATGTTCAAGCAGGCCGGCCAGCAGTTCGGCTGCGAGACCGCCTATACGGGTACGCCGGAATACGACGTCAACAAGCAGATCGCGACCTTCGACCAGGCGCTGGCGCAGAAGCCTGCCGGCATACTGGTACACCCGATGAATTCCGATCCGTTCATCGAGCCGATCAATCGCGCCATCGAACAGGGCACCGCGGTGGTGACCTTCGCCGCCGACTCGCCGAATTCCAAGCGCGTTTCCTACATCACCTCCGACAACAATGCCGAAGGCACCTATGCCGCCGACGCCGTTGCCAAGGCGATGGACGGCAAGGGCGAATATGCGGTGCTGGAGAATCCCGGCCAGGACAACCACGACAAGCGCGTCAACGCGTTCGTTGCCCGCATGGAAGCCAAATGGCCTGACATGAAGCTCGTCGGCCGCGCCGCTTCGAACCAGGATCCGACCAAGGCCTATCAGGCGGTTCTGAGCCTGGCGCAGGCGCATCCTGATCTTGGCGCCGTGTTCATGCCGGAGGCCAACTCGGCCATCGGCGCTGCCCAGGCCGCCAAGGAAGGCGGTGGCAAGATCCGCGTCATGCTCGCCGACGTTAATGCCAAGATCCTCGACATGATCAAGGCCGGCGAGATCTTCGGATCGGTCAATCCAAACCAGGGCATGCAGGGCTATATGGGCTTCATGCTGTTGTGGATGGCCAAGCATCCCGGCCTGATCGACCCGATGAACGACGCCAAGCGTTCGGGCTTCAACCCGATGAGCGTGCCCTTCGTCGACAATGGCTTCTCCATCGTCTCCAAGGACAATGCGGACGACTTCTACTGGGACAAGTACCTCAAGCGTCGCGGCACCAAGGGCATCGAGGAATAGCCTCGATTCTCACCGCCCCGGCCTCGGGAAGGCCGGACCAACCGGGAAGGAGGCTTCGGCCTCCTTCCTCCCCGCAAGCATCGCAGGAGCATGGCGTGACCCAGGCGCCCATTCTTGAAATCCGCGGCCTGTCCAAGGCGTTTGGCCCGGTCAAGGCGCTGAGCGATGTCCAGTTCGAGCTGCGGCGCGGCGAAATCCATGCGCTGTGCGGCGAGAACGGCGCCGGCAAGTCGACGCTGATGAACATGATCGCCGGTGTATTGCAGCCCGACGAGGGCGACATCCTGATCGATGGTGAGCGTGTTTCGATCCACTCGCCCGCGGCCGCCCAACGCCTCGGCATTGCGCTTGTCCACCAGGAAATCGCGCTGTGTCAGGACGCCACCGTTGCCGAAAACATCTACATGGCCGCGATCAACAGCCGGCGCGCGCCGCTGATGAATTTCCAGAAGCTCTACGCCGACGCCCAGAAAGTGATGGATCTTCTCGCACCCATTCCGGTGCGTACCAGGGTCGCCGACCTCTCCATTTCCAACCAGCAGCTTGTCGAGATCGCCAAGGCGCTGACGCTCGACTGCAAGGTGCTGATGCTTGATGAGCCGACCGCGGCGCTGACCGAAAGCGAAGCGCAGCGCCTGTTCTCGATCGTGCGCGGGCTCAAGGAACGTGGCATTTCGGTGGTCTATATCAGCCACCGCATGGCCGAGATATTCTCGCTCTGCGACCGCGTCACCGTCTTCCGCGACGGCCGCTACGTGGCGACCGATCAGGTCGCCGCCGTCTCACCGGACGATGTCGTGCGCAAGATGGTGGGCCGCGAAATCACCCAGCTCTATCCCGACAAGCTGGCGCCGCAAGAGCTTGGGCGTCTGCTCCTCTCGGTCGAGGGGCTTTCCGATGGGCGCCGCTTCGCCGACGTCGATCTGCAGCTTCGCGCCGGCGAAATCCTGGGCATAGGCGGCCTGATCGGCGCCGGTCGCAGCGAGATCGCACAGACGGTCTGCGGCCTCAGGCCAATGACCTCTGGAACCGTCGCGCTCGACGGAAAGCAGCTCCGGCTACGCGGCTATGGCGATGCGGTCAAGGCGGGACTGGTCTATCTCTCTGAGGATCGCAAAGGCTCCGGCGTATTCCTCGATCTGCCGATCGCGGCGAACATCTCCGCGCTCGACCTCGGCCGGCTCACCGGGCGCCTCGGCCTGCTCGACCGCAAGGCCGAGGATCGTCAGGCGAGGGAACTGACCGGCAGGCTCGGCGTGCGCATGGCCGGCATCGAGGCCGCCGTCTCGACGCTGAGCGGTGGCAACCAGCAGAAGGTCGCCATCGCCAGGCAGCTGTCCGTCAGTCCCAAGGTCATCATCATGGACGAGCCGACGCGCGGAATCGATGTCGGCGCCAAGGTCGAGATCCACCGGCTGCTGCGCCAGCTTGCCGGCAGCGGTGTCGGCGTCATCGTCATCTCGTCGGAACTGCCGGAGCTGATTGGCTTGTGCGACCGCGTTCTCGTGGTGCGCGAAGGCAGGATCGCCGGCGAACTCACCGCCGACGAGCTCGGCGAGGAAGCCATCATCATGCTCGCCTCTGGCGTTCAGGATAGTTCAAATCAAAGGCAGGCCCAGAATGTCGCCTAGGGAATCAGGAGAAGCGCTCGTGCACGCCGAGATCAAGGCCGCCGGGCGGCGCATCAATTTCGCTCAGCTCGCCTCGATGCGCGAGGCCGGGCTGATCGTCATCATCCTGGCGCTGTGCATCGCCATGAGCTTCGCCTCGCCGCACTTCCTGACATGGGGCAATTTCCGCGCCATGCTGATGAGCTTCTCCATCGAAGGGATCGTCGTCGTCGGCATGACGATCCTGCTCATCGTCGGCGGCATCGACCTTTCCGTCGGCTCGGTCGTATGTTTCTCGATGGTGGTCTCGGGTGCGCTGTTCCTCGCCGGCCTCGACCCCTGGACGGCAAGCCTGATCGGCATAGGCGTCAGCGCGCTGATCGGCGCGGCGATGGGCTTCTTCGTCACGGTGATAGGCCTCAATCATTTCATCACGTCGCTGGCCGCCATGGTCATCGTGCGCGGCATGTGCCTGGTCGTCACCAAGGGCACGCCGCTGTCGCTGTTCACCCTGCCGCCGGCCTTCAAGGCCATCGGCCAGGGCAGTTTCAACAACATCCCCTATGTCATCCTGATCTTCGTCGTCGTGGTGGCGATCTTCGACTTCCTGCTGCGCCGCGCCACGGCCTTCCGAAAGGTTTTCTACACCGGCTCCAACGAGAAGGCCGCGCAGTTCTCCGGCATCAGGACCAATCAGGTGAAGTTCTGGGTCACGGTGCTGTGCTCGACCCTCGCTGGACTGGCCGGTGTGATCTACATGGCGCGCTTTGGCGCGGCGACGCCGACCTTCGGCGCCGGCATGGAGCTCAACATCATCGCCGCGGCCGTCATCGGCGGCGCCTCGCTGAATGGCGGCTCGGGCACCATCTTCGGAGCGATCCTCGGCATGGCGTTGCTGTCGGTGGTGACGAGCTCGCTTATCCTGCTCGATGTCTCGGTCTATTGGCAGGACATGATCAAGGGATGCATCCTGCTGGCGGCGGTGTCGATCGATCACTTCCTGCACCGCAAGAAGTCCTGAACCTCAAAGGCGGCGAAGCAAGACCATGGCCCCTCCCAACACCCGAGACGACATCGCCGCTGTTCGTCAGATGCACCAGGCGCTTGTCCTGCATTATATCGAAGGCAAGACCCAGGCCGAGATCGCCGGGGAACTCGGCCTCTCGCACGCGACGGTCAACCGGCTGATCAAGCGCGGCCACCAGCTCGGCCTCGTCGAGATCAAGATCAAGTCGCCGATCGACCATCTGGTCGACCTGGAAGCGCGGCTGGTTGCGCTGGGCGGCATCGAGCGGGCGATGGTGGTGCCGTCGGTTTCCGAAAATCCGCACACGGCCCTGCAGCGGGTCGGCGAGGCGGCGGCTGGGCTGCTGCTCGACACCATCAAGGACGGCGACACGATCTCGATCACCGGCGGCAAGGGCGTCAGCGCGCTGGTCGCCGGTCTCAAGCCGGGGCGCCGATACGACGTCGAGATCATTCCCGCAACCGGCCTGGTGCAGGGCAAGCACTATACCGACGTCAACCACGTCGCCTCGCTGATGGCCGACAAGCTCGGCGGCCGCGCTTACCAGATCCATGCGCCGCTGTTTGCCGACACCGCGCAGCAGCGCGAAATGCTGATGGGCATCAGCTCCGTCGCCGACGTGTTTCGCAAGGCGCGCGAGGCGGATGTCGCGGTGGTGGGTGTCGGCTCCATCCTGACCGACGATTCCAGCTACTACGACCTGCATCCGTCCTCGAATGCCGATCGCCAGGCGATCGAGAAGTCCGGGGCGACAGGCGAGCTGCTCGCTCATCTCATCGACCGCCAGGGCAAGCTTTGCAACTACTCGCTCAACCGTTCGCTGGTCTCGTTGACGCTTGACGAGTTCGCGACCATCCCGCGCTCGATCGGCATTGCAAGCGGCCCCAGCAAGGTCGCGCCGATCCTCGCCGCCCTGCGCGGCAACCATCTCGACACCATCGTCACGGACGAGGCCACGGGGCTCCAGATCCTCGAGCTGGCCGAACAGGAGGTAGCATGAATTCTCGACAGATCCAGCGGCAGATCGGCAAGTCCGGCATATCGGCGTCGGCTGTAGGCCTGGGCACCTGGGCGATTGGCGGGTGGATGTGGGGCGGCACCGACGAGAAGGAGTCGGTCAAGGCGATCGAAGCCTCGATCGATGCCGGCCTCAGCCTGATCGACACAGCGCCGGCCTACGGTCTTGGCCGCAGCGAGGCGATCGTCGGCACCGCCATCAAGGGCAAGCGCGACAAAGTGGTGATCGCGACCAAATGCGGGTTGAACTGGCATTCGGGCAAGGGCGGCCATTTCTTCGATCAGGACGACAAGCCTGTGCATCGCTATCTCGGCGCCGATGGCATCGCCTATGAGGTCGAGCAGAGCCTGCGGCGTCTGGGCACCGACTACATCGACCTCTACATCACCCATTGGCAGGATCCGACGACCCCGATCGCCGAGACGATGGCGGCGCTGGAAAAGCTCAAGGCGGCCGGCAAGATCCGCGCCATTGGCGCCAGCAACATCAGCGCCGAGGATCTTGGCCAGTATATCGATGCCGGCCAGCTCGATGCGATCCAGGAGCGCTATTCGATGATCGACCGCGACATCGAGAGCAGCCTGCTGCCGATCACCCGCCGCCATGACATTGCCACCCTCAGCTACTCGTCGCTGGGGTTGGGGCTACTTACCGGCACGGTCGACCCTGAGCGCACATTCGGCGGCGACGACCAACGCAAGGACAACCCACGCTTCTCCACGGCCAACCGGCAGAAGGTCGCAAAGCTGAAAGAGGCAATCGCCCCGATCGCGGAAAGCCACCAGGCGTCGATGGCGCAGATCGTCATCGCCTGGACGCTCGCCCAGCCGGGCATCACCTTCGCCCTGTGCGGCGCACGCAATCCTGAGCAGGCGCTCGACAATGCACGGGCCGGGGAGATCACGCTTGCCGCAAGCGAGCTTGCGGCAATCGACGCCGCGGCAGCCGCACATCTCACCGCGATGGATGCCTGAGAAAAAAAGGCAACAGCCCCGATGAAGCGTAGTCATACAATCGCCGGTCTGCGCGACCGGCCGGACATTGCCGTGCTCGTCATTGGTGGCGGCATCAACGGCATCAGCGTCTTTCGCGAACTGGCCTTGCAAGGGGTCGATGTCGTGCTGGCGGAAAAGGGCGACTATTGCAGTGGTGCCAGTGCCGCCCTGTCGCGCATGGTGCATGGCGGCCTGCGCTACCTCGAAAACGGCGAATTCAAACTGGTGCGCGAATCGCTGCTCGAACGCGACCGGCTGCTGAGGAATGCCCCGCACTATGTGGCTCCGCTGCCGACGACGGTGCCGGTCTTCGACATTTTCTCCGGTCTCGCCAACGGTGCGGTGCGTTTCCTGGGGCTGACGCGGCGGCCCAGCCGGCGCGGGGCGCTGGTCATCAAAGCCGGGCTTGCCATGTATGACCTTTTCACCGCTGCACGGCGTTTGATGCCGACGCACCGGTTCAGGGGCCGCGCCGAAACCCTGAAGACATGGCCGGCGATCAACCCGGCGATCCGCAATTCGGCGACCTATTACGACGCCTGGGTGAGCCGGCCCGAGCGCCTCGGCCTGGAGATGCTGCTGGACGCCACGACGAGCGGGGCGAACGCGCGCGCCCTGAACTACGCTCAGGCGTCGTCGACCGGCGACGGCCTTGTCATCACCGACACGCTGACCGGCGAAAAGTTGCCGGTGCGGGCGCAACTGGTCATCAACGCCACCGGTGGCTGGATCGACCTGACCAACAAGGCCATCGGGGCGACGGCGCAGACGATGATGGGCGGTACCAAGGGCTCGCATCTGATCGTCGACAACAGCGAACTGTTCGACGCGCTCGGCGGCCACATGGTCTATTACGAAAACGAGGACGGACGCATCTGCATCCTGTTTCCCTATCTAGGCAAGGTGCTGATCGGCTCGACCGACATCCGGGTCGACGATCCGGACAAGGTCCGTTGCGAGGCGGACGAGCAGCGCTACATCCTGCAGTCGCTCGCCTTTGTTTTTCCCTCAATCAGAGTGGCCGAAAACCAGATCGTGTTTCGCTTCGCCGGCGTGCGTCCTTTGCCGGCCAGCGAGGACAGTTTTACCAGCCGCATACCGCGCGATCACTTTTGCGAGTTCGTGGAAGCGAACGGGCATCTGCCGGCGACGTTGTGCATGATCGGCGGCAAGTGGACCACCTTCCGTTCGTTTGGAGCGCTGGCCGCCGACATGGCGCTGAAGCGGCTCGGCCTCGCGCGCAGCAAGGGCACGCAGGACATGGCCATCGGTGGCGGCCGTGGTTTTCCGGCCGACCCGCAGGTCTGGTGCGCATCATTCGCTGGCGAGCATGGCCTGCCGGTCGAGCGCGCGCACACACTTCTGCAGCGCTACGGCACGTCGGCCGGGGATTTCGTTTCGCATCCGGCAGGCGAACAGATGCTGCCGCAGTCGGACTATTCGGCAAGCGAGATCGGGCGCATCATCGAGCGCGAGCAGGTCGAGTGCGTTGCCGACCTGTTCCTGCGCCGCACCACCATCGCCATTTCGGGTGGCCTCAGCTTCGACCTCGTCAACGCCGTTCTCGACATGCTGGCGGCGCACAAGGGTTGGAGCACCAGCGAGGCCGCCACTGAGCGCTCGACCTTCCTCGCCTTGCTGGCAGACCGGCACGGCATCGACCTCCAGACGCATCAAAGGAGCGCCCTATGCGCGTAAACAAGAAAGTCCGCATGAACCGTCTGTTCGGCGGCGGCCGCTGTCTCGACGTCGCCATCGATCACGGCGTCTGCAACGAGCCGAGTTTCCTTGCCGGGCTGGAAGACATGGCCAGCGTCGTCACCCAGCTGGTCAAGGCCGGCCCCGACGCCATCCAGATGAACTACGGCCAGGCCGATCTGCTGCAGGCCGTGCCGGGCAAGGACAAGCCGGCGCTGGTGATGCGCATCGACATGGGCAATCCCTATAACAGGATACGCCACCGGGCGATGTGGGCGGTGCTGCAGAACGAAGCCGAGCCCTTGCTTGGCGCCATCGAGATGGATGCGGCTTGCGTCGTGGTCAATCTGTTCATGCTGCCCGACGAGCCGGACCTGTTCCGGCAATGCGTGCAGAATATCGCCCGCGTGCGCGCGGATTGCGAGAAATACGGCCTGCCGCTGATGATCGAGCCGCTGGCCATGCTGCCGGTCGCAGAGCATGGCGGCTACATGGTCGACGGCGATTCCGAAAAGATCGTCACCTTGACCCGGCTTGCCCGCGAGATGGGTGCCGATATCGTCAAGGCCGATCCGACCACCGATCCCAACGACTTCCACCGCGTCGTCGAGGCGGCGCGCTGCCCGGTGCTGGTGCGCGGCGGCGGCAAGGAGGATCTGCGTGCCGTGTTCGACAAGTCGGCTGCCTTGATGGCACAGGGTGCGCTTGGCATGGTCTATGGCCGCAACATCTACCAGCATGCCAACCCGAGCGCCGTCGTGCGCGGGCTGATGGCGATCATTCACGACGATGCCGATGGCGGCACGGCCTGGGATCTGTACAACCAGGCTTAGGCTGCGGCCTCGGGAGGCGCCAATGGCAAGCTATATCCTCGGTCTCGATGCCGGCAACACCGTCATCAAGGCTATCCTCTTCGACCTGTCCGGCCGCGAACTGGCATTCGCCGCTCGTGACGGCCGCTCATCCATGCCAAAGCCCGGACATGTCGAACGCGACCTCGACGAACTCTGGCGCAACGCGGTTTCGGTCATCGCCCAATGCATCGCTGAAGCCGGTATCGACGCCCGCGAGATCGTTGCCATCGGCTGCGCCGGTCATGGCAACGGGCTCTACGCGCTCGATCGCGATGGTGCGCCATTGATCGGCATCCAGTCGCTCGACACACGCGCGGTCGGCATCGTTGCCGAATGGGCAGAGCAGAATGTCGGCGACCGCACCTATGCACACTGCCTGCAACGGCCGTGGGCGGCGCAGACGCCAACCCTGCTTGCCTGGCTCAAGCGCTTTTCGCCGGCCTTGTTCGCCAGCATCGGCACCGTCTTCCTGTGCAAGGATTTCGTCGTCAACCGCCTGACAGGTGCGCGCAGCAGCGATACCTCCGACATGTCGGGCTGCGGCCTGCTGCAGATGCGGGATCGGCGTTACGAGCCGGACCTGCTTGCCGCCTATGGGCTCGGCGACTGCGCGGACCTGCTGCCGCCAGTGCTGGAATCGGCCGACATTGCCGGTCATGTCAGCGAGGACGTGGCGGCCCTGACGGGACTGCGCGCCGGCACGCCTGTCGTCGCCGGGCTGTTCGATGTCGTCGCCAGCGCGGTCGGTTCGGGCGTGACCAGAACCGGTGCCGCCTCGGTCATCGCCGGAACCTGGAGCATCAACCAGGTCATCACCGACGAACCGATCCGCGACCCTTCGATCTTCATGCTGTCGACTTTCGATCGCCAGCGCTATCTGGCGATCGAATCCAGTGCCACCTCGGCCGCCAATCTCGAATGGATCGTTCGCGAATTCCTCGAACATGGCGGCGAAGCCGGCAAGTCGCCGTTCGAATTGTGCAGCGAACTGGTGGCGTCAGTCGATCCTAACAGTGACATCCCGATCTATCATCCCTTCCTGTACGGCTCGCAGCAGAATGGCCATGCGCGCGCCGGCTTCTACGGTATCGCCGGCTGGCACAGCCGAGCACATCTGCTTCGTGCGCTGTTCGAGGGCGTCGCCTTCGAGCACAAGCGCCATGTCGAGACCTTGCACAAAGCGGGCGCCGATTTCGACCAGGTGGTGCTGTCTGGCGGCGGCTCGCGCAGCAGCGTCTGGCCGCAGATATTCGCCGATGTGCTCGGCGTGCCCGTCACTGTGGCGCGCAGCCGCGAAACCGGCGCGCTGGGAGCGGCGATCGCGGCGGGCACCGGGGTCGGCATCTTCGCGGACTACAGCGCAGGTGCCGCCGCCATGACTGCGGCCGCTCGACACTTTGTGCCTGACGAGGCGGTTGCCGACGCGTATGCACGGCGGTATCGACTGTACGGCGAGATCAACCAGGCGATGACCCCGATGTGGGAGCGCATCGCCGGACAGCAGGCGCGCACGTGACCGAAGCTCCACCGTCCCCGTTCGGCAGTTACGACTACGTCATCGTCGGGGCCGGCTCCGCCGGCTGCGTGCTCGCCAACCGGCTCTCCGCCGATCCGCGCAACAATGTGCTGCTGCTCGAGGCCGGGGGCAGCGACCGCTATCACTGGGTCGATATCCCGATCGGCTATCTCTTCTGCATGGGCAACCCGCGCACCGACTGGATGATGAAGACCGAGCCGGAAGCCGGTCTCAATGGACGCAGCCTCAACTATCCGCGCGGCAAGGTGCTCGGCGGCTGTTCATCGATCAACGGCATGATCTACATGCGAGGCCAGGCTGCCGACTATGATTGTTGGCGGCAGGCCGGCAATGCCGGCTGGGGCTGGGACGACGTGTTGCCCTATTTCCTCAAATCGGAAGACTATCACGGCGGCAAGAGTGCCATGCACGGCGGTGGCGGCGAGTGGCGGGTCGAACGGCAGCGGCTGTCGTGGCCGATCCTCGACGCCTTTCGGGACGCTGCCGAGGAACTCGGCATTCCGCGCACCGAAGACTTCAACACCGGCACCAATGAAGGCTCGGGTTATTTCGAGGTCAACCAAAGGAAGGGCGTGCGCTGGAACACGTCGAAGGCGTTTTTGCGCGGCATCGCGGGGCGCAAGAACCTGCGCGTGGTGCTCGGCGCGGAGACCGAACGGCTCGAATTCGACGGCCGGCGCGTCACCGGACTGGTTTTCCGCCAAGGCGGCCGCCTACACCAGATCCGCGCTGGACAGACGATCCTTGCGGCCGGTGCCATCAACTCGCCGAAGCTGCTCGAACTGTCGGGGGTGGGCCGCCCCGACCTGCTTTCGAGCATCGGCCTGGATGTTCGTCATGCCTTGCCGGGCGTTGGAGAAAACCTGCAGGACCATTTGCAGATTCGCACCGTCTTCAAGGTCGCCAACACCGCCACGCTCAACCAGCGCTACCACAATCTGGTCAGCCGTGCGTCGATGGGGCTGGAATACGCGCTCAAGCGCAGCGGGCCACTGTCGATGGCGCCGAGCCAGCTCGGCATCTTCGCCAGGAGCGATCCACGCCTCGCAACGCCCGATCTCGAATATCACGTGCAGCCGCTGAGCACCGACCGTCTGGGCGAGCCGCTGCATCGCTTTCCCGCGGTCACCGTCTCGGTCTGCAATCTGCGTCCGGAAAGCCGGGGCAGCGTGCACATGGGTTCAGCCGATGCGCGGGAGGCGGCGAAGATCCGCCCGAACTATCTTTCCACCGAGGGGGACCGCAGCGTGGCCGTCGCGTCGTTGCGCCATGTCCGCAGTCTGATGAAGGCAAAAGCGGTGGCGCGCTTTGCGCCGGAAGAGATGCTGCCCGGCACGCAGTATGACAGCGACGAAGAGCTCATCCGCAAGGCCGGCGATATCGGCACGACGATTTTCCACCCCGTCGGCACCTGCAAGATGGGTTCGGATACGATGGCGGTGGTCGACGAGGCCCTGCGTGTTCACGGGCTTGGCGGGCTGCGCGTGGTCGATGCCTCGATCATGCCGACAATCGTCTCGGGCAACACCAACTCGCCGGTCGTCATGATCGCGGAAAAGGCAGCCGAGATGATCCTGCAAGAGGCCCGCTGACCGCCATCGGCTTCAGGCCGCGGCAACACCGCGCGATCGCCGTCTCTCGGCCGCCGCGAGCAGATCGACGAAGGTGCGCACCTTGGCGGGCCGGAACCTGGCCGGCGGAAAGACCGCGTGGATGCCGCCTGACGGCAGGCTCCAGTCGGCAAACACCGGCACCAGTCGCCCCTCGGCGATATCGTCGCTGACGCTGTAGTCCGGAAAGACGCCGAGCCCGATGCCGGCGAGCACACAAGCCAGGGCGGCGGGGCTCTTGTCGCACATGACGACCGGATTGAGTTCGGTCAGCACCGTTTCGCCGTCCCTGGAAAACAGCCATTGGCCGATGCCGCGCAACTGGGTGTTGCCGACCCAGGCCAGCGATCTTGCCTGGCGCGGCGTCACGTCGGGCGGCAGGCTCGCCGCGAAGCCAGGGCTCGCCACCACGATCTGCCGGATCGTCCCCAGGCGCCGCGCCTGGTTCGAGGAATCGGTGAGCCAGCCGACGCGGATGCCGAGATCGATCTGCTCGTCCACCAGATTGCTGACGGCGTCGTCGAAGATCGCCTCGACGCGCATATGCGGATAGGTTCTGAGATAGGCCGCCATGACCGGAGCCACCATCTTGGTGCCGTAGTCGAGTGGCGCCGTGAGCCTCAGCGTTCCGCTCGGTTCGACGGCTCCGCGCGAGATTTCGCCATAGGCCGCCTCCGCTTCGCGCAGGATGATCATCGCGCGGTCATAAAAGAGGCGACCCTCTTCGGTCGGCGTGACACGCCGGGTCGTGCGCTGCAGCAGCGTTGCGCCCAGCTCCTCTTCGAGCTTGCCGATCTGATGGCTGACCACGGCCTTGGCGACGCCAAGCCGGTCGGCCGCGGCAGTGAACGAGCCGGTTTCCATCACCGTGGTGAAATAAGCCAGCCGATTGAGGTTCAGAAGTTCGGCCAAGCTGGCTGCCCTTTGTATGATCAGATCAGACAGTTTGTATAATTGGGCGCCATTTATCGCAAGGCCGCCGTCTGCCACATACGAGCGACGGCCTCGATGAGTCCGGTGGCCGGACAGGAATGGCAGCGACTATGAGCAATTCAGAAGTGACCTATCTTTTCGATCCGCTCTGCGGCTGGTGCTATGGCGCCACCCCGATGCTCGACCGGTTGCCGGCCGCCGGCCTGAACGTCGAACTGCTGCCGACCGGCCTGTTCTCCGGCGCCGGCGCGCGTCCGATGGATGAAGGTTTTGCCGCCCATGCCTGGGCGAACGACCAGCGCATCGAGCGCCTGACCGGACAAGTGTTCACACCGGCCTACCGGCACAATGTCCTTGGCGTCCGCGGAACCCTGCTCGACTCGCATGCCGCCACGCTCGGTATCAGTGCCGCCGGCCTGGAAGATCCCAGCCGCCGGCTTGCCGCGCTGAAGACGATCCAGCGGGCGCGCTACGTGGATGGACGCGATGTCGTGACGATCGGCGGTGTGGCCGAGGTGCTCGCCGCCGCCGGCATGGCGGACGCCGCCGAGATGCTCAAGGCGCCGACCGAAACATTGCTGACGGCCTACCGCGAGATGGTCGGCCGCGGCCGCGCGCTGTTACAGCGCCTGCATGCCGATGGCGTGCCTTCGCTGGCGGTCATCCGCAACGATGCGCCCCGGCTCATCGGTTCGAACGCACTGTTCGGCAGCTTCGACAATCTCGTCGCCCATATCGCGGCGGCGTGATCCCCAGCAAATCTTCAACAAGGGAACTGAAAGACATGGCAAAAGTCGCTCTCATTGGTGCATCCGGCGCAGTTGGTTCGCGCCTTCTCAAAGAACTCTCCGATCGCGGCCACACCGTCACCGGCATTGCGCGCAACCCGGAAAAGATCGCGGCGCTGCCACGCGTGACGGCCAGGAAGGGCGACGTCTTCGACGAGCAGGGTCTTGCCGATCTGATCCGCGGCCATGATGTGGTGATCAGCACGGTGCATTTTCTGGACAGCGACGCCGACACGCTGATTGCCGCTGTGCGGGCCTCCGGCGTGAAGCGCTATCTCGTCGTCGGCGGCGCCGGCAGTCTCGAAGCCGCACCGGGCAAGCGGCTGGTCGATAGCCCCGACTTCCCGGCGATCTACAAGGCAGAAGCGCAGAAGGGCGCCGACTTTCTCGACAGATTGAAGACGGTCAGCGACCTCGATTGGACGTTCCTGTCGCCATCCGCGATGTTCGTGCCGGGCGAGCGCACCGGCAAATTCCGCCTCGGCAAGGACACGCTTCTCGCCTCCGACAAGGGGAGCAGCATTTCCTTCGAGGACTACGCGATCGTCATGGTCGATGAGATCGAGAAGCCGGCCCACATCAGGCAGCGCTTCACCGTCGGCTATTGAGCGAACGGGTGGTGGCGGCCGGAACTCAATCGAGGCCGGCCGACGCCAGCCGCATCAAGATTTCGCGGGCGGCGACGCCCCGGTAGGTCATCGGTGCCGACGCCGTCCCGTCTCGGTGCCTTGGGCAAAGCAAATGCTGGGCTGTCATGCCTGCGATCTCACTTTTCGGGATCATGGTCCGGCCCGGTTCAATCTTGGCGCGGCCGCCACCAGCGCCTTGCCGATGGCTGATTGCGGCGCGCCGATGACGGTTTGGGCATCGCCGTTTTCGGCAATTCGGCCGGCGTCGAGAAGGATGACGCGGTGAGCGACCGACCTGATGACGCCGAGATCATGTGAAATGAAGAGATAGGCGATCTTTTCCTGGCGTTGCAGGTCGAGCAAAAGCTCGAGGATCTCCCCGCGCACGGAGACGTCAAGCGCCGACACCGCCTCGTCGAGCACGATCAGCGACGGCTTCGTGACGATGGCGCGGGCAATGGCGACACGCTGCCGCTGGCCGCCGGAGATTTCATGAATGGCGCGCGGCGCGAGATTAGCCGTCAGCCCGACGCGCTCCAGCAACGCGGCGATGCGGCGCGGGCGCTCGGCGCGGGAGGCGATGCCATGGATGCGCAAGGGATCGTCGAGCACACGCGCCACCGTGGCGCGAGGGTTGAAGGCGGCCAATGGATCCTGGAACACCATTTGCAGGCGTGCGCGGCGTGCTCGCAGCGCGGCGCCGCTCAAGGCCAGGAAATCGTCGCTTTCGAATTCGATGCGTCCGTCGTCCGGCTCGATCAATCGCAGCACCAACCGCGCGATCGTCGACTTGCCGCTGCCCGAAGGTCCGGCCAACGCCAGCGTCTCACCGGGGTCGATGTGAAAGGAGACATCGTCGACGGCAGCGATGGTCTTGCCGCCGCGACGGTAGCGCTTGGTGAGGTTGGACACCGCCAGCAGGCTCATGCGTGGAGCCTGGCTCGGTTCAGCAACGGCCTGGTGTCGAGGCCTATATGGGCGTCGAGCAATGCACGCGTATAGGGCTGGGCCGGGGCGCCGACAATCTGCGCCGTCATGCCAAGCTCGACCAACTGGCCATGACGGAAAACGGCGATGCGCTCGGCAAGCTCGGCCGCCAGCGCGATGTCATGGCTGATGAACAGCAGCGTCATGCCGTCCTCGTTCACCAGTCGTCTGATCAAGGCGACGATCTCGGCCTGCACGATGGTATCGAGCGCGCTGGTCGCTTCGTCGGCGATCAGCAACTTCGGACCGGCCGCAATGGCGGCGGCGATCGCCACACGCTGCTTCTGGCCGCCGGAGAGCTGATGCGGGAAGGCGCGCAAGGCCGAGTCCGGATCTGGCAGGCGGACGCGCTCGAGCAGGCTTTTGGCCCTGGCATAGGACTGGGACCAGGTGAGGCCGAGATGCGTGCGCGCCACTTCGGCGATTTGCTTGCCGATGGTCATCACCGGATCGAGGCTGGCGGACGGGTCCTGGAAGACGAAGCCGATGTCGCGGCCGAGGCGGGGGATTTTGTTGAGTTCGGGTTTGAAAGGCTGGCGTTCCGTCACACCCCCCTCTGTCCTGCCGGACATCTCCCCCGCAAGGGGGGAGATCAGCAGCTTCGCCGACCGCTCCCCTTCCGCGACATTGGTGATTGGCGAAGGCAGAGGTGAGAGCGTAATCTCCCCCCTTGCGGGGGAGATGTCCGGCAGGACAGAGGGGGGTGCCTTGGCGCCCGATGAGGACAAAAACCAATCGATGCGACCTCCAACCTTGGCAGAAGCCGGCAGCAGCCCGGCAATGGCCAGTGCCAGCGTGCTCTTGCCCGAGCCGCTTTCGCCGATGATGGCGAGGCGTTCGCCAGCGGCGATGTCGAGGCTGACGCTCTTCAGTGCCGCCACCTCGCTGCCGTCGCGGCGGTAGGTCACCGTCAGGTCGCGGATCGTAGCCAGGGCGGTCACGAAAGGCCTCTCCTGACTGCCGTCGTCTCGACGATGCCTTCACCAGCGAGATAGACGCCGAGCACGGTCAGAACCAACGCTATGCCCGGGACGATCGACAGGAAGGGCGCGGTGCGCAGCACGGCGCGGCCTTCTGCTATCATGCCGCCCCAGGTGACCCGGTTGGGGTCGCCCAAGCCGAGGAAAGACAAGGCCGCTTCGGTGAGGATCGCGGCGGCGACGATCACCGACGACATCGCCAGCACCGGTGGCAAGGCGTTGGGCAGCACCTCGCGAAAGGCGATCGCCAGCGGGTGCATGCCGATGACCCTGGCCCCGGCGACATAATCGCGTTCGCGAATGGAGAGGACTTCAGCGCGGGCTACTCTAGCCGGTCCGGTCCAGGTGCCGAGAGCGATGGCAATCACGACGACGCCGAGCGACGGTCCGACGACGCTGACGAAGGCCAGCGCCAACAGGAAGCTCGGCACGGTCTGAAAGGCGTCGGTGACGCGCATCAGCACCTCGTCGACGAGGCCGCCGGCAAAGCCGGCCAATGTGCCGACCACCGCGCCGACGACAAGTGCCGCCGCCGCGGCCGCGAGCCCGACGGCCAGCGACGTGCGGGCGCCATGAAAAAGCTCGGCCAGCACGTTGCGGCCAAGCCGGTCGGTGCCGAGCGGCAGCGACCAGTCCTGGAACGGCGGCAGCAGTGCGGGGCCGGCGATGGCTTGGGGATCGCCTGGGAACAGCAGCGACGCCGACAGCGCCATGGCAATCAGCGCCGCGAGGAGGATGGCACCGGCAACCGCCTCAGGCACGCGCAGAAAGCGGCGGAGCGGGCTCATGCGCGGGCCTCGCTCGCGCCGACGCGCGGATCGAGGAAGGCGTAGGCGATGTCGACGAGCAAATTGATAACGATGACCAGGACGGCGCTGGTGAGGATAATGCCGAGCAGAAGCGGGGTGTCGCGGGAGGCGACCGCCTCCTGCGCCAGCCGGCCGAGGCCGGGCACGGAAAAGACGCTCTCGATGACGACGCTGCCGCCGAGCATCTGCGCCGACTGCAGGCCGAGCATGGTGACCAGCGGCAGCAGCGCATTGCGGGCGACGTGGGCGAGCACGATGCGACGGCGTGACAACCCTTTGGCGCGTGCGGCCAGGACGAAATCCTGCCGCCAGACCTCGGCCATGCCGGCGCGCATCATGCGCAGATAGAGCGCCAGATAGATGAAGCCGAGGGCGGAAACGGGCAGGATAAGATGGACAGCGATGTCGGCGACGCGATCAAGGCCGGTCTTGTCAGAGGCCAACGTCTCGATGCCGCCGATCGGCAGCCAGCGCAGATCGACGGCAAAGACGACGATCAGCACCAGTCCGAGCCAGAACCCAGGCACGGCATAAAGCGCCAGCGAACCGATCGACAGGAAGCGATCGCGAAAACTGCCCGGCCGCGCGCCGGCATAGATGCCGAGTGCCGAGCCGAGCCCGAAGGAAAGCGCGGTGGCGCTGACCATCAACAGCAGCGTGTTGGGCAGGCGCTCGAGGATGACGTCGCGGATCGGCCGGGAGAAGGTCACCGACTGGCCGAGGTCGAGATGCAGCAGCGCCCAGAGGTAATTGGCGAGCCGCGTCAGCTCCGACTGGTCGAGACCCCAGCGATGACGCAACAGCTCGATCATGCCGGCGTCGCCGCCGGTCGAGACGATATAGGCGTCGACCGCGTCGCCGGGAGCTGCTTCGAGCAGCAGGAAGGTGCCTATGACGACGATCAGCAGCACGAAGATGCTGCCGACGAGGCGACGGCGGATGAGCGTGAGGGCGCGGGTCATGGGAAAAGGACGCCGGCCTGATCGTGAGAGGTGCGGTGTCTGGGCACCCCCCTCTGTCCTGCCGGACATCTCCCCCGCAAGGGGGGAGATTGGATGTCACCGACGGCTTCGCCAATTTTCGAGGTTGCATAATTGGCGGGGCGGACAAATAGCCGATCTCCCCCCTTGCGGGGGAGATGTCCGGCAGGACAGAGGGGGGTGTGAAGGAACTCGGCCTTCGGCCAAATTCCCCTTTTCTCGCGAACTTTCATCCGCGCAATTCTGTCACGATTCCAGATACGTGTCCGCCCAGTTCGACACCGCCCAGCGCGGGTTGTTTGCTATGTTGCCGACAGTGTCGCGCGCGACGCTGATAAAACTCCATTCGGCGACGTTGATCAGCGGCAGGTCGGTGGCCACCTCCTTCTGGAATTCCTTGTAGAGGTCGGTGCGGGCTGATGTGTCGAGCGTTTCTGATGCCTTGGCGATGAGCGCGTCGAGCGCGTCGTTCTTGTAGCCGCCCTGGTTGGAGAACGGCACGCCGTCCGGAATGCCGCTCTGCACCAGGATGGTGGTCGAGATCGCCGGGTCGCCGCGGAACACCGGCGGGCCGACCGCGAGGTCGAAGGCGTGGTCGGTGTAGACCGCCTTGATGTGCGCGGCCGAGTCGTTGTTGACCAGTTGGGCGTCGATGCCGATGGCGGCGAGCGCCTGGCGCAGATAGTCGCCGAACTGCTTGGTCTCGTTGAAATAGGGCGCAGGCAGCAGTTTTAGCGTGAAGCGCTTGCCGTCCGGACCTTTCTTGTAGCCGGCCTCGTCGAGCAGCGCGTTGGCCTTGGCGACGTCGAAGGCATAGGTCGGCACATCGGCGGTGTAGAATTGCGGATCGTTCTTCGGCACCGGACCGGTGGCCGTGGCGGCATAGCCGAGGAACACCGTCTTGACGACGAAATCCTTGTCGATGGCGTGCGCGATCGCCTGGCGCACTTTCAGGTCGGCCAGTTCCTTGCGGCGATGGTTGATCTCGACGACGAGCTGATAGGTCAGCCCTTCGTAACCCTTGGAGATCACCTTCAGGCCTGGCACCTTGGAGATGCGGTCGAGGTCGGCCAGCGGCACGGCGGAGAAGGCCGCCAGTTGGATCTCTTCAGCCTCCAGCGCGCTCGCCGCTGACGTGCGATCCGGCAGCACCTGATAGATGATCTCGTCGAGATAGGGCTCGTCCTTGCCCCAGTAGTCGGTGTTTTTGGTCAGCCGGTAATATTGGCCGGCCTTGTACTCGCCGAATTTGAACGGCCCGGTGCCGACGGGCGCGTTGTTGGCCGGGTTTTCCTCGATCTTGCCGACCTCGTAGATGTGCTTCGGCACCACGCTGCTCAGCGCCGGCAGCGCGTTGCGGATCAGCTGGAACGGCGTCGGCTTGGCGAATTTGAAGACGGCGGTGAGATCGTCAGGGGTGTCGACGTTGGCCAGATCCTTGAACACAGTGCGGCCGAGATTCTGCAGCGGCTTCCAGATCTGCAGCGCCGAAAAGGCGACGTCGGCCGAGGTGAACGGCTTGCCGTCATGCCATTTGACGCCGTCGCGCAGTTTGAACGTCGCCGAGAGCCCGTCGGCGGCACCTTCCCAGCTCAGCGCCAGCCGTGGCGCAAGCCCGTCCTTGCCGTCGAATGAGGCTTCGGCCAGCGTTTCGACGATCTTGCTGGAGATGAAGAACACGCCGTTGGAGGCGACGATCGCCGGGTTGAGGTTGCGCGGTTCGGAATCGGCGGCAAGCACCAGCCGCCCGCCCTTCTTCGGCGTCTGCGCCCAGCCCGATGTCGGCATGGCGGTGGAGGCCAGCAGCATTGCCGAGCCGGCAAGCATCGTGCGTCTGGAAATCGTGAAACCTGACATGATCGAACTCCGTCCTCTCCGCGACCCGGTCGGGTGCGCCAATACCCCTCGGACGCCGGCAAGCCCGCCAGCATCCCTTGCGGCGGTGATTATGAGCTTTGCCGAGGGTTTCGCCAGAGACGGAATTGGCGCATCCTCGCTTGGCTTTGAAATTTTCGTCCGCTGGACCAGTTTGGAGGGCGTGGCTCATTTGATCATTCTGGTAGGACCAGATTGATTGAATATGCGACGAATGACAACAAAGAGACATAGAGAGACGACATTTCATCTCTTTCTGGCTGGACCAGAACGGGCAAAATGGTGCAGATTTGACCACTGCCAAGGGATCGGGAGCGGAACAGCGGCGATCCGGCTATTCAGGGAGAGAGAGATGAACATTGCTCCGGGCAAGAATGCGGTCGGCAATATCCCGTTCGACCAGGCAAGGGTCGACCGGCTGATGGAGGACGCCGGCATCGATGTGCTGCTCGCCACCTCCAAGCACAACACGCAATACCTGCTGGGCGGCTACAAGTTCATCTTCTTCGCCGCCATGGATGCGATCGGCCACAGCCGGTATCTGCCGATCGTCGTGTACGAAAAGGGCGGGCCGGACCATGCCGCCTATATCGGCAACCGCATGGAAGGCGGCGAACATCAGAACAACCCGTTCTGGACGCCGACGCTGCACGCCGCCTGCTGGGGCACGCTCGACGCTGCCAATCTCGCCGTCGAACATCTGCAGAAGATCGGCAAGGCCGGCGCCCGCATCGGCATCGAGCCTGGCTTCCTGCCGTCGGATGCCTATACGCTGATCCGCAAGGCGTTGCCGGACGCCAGACTGATCGATGCGACCGATATGCTGGAGCGCATGCGCGCCATCAAGACCGATGCCGAACTGGAGAAGCTGCGCACGGCCTCCGAACTGATCACCGATTCCATGCTGGCGACCATTGCCTGGGCACGCGAAGGCACGACCAAGGCCGAGATCATCGAGCAGCTGCGGCGCGAGGAAACCAATCGCGGCATTCATTTCGAATATTGCCTGCTGACGCTGGGCTCCAGCCACAACCGCGCCGCTTCACCGCAGGCGTGGAAGCAAGGCGAGGTGCTGTCGATCGATTCAGGCGGCAATTATCACGGCTATATCGGCGACCTCTGCCGCATGGGCATCCTCGGCGAACTGGATGCCGAACTTAGAGATTTGCTGGCCGAGGTCGAGACGGTGCAGCAGGCGGCCTTCTCCAAGGTCAAAGCGGGCACGCTGGGCGGCGACATGATTTCCCATGCCGAGGGCGTGCTGAAGGCCTCGAAGGTCGCGCCCTACACGGATTTCTTCGCCCATGGCATGGGCCTGATCACACATGAGGCGCCGTTCCTGATGACCAACCACCCGGTGACCTATGAAGGCACCTATGCGGCCAAGCCGCTGGAGAAGAACATGGTGCTTTCGGTGGAGACAACCATGCTCCACCCGACGCGCGGCTTCATCAAGCTGGAGGACACGCTGGCGGTGACGGATGCTGGTTATGCGATGTTCGGTGATCGGGGCCGGGGGTGGAACAGGGGTGCGAGCGCCTAGCTGGTATTGAGGCTGCTGCCCCCTCACCCGGAGCCGGCGATAATGCTCGTCTCTTCTCCCCTCGGGGAGAAGGTGGCCGCGAAGCGGCCGGATGAGGGGGCCTCCCAGCAAACGCGGGACGGAGGAAAGATCACTGCCCCGCCGGAAGCAGCCTGAAGTCCGGTAATTCCCGCAAAACCAGTTCGGGCCCTGCCGGCGAATAGACGACGAAAAGCTGCATCGGCCCGTCGCCGGTGTTGAGCGTCGAATGAAAGCGGCTTTCCGGGACATAGATGGTGCAGCCGGGGCCGACTTTTGCGACTACAGGATTGCCCTGCTCGTCCTCGACCATCTGCTCGCCGTTGCCGGAGATGACGAAGATGATTTCCTCGGCACCGGGATGATTGTGGCGTGTGTGGCCCTTGCCGGACGGCAGGTCGACGACGCCGCCGGAAAAGCGGGTCGCGCCATTCACCTCGGGCGCCACGGTCAACGCCAGCCTACCCCAGTCGAAGGCGAAGGCGCTGACTTCCTCCGGGTACACGAACACTTTGCTTTTGTCGGTCATCTCTCATCATCCCTTCTTTTTCTTCGTGGTCTTCTCGCCACCAAACGTCACCGATTTGAAATCAGCGGTCTGTCTGGCGATCGCAGCTTCCGCCGGCAGCCGTTCCATCGAGCTTGCGCCATAGAAGCCGTGCAGGCCCTTGCAGCGGTCGAGAATGTAGCGGGCGTCGTCCGGCATAGAGATCGGGCCGCCATGGCAAAGCAGGATGACATCCTTGCGCACCGAGCGGGCTGCGTTGGCAATGGCGTCGATCTCGACAACGCAGTCGTCGAGCGACTTGGCCGACGTCGCGCCGATCGAACCGCCGGTCGTCACACCCATATGAGCGACGACGATGTCGGCGCCGGCTTTGGTCATGGCGCGCGCTTCGTCGGGATTAAAGACATAGGGTGTGGTCAAGAGGTCGAGCTTGTGCGCCTCAGCGATCATGTCGACCTCAAGCCCGAAGCCCATGCCGGTCTCCTCGAAACTCTGCCGCATACTGCCGTCGAACAGACCGATGGTTGGAAAGTTCTGCACGCCGGAAAAGCCCATGGTCTTCAGCTCGGCCAGCAGCAGCGGCATGATGATGAAGGGATCGGTGCCGTTGACGCCGGCCAGCACCGGCGTCTTCTTGACTACCGGCAGCACCTCGTAGGCCATTTCCTTGACGATCTCGTTGGCGTTGCCATAGGCGAGCAGGCCGGCGGCCGAGCCGCGCCCGGCCATCCGGTAGCGGCCGGAATTGTAGATGATGATGAGGTCGATGCCGCCGGCTTCCTCGGCTTTCGCCGACAGGCCGGTGCCGGCGCCGCCGCCGACGATCGGCACGCCCTTGTCGATCATTCCCCTGAATTTCTTCAATATGTCCTTGCGCGGTATGGCGGGCATTTTTTTAGATCTCTCACTGTCTGGCGATGTCGAGGAAGGCTGATGTTGCAGCCTTTGCGAATTCGGGATCGTTGATGTGCAGCGGCAGGCGCGTCACGCGGCGCTTGCTGTTGGGCTTGATGGTGCGCTCGATGGCATCGAACAGAACGGCGTCGGCTTCCGGGTCGAAGAAGGCGCCGCCTTCGATGTCGAGCGCCGAGACGCCTTTTTCCGGGATGAGAAAATGCACCGGCCCCCCGCAGCGGGCGAGCCTGGTGCCGATCCACTCGCCGATCGCACGGCATTCGTCCGCCGTGGTGCGCATCAGCGTGACATTGGGATTGTGTTCGTAGAACAGCCGATCGCGATAGTGCTCCGGGATGGTCGAAGGCGCCCAGAAGTTCACCATGTCGAGCGCGCCGACGGAGCCGACATAGGGCAGCCCCGTGCGAGCGATGGCGCCGAAACGATCGTCAGTCGCCGGCAGCACACCGCCGAATAGCAGGTCGCAGACTTCGGTCGTGGTGATGTCTACGACGCCGGACAGCAAGCCGCTGTCGGCCAGCTTTTCCATGCTGCGGCCGCCTGTGCCGGTGGCGTGGAAGACCATGCAGTCATATCCAGAACGGAGCTGGTCGGCGATGGCGGTCACGCAAGGTGTGGTGACGCCGAACATGGTGAGGCCGATCGACGGCCGGCCGTCTGGCGGCGGCGCCGGTCTGGCCGCCATGCCTGATATGGCTTGAGCCGCATTATGCAGCACGACACGGGAGAGCCGGTTCAGTCCGGCCATGTCTGTCACCGCCGGCATCATGATGATGTCGGAGACATCGACGTAGGGTGCGGTATCGCCGGAGGCGAGCGTCGAGACCATGATCTTGGGCAAGCCGAGCGGCAGGGCGCGCATGCCCGACGTGATGATCGATGTGCCGCCACCGCCGCCGATGCCGATCATGGCTGCGATGTCGTTGCGCGATTGGGCAAAGCGGGCGAAGGCGATGCCCATCGCGGCGACCGCGGCGCCACGATCATTGCCGCCGAGCACGGCGTCACGGCCGCCGGGATGATGGTCGGCGATTTCCCTCGCGCTGATATCGACGGGGATGGTTGCGCCGCGCGTTCCGACATCGACACGGCTAACGAGGGCGCCCGCAGCAGCGATCGCATCGGCCAGGAAGGCGAGTTCCTCGCCCTTGGTGTCCGCGGTACCCACCACATAGATACGCTTCATTGCGCTCTCCCAATCCTGGCAGGCGCGATGCCGCCTCCATCGCTCATTGCCCGGGCCGCTCGACGATGCGGACGCCATTGCAAATTTTTGAGACGCGCGTATCGTATTGGCATGAATGTCTCACGTCAACAATCCGCTGCGAGCGACGACGCTGAACGGGCAACCGGTCCAGTGCCCGAACGTGGGCCGCGCGCGCGGACGAAACGGCTGATGCTGGAGACGGCAACAAGGCTGATGCAGGCGGGCGTCACACCTTCGGTCAGCGAGGTCGCCGAGGCGGCCGAGGTTTCCCGCGCCACCGCCTATCGTTACTTCCCGAGCCAGTCGGCACTGGTGCAGGCCGTCGTCGACGAGGGGCTGGGGCCGATCCTCACCTGGCAATCTACCTCCGCCGATGCCGAGCGCCGAGTCGCGGAGCTGTTCGACACGGCCATGCCGCGCATCGAGGCCTTCGAAGCCACGTTCAAGGCAGCACTGAAGCTGTCGCTCGATCAATGGGCGCGGCGTCAGGCCGGCACGCTGGGCGGTGAGCCCGCCTTCACGCGCGGCCATCGCATCGACTTGCTGAAGGAGGCGATCGCGCCGCTCAAGGGCCGTTTGCCGCCGCGCGACTTCAAGCGGCTGGCGCAGGCGCTGTCGCTTATCTTCGGCGTCGAGGTGCTGATCGTGCTCAAGGATATCTGGGGGCTGGACAGCCGCCGGACGATGTCGGTCGCACAGTGGGCGGCCGGGGCGCTGGTGCGTGCGGCAGTCGCGGAATCGGTCGATGAAGGAGGCAGCCTCGATCCGAAGGCAGTCATGAAATAGAGCCTAACTGGTTCGACCAGATTGGCATGCGCACTACCGATCTTAGCCGTTGGGTGGGGTATCGGACAATACCCAATCATATCACTGAGTAGGAAAATCTTGGTAAAACAGGCAGATAAAGCGGGAATCCCATGGCAATGGCCATGTCAAGCTGCCAAGAAAGGGCTTGACGTGCGTGCAAAATTGGTAATACCAGATTGGATCAGAAAAGCGGATCGAAAGTGAGGGCTGCGATCCATTTTCCGGCGGGGCGAGGAGGCTCCAAACCGGAAAGGTGCGATCACGGGAGGAACTACCAGGGCCGGCCACTTCGCCGGCTCGCACGATAAGGTAGAACGCGCACAAGGGAGGAAATCATTATGCGCAAGTTAGTGACCAGCGTACTTGCTGGTATCGGCTTAACGCTTGCCTGCGGAACGTCCGTTTACGCGCAGGAAAAATCACTCACCATCTTCTGGGCTGAATGGGATCCCGCAAACTATCTGCAGGAGCTCGGCAACGAGTACGAGAAGCAAACCGGCGTCAAGATCACGGTGGAAACCACCCCGTGGGCCGACTTCCAGACCAAGGCCTTCACCGAGTTCAACGCCAAGGGCAGCGCCTATGACCTGGTCGTCGGCGACTCGCAATGGCTTGGTGCCGCCTCCGAGGGCGGTCACTATGTCGACCTCACCGACTTCGTCAAAGAGAACCAGGTTCTCGACAAGATGGCTCCGGCGACGGTCAAGTTCTACTCCGAATATCCCGGCAACAGCGGCAAATACTGGTCGATCCCCGCCGAGGGCGACGCAGTGGGCTGGGCCTACCGCAAGGACTGGTTCGAGGACCCGAAGGAAATGGAAGCGTTCAAGGCCAAGTATGGCTACGAACTTGCCGTTCCCAAGACCTTCAAGGAAATGACCGACATCGCGGAGTTCTTCAATAGGCCCGACCAGAACCGCTACGGCATCGCCATCTACACCCAGAACCAGTATGACGGCCTGGCGATGGGCTTCGAGAACGCGCTGTTCTCGTATGGCGGTGAGCTCGGCGACTTCGGCACTTACAAGGTCGACGGCATCATCAACTCGGACAAGGCGGTAGCCGCGGCAGAAAACTACCGCAAGCTGTTCGGCTTCACGCCTCCGGGCTGGACCAACGCCTTTTTCGTCGAGAACAACCAGGCCATCACCGAAGGCCTGGCGGCGATGAGCATGAACTACTTCGCCTTCTTCCCCTCGTTGATCAACGAGGCGTCGAACCCGCATGCCAAGAACACCGGCTTCTTCGCCAACCCGGCAGGTCCAGGTGGTGAGCAATTCGCCGCGCTCGGCGGCCAGGGCATTTCCGTCGTCTCCTATTCCAACAACAAGGAAGAGGCGATGAAATTCCTGAAGTGGTTCATCCAGGACGATACGCAGAAGAAGTGGGCGGCCCTCGGCGGCTACACCTGCAACAAGGCCGTGCTGGAATCGGCCGAGTTCCAGAACGCCACGCCCTACAACAAGGCCTTCTACGACACGATGTTCAAGGTCAAGGACTTCTGGGCGGTGCCGGAATATGCGGAACTGCTGCAGCAGCTCAACCAGCGTGTCTATCCGTACATCGTAAACGGCGATGGTACGGCCAAGGAAATGCTGGATGCGCTGGCGAAGGATTGGGACGCCACGTTCAAGAAATACGGCCGCGGCCAATAACCGACATGTAGTGCGGAGGAGGCCCGTGCCTCCTCCGTTTTCTTTTTCAGGAATGGGAGCAGGTCTTGGCGACCACAATGATCACACCGCTGAATACCTCCTCCAGAGCCGCCTCTCGCGGCCTCAGCGACATTTCGATACGCAACCTTTTCATCATCCCGACGATCGTGTTCCTGATCGTCTTCAACATCTTTCCGCTGATCTATTCGCTCGGCTATTCTTTCACCGACTTCCGCGCATCGACCAATGCGCCGGCCAATTTCGTCGGACTGAAGAACTATCGCGAGCTCCTCAGCGATCCTTATATCTGGAACAATTTCGCGGTGACCGCGAAATACGTCATCGTCTCGGTCCTTGGTCAGGTTGTCGTCGGCTTTGGAACGGCGATGCTGCTCAATCGCACCATTCCGCTCAAGGGCCTGATCACGACATTGCTGCTCTTGCCGATGATGCTCTCGATGGCGGTGGTCGGCCTGTTCTGGAAACTGCTCTACGATCCGTCCTGGGGTGTCATCAACTACGTGCTCGACCTCGGCAAATTCCAATGGCTCGGCGATCCGAAGATGGCGCTCTACGCGGTCGCGTTCACAGACATCTGGATGTGGTCGCCCTTCGTCATGCTGTTGTCGCTCGCCGGGCTTTCGGCGGTGCCGAAGCATCTTTATGAAGCTGCCGCGATCGACCGCGCCGGGCCGTTCTATACCTTCTTCCGCATCACGCTGCCGCTGGTCGCGCCGATCCTGATGATCGCGGTCATCTTCCGCACCATGGAAGCCTTCAAGACTTTCGATCTTGCCTATGTGCTGTCGACGCAGCCGAGCACAGAGGTGATTTCCATCCGTCTCTACAAGATGGCTTTCCAGGAATGGCAGACGGGGCGCTCCTGCGCGCTTGCCTATATCGTGCTGATCATGGTGCTGGCGATTACCAACATCTATGTGAAATACCTCAACAAAGTTAAGGAGCGCTGAGATGGCGGCCGTCCAGACTTCGGGTGAACGGGCGCTCAACAAGGTCGCTATTGTCGCCGTCCTTTTGGTGACGATCATCTTCCTGGCGCCGATCTACTGGATCGTGTCGACCTCGTTCAAGCCACGCAACCTGGCCACGACGATCCCGCCGACCGTGATGTTCGAGCCGACCATCTCGCCTTTCGTCAAACTCTTCACAAAGCGCTCACAGTTGCGCAGCCCGCCGTCGGCCGAAGAATATGCCGCCGCCCCGTGGTGGGAGCGCGTCGTGTTCGACGGCGGCGAGAAGATCGTGCGCGACGGCAAGGGCCAGGTGCAATGGTCGGGATATCCGAGCCGCTTCCTGAACTCGCTCATCATCGCCATTACTTCGACGGTGTTGGCGGTCGGCATGGGGACATTCACCGCCTATGGCTTCTCGCGCTTCAAGGTGAAAGGGGAGGCGGACCTGCTCTTCTTCATCCTGTCGACGCGCATGTTGCCGGCGGTGGTGGTGGCCATTCCGATGTTCCTGATGTACCGGGCCGTCGGGCTCAACGACACGCATCTGGGCCTGATCATTCTCTACACCGCCTTCAACCTGTCCTTCTCCGTGTGGCTGATGAAGGGTTTCATGGACGAGATCCCGAAGGAGTATGAAGAGGCAGCGCTTGTCGATGGTTACACGCGCATGGAGGCGTTCTTCAAGATCGTGCTGCCGGAGGCCGCCACGGGCATCGCCGCCACCGCCGTGTTCTGTTTCATCACCGCGTGGAACGAATACGCCTTTGCGCTGATCATGACCAACCGCCGCGCCCAGACCGCGCCTCCCTTCATCCCGAGCCAGGTCGGTTCGGGCCTGCCGGACTGGACGGTGATCGCCTCCGGAACCTTCCTGTTCCTGCTGCCGGTCGCCATCTTCACCTTCCTGCTTCGCAACCATCTGTTGCGCGGCATGTCCTTCGGAGCGATCCGCAAATGAGTTTTCGCGCCATCAACCAGAAATACCTCGAGCCCGGATCGCAGATCCTGATGGTGCTCGGCATCATCGCGCTCTGCCAGCCCTGGAGCATGCTGCTGCACAGCTATGGACTGACCATCATCCTGATCGGACTCGTCGGCTTCAACGTAACCTCCAAGATCGCGCCCGAGGAAAAGGCCGGCACCGGCCAGGTGCGCAATCCGGGAGCACAGCATTGACCCAGATCGAGCTTCGCGGCGTCCAGAAATTCTTCGGCGCCGTCCAGGTCATCAAGGACCTGAACCTCAAGATCGCCGACAACGAGTTCATCGTGCTGCTCGGCCAGTCGGGCTGCGGCAAGACGACAACGCTGCGCGCCATCGCCGGGCTGGAAACCATCGACGAGGGCGACATCTTCATCGACGGCAAGCCGGTACAGCATTTGAAGGCCGCCGACCGCGACATCGCCATGGTGTTCCAGTCGTTCTCGCTCTATCCGCATATGAGCGTCTACGAGAACATCGCCTTCCCCTTGCGTGCCACGCGCAAGAGCAAGACGGAGATCGACAGCGAGGTTCGCTCCGTCGCCAAGACGCTGCAGATCACCGACCTGCTGGACAAGAAGCCGTCGGCGCTCTCGGGTGGCGACATGCAGCGCGTCGCCATCGGCCGGGCGCTGGTGCGGCGGCCGAAGGCCATGCTGATGGACGAGCCGATCGGCGCGCTCGACGCCAAGCTGCGCGAGGAGATGCGCGCGGAAATCAAGCGGCTGCACATCAAGCAGGGCTCGACCACCATCTATGTCACGCACGACCAGATCGAGGCGATGAGCCTGGCCGACCGCATCGTCATCATGCACGCAGGCGTCCTGCAGCAGGTCGGCACGCCCGACGAGGTCTATTCGCAGCCGGCAAATCTGTTCGTGGCGCAATTCGTCGGCAGCCCGGTGATGAATGTCACCGATGCCGCGGTCGCCGAGACCGGATCCGCGGTCTCGGTAACGGTCGGCGGCGCGGCTTCCGGCTTCGAATTTCCGCAGGCATTGCTGTCGAAGCTCAACGGCCATGCCGGGCGGCAGCTCGCGCTGGGCATCCGCCCGGAGGGCGTGCTCATTCGGCGCGAGGCGACCGAGGGCTTCGTGCCTGTCGACACGCATATCGTCGAGCCGCTCGGCTCCTTCGACATCGTCGATCTCAAGGTCGGAACCGAGTTGCTGCGGGCCCGCACCAAGAGCGGCTTCGTTGCCGGACCCGGTGAAAGGGTCTTCGCCAGGATCGACCCGACCCAGGCGCACTTCTTCGACAAGGCAAGCGGCAAGTCGCTTGAGGTGAGACTCTGATGGCCCATATCCAGCTCAAGAACATCTCGAAGACCTTCGGCAACCACACTGCGCTCACCGGGCTCGATCTCGACATTGCCGATGGCGAGTTCTTCGTGCTGCTGGGCGAGACGGGCGCCGGCAAGACGACGACGCTGCGGCTTATCGCCGGCCTGGAAAAGCCGAGCGAAGGCCAGGTCTTCATCGACGGCGTCGACGTCGCCGACTGGGGTGCGGCCGAGCGTGACGTGGCGCTGGTGCTGCAGCAATATTCGCTCTATCCGCGCTACACGGTGCGCGAAAATCTCGAATTCCCGCTCAAGCCGAAAATCCGCCGGCTGCCCGACGCCGAGATCAAGGATCGCGTCGACCGTGCCGCCCGTACGCTGCGGATCGAGCATCTGCTCGACCGCAAGACGGATCGGCTGTCCGGCGGCGAGATGCAGCGCGTCTCGATCGGCCGCGCCATCGTGCGCAAGCCGCGTGTGTTCCTGATGGACGAGCCGCTGTCGGCGCTCGACGCAAAGCTGCGCGAGGCGCTGCGGACTGAACTGAAGAACCTGCAGATGCAGCTCGGCGCCACCTTCCTGTTCGTCACCCACGACCAGATCGAGGCGATGTCGATGGGCGACAAGGTGGGCGTGCTCAACCATGGCCGCATCGTCCAGACCGGTACGCCGCACGAGATCTACAACAACCCGCGCGACACCTATGTGGCGAGCTTCGTCGGCTCGCCGCCGATGAACCTCATCGACGGCAAGCTTGTGAACGGCCGCGCGGTGATGGCTCCGTTGAATTTCGAACTGCCATTTTCAGGGGGCGCCAAGATTTTCGGGGGGCTAAAGGCGGGTGCGGCGACCGACGGTCGCCCGCTCGTCTTCGGCATTCGTCCCGAGGACGTCTATCTCGAGAGCGGCGCGCCGGTCGAGGCGCGCGTCCACGACGTCGAGAACCACGGCGTCGAAAAGATCCTGACGCTGCGCGTCGGCGACGCGACGCTGCGTGCCACCGTGCCGGCCAGGACCGACGTCGCCATCGAGCAGGCGGTGCGCTTTGCCTGGAACCCCGACAAGGTGGTGCTGTTCGACAAGGGCAGCGGCGTCAGTTTGCGACACGCCTCATAGGCTGCATCCCAGCCTATTTCTGGAAGTAGGTTTCGTAGGGCGTGTCGTTGATCAGCAGGATCACGCATTCCGTGTCGGAGACGCAGGCGTCGTCATGCATCTCATCGGCCTTCTGGGTCCAATAGGATCCAGGAGGCAGTTCGACCTTGGTCGCCTCGCCGCCATCCATCTGCCAGTGCGCCCACAGCCCCTTTATGACCACCGCGCGATAATCCGCGGTGTGCGCATGGACCGGTGCACGCCAGTTGCCGGGAACCTTCAGCAACGTGCCTGCCGGGCCCTTGGCCCGCTCGCCCCACAATGGGCCAAGACGATGCGGCTGGTCGGGTACTTCCGCCACATAGGGGATCTTGTCGGCCGGCAGGTAGCTGTCCTCGAGGGCAAAGGCGCGCCCGGGAACCGCAAGCATGACGGCGAGTGCGATGACCTTCGGATGATTTGGCATTGGTTCTCCTCTTCGGACCGACTGGCCGCCGGCCTCTCGCTGCTTGGTTCTGGCAAGCTATTGCATGCGGGTGGCCCGGCAATGGCATTGCGTCCGGAAGGCTTGGCAATTCATCCAGACCCGGCAATCCGCGGCCGCGGATCCGGGATCGCCTCAGCGGTTTCCGGAGGTACCGTCGACAGTGCGCAGGTGGCTGGGCGCGATGCCTATGATGCGCTTGAACGCCCGGCTGAACGACGCTTCGGAATCGTAACCCAGTCTGGCGGCGACCACTGATACCCGCATCCGATCGTCGATCAGCCATTGCCGCGCCTGGTGCATGCGTATGCGGGCGACATATCTCGCCGGTGTTTCGCCAACGATGGCCGTGAAGCGTTCGGCGAAGGCCGATCGCGAGGCGCCCATTTCGCGCGCGAGCGCTTCGACGGTCCAGTTCCTGTCGGGTTGCAGATGAATGGCGGCAAGTACGCGGCCGATGTCGCGATCCTTGATCGCCGCGATCCAGCCTCTGGTGTCGCCGCCACTGTTTTCTACCCAGGAACGGATGATGCTTGCAGCCAGCACGTCGGCCAGTCGCGCCAGCATGCCGCCAGAGCCGGCCCGGTTCATGGTGATTTCGGCGGCCATGGCTTCCAGCAGATGCGGAATACCTGGCTCGCCAGCCATCAATTCCTTGGCGCGCATCATGTCCGGCATCATGCCCAGCAAGGGGTGCGACCCGTTCAGGTTGAAGTGCATGCTGCCGCAAAACAGCAAGGTTTTCGGGCCGTGGCCGCCGTTGGAGACATTGAAGACATTGTCCTGCAAAGGCTCGACAGTGTAGCTTTCGATCGGCACGGCCGGAATGCCAGGCGCGCTGGCAACGACATGCTCGGCACCGCGCGGCAAGAGCAATGCATCGCCGGGTGTCAGCTCAATCCATTCCCCGGCTGGCGAAAACAGCCAGCAGTGGCGGCGGCCGATAAAGTGAAACCTTGCTGCCTTCTGGGCAGGAAACAACACGGCCCATGGGTCTGAAAGTTCGCAGCGGCCATAGTCGACGCCATCAAGCCGCAATCCGCGCAAGATGTCGGTTAGCGGACCGTCCGAGGCCGGGAAGGCAGTCTTGGGCGAGGTGAAAACCATGCTGATTTCTCTAGCCTGGAATCACCAGTCCGTCACGGCCTCCATGCGTCAGCTCAGGGGCAACAAACTCGGGCCAACGGGTTCTTCCGCCGGGGTGTCGGCTGACGTAGCATCAAACGCAAAACCCACCTGTGCGGCGGGTCACTGGCGCAAATCAGCACCATGGGCAAAAATGTAGCATAGCTGAGGTCACCGAGTCAAGAAAAAATTCCTATCGCGAAAAGCTGCCGGCAAAAAAAACTGCCGGGACCGCCGAACTGGGTGCTGCCTTTGTCAAGCTGAGTTCGGAACCCTGTGCGTCAGCTGGCCTGGCGGATATCGGCCTGTTCCTCGGCCCGGAGATGGCTGGGCGCCGAGCCGATGACGCGCTTGAAGGCGCGGCTGAAGGCGGCGTCCGATTCATAGCCGAGACGCGCCGCAACGACGGAGATCTTGATCCGGTCGCGGACCAGCCATTGTCGTGCCTGATGCATTCTGACCTGGGTGACATATTTTGCCGGGGTTTCGCCGACGATGGTGGCGAAGCGATCGGCAAATCCCGATCGCGAGGCGCCCATCATCCTGGCCAGCGACTCGACCGTCCAGTCATGGTTTGGCTCGAGATGGATGGCGGCCAGCACGCGGCCGATTTCCGGGTCCCTGACGGCGGCGATCCAGCCGGAGGCGTCGCCGCAGCCGCGCTCGACCCATGAGCGGATGACGGTGGCGGCCAGTACGTCGGCCAGCCGCGCCAGGATGCCGCCGGAGCCGACGCGCTCCATCGTCACCTCACGCTCCATCGATTCCAGCAGATGCGGAATGCCGGGCTCATAGGCTTCCAACTCATGCGTGTGCATCACATCCGGCATCATGCCGAGCAGGGGGTGCAGGCCATCGAGATTGAAGTACATGCTGCCGCAAAACAACAGGGTTCCCGGCCGGCAGCATTCCGACATGCCTTCGTTCGACGTGCAGTAGACGTCCTTGCAGACCTCCTCGACTTCGTAGCCGTGGATCGGCCAGGCCTGGGCGCCGGGCTCGCTGGCCAGCACGTGCGCCGCACCGCGCGGCAGCAGCACCGCGTCGCCTGCCTTGAGTTCCACCCATTCGCCGGATGGCTGCTTCAGCCAGCAGCCTTTGCGGCCGATGAAATGAAACCGCGCCGCTGGCTGGGCTGGAAACTGAATGCCCCAGGGTTCCTTCAGTTCGAAGCGGCCGTATTCGACGCCATCGAGGCGCAGGCCGCGCAAAATGTCGGTGAGCGGGTCGCCAGTGATCGGAATTTTGGACGAATTGTCAAGCATGATGGGGTTTCTAGCATGGAAACTCCAGGTGGTCACTCCCTATGTTGCGTTGCAGCCAAATGCTGCGCTGCAAAACAACTCGGAGACTGACCATGGCCGAACAGGCGACAGGCGTCATCGACGCCACACTTTTGAACCCTGCGGACTCCGACGAACGAACCGAGCCGGCCTGGGGCGCCGTTGTTTCGCTGGCACTTGGTGTTTTTGGCCTCGTCACCGCTGAATTTCTCCCCGCCAGCCTGCTGACGCCGATGGCGCGCGATCTCGGCATCAGCGAAGGCGTGGCCGGACAGGCGGTGACGGCAACCGCGATCGTCGGAGCCATTGCCGCACCCACCATGGCCATCATCACCAGGCGTATGGATCGCAGGCTGGTGATGTGGATGCTGACCGTATTCCTGATCCTGTCCAATCTCCTGGCCACCTTTGCCTCATCGCTGCCCGTGCTTCTGCTTGCCCGTGTCGTGCTCGGCGTGGCACTTGGCGGCTTCTGGGCGATGTCGGCGGCGATGGCGCTGCGGCTGGTGCCGATGCGATTGATGCCGCGCGCCATGTCGATCATCCTGACAGGCGTTTCGCTGGCGACCGTCTGCGCGGCGCCGGTCGGCGCCTATGTTGGTGACGTCTGGGGCTGGCGCACGGCATTCATGATTGCGACCGTCGTCGCCGCCCTGGCGCTGCTGGTGCAGCTGGCCACCATTCCGAAATTGCCCCCCGTGGGTGTGGCGAGCTTCCGCACCTTGCTCGACGTGCTGAAGCGTCCGTCGATCAGGGTGGCGCTGCTGGTCGTGCTGCTGGTCGCTTCGGGACACTTTGCCGGCTTCACCTATGTCCGTCCCTTCCTCGAGAAGGTCCCCGTGCTCGACATCGAGACGATCTCGCTGGTGCTGCTGGCCTATGGCATTGGCGGTTTCTTCGGCAATGTCGCCGGCGGTATCCTGGCCGAGCGCAGCCTCAAGGCAGCCGTTGCGCTGGCGCCGTTGCTGATCGCACTGGCCGCCGCCTCGATGCTGGGTTTCGGGGCTTCGCCGACGATCGCCGCTGCCGCCGTCGCGGTCTGGGGCTTTGCTTTCGGCGCGGTGCCGGTCGGGCTGCAGAGCTGGCTGGTGCGGGCCGCGCCCGATCAGGCCGAAAGCGCCGGCGGGCTGATGGTGGCGACGTTCCAGGTGGCGATTGCGCTCGGCGCAGTCTTCGGCGGTCTGCTGGTCGACCATACCGGCGTGGCCAGCGCCTTCGCCTATTGCGGCGCGGCGACACTGCTGGCGGCCATCGTGGTGTTCCTGCGCGGCCCGAAGCGCGCCGAGTAGCCTGGACGCGATCAGGCTTCCCTGACACTGCGCGTCGGCCTGAGAACTGTCACGGTTCTCGGGCCGCTGCCGTTGTGATGGCAGGGGCGAACAAACTCAGGCCGACCGCCCGTCGAAATCGAAAACCGACAGGGTCGAGGGGTCGAGATCGGCCACGCAGTTGATGTTGATGTAGGCACTGCGTTCGCTGCCTTCGCGGACATCCTCCGCAAAGGGATGGATGCCGCAGGCCCGGCAGAACCGGTGCGCGATGGCATGATTGCCGAATGTGTAGGTGCCGAGATCGTCGCCCCAGGCCAGGACCTGCAAGGTCCCGTGCGGGATGGCACACAACAGGGCGCCCTTGCGCGAGCAGATCGAGCAATTGCACCGCAAGGCGCCCGTCAGTTCGGCCTTGAATTCGAAGGCGACCTTGCCGCAGTGGCAGCTGCCTTTGTAGAGCATCGGATTTTCCTCACAATAGACAGGGTGCAAAACCGCCTGCGCCGGGTTAAGTCTCGGCAAGCCATGCCCCAAGGACGTTCAAGGCGTTCGGAGTCCGACACCGAAAATGCAATCCGTTCGTGATCATCTGGAAACCATTCTCGCGCGCCTCGCCGCCCGTGCCGGCGAAGAGCGCGTGTTCACGAAGCTCTATGCCGAAGCCGCACGGGCCGCGGCTGATGCCAGCGATGCCCGCAAGCGGGCAAGTGTGACGCTAGGGCCGCTCGACGGCACCATCGTCTCGATCAAGGATTTGTTCGATGTCGCCGGCGAGCCAACCACGGCTGGCTCGCTGATGCTTAGGACCGCAGCACCTCCGCTGCGCGATGCCGTGATCGTCAGCCGGCTGCGGCAAGCCGGCGCGGTCATTATCGGCAAGACCAACATGACCGAATTCGCCTTCACCGCGATCGGCGACAACCAGCACTATGGCACGCCCGGCAATGCCGTGGACACCAGCCGCATTCCGGGCGGTTCATCCTCAGGCGCCGGCGTCTCGGTCGGTGAGGCGACGAGCGAAATATCGATCGGTTCCGACACCGGCGGTTCGATACGCATTCCGGCTTCACTCAACGGTGTCGTCGGCTTCAAGCCGACTGCGCGGCGCGTGCCTCTTGCCGGCGCGTTCCCGCTGTCCGCCACGCTGGACTCGATCGGTCCGCTTGCCCGAACCGTCGCCCAATGTGCCGCCGCCGACGCCGTAATGGCCGGTGAAGTGCCGACCGCGCTGACGCCGATTGCCCTTGCAGGGCTTCGCGTAGGCATTCCGCGCGGCGTCCTTTTCGAAGAGACGGAAGACGAGGTGGCGGCCGCGTTCGACCGCTGCCTTGGCAAGATCGAACAGACAGGCGCGCGGATCGCGGGCTTATCGATCGATGATCTGCTTGCCGATTTGCGGGCCGCCACCAAGCGTGGCTCGATCGCTGCCATGGAAGGGGCCGAAGTGCATGCCGACTGGCTGGCGGCTGGGGCTTCGGTGCCGGTCGACCCGCATGTCAGCGGACCTTTGTCGCGGGCGGCAATGCTGCCGACGCCTGTCTACATCAGGGCAATGCGCCGCCGCACAGCGCTCGTTGCCGCCATGGACGAGCGGCTGGCATCGGTCGATGTGCTGGCTCTGCCGACCACGCCGGTGACGGCGCCGACCATCGTTTCGATGACCGAAGATGCCGAGCTGCGCGACCACGTCGAAGGCCTGCTGTTGCGCAACACGCAGGTTGCCAACCAGTTCGATCTCTGCGCAATCTCGCTGCCGATGCCGGGCACTCCGCTGCCCGCCGGATTGATGCTGGTGGCGCGCAACGGGCATGACCGGCGCCTGCTGCGGATTGCTGCTGAAATTGAGTCGCTGCTTGGCGCGTGACCGGGGTTGGACCGACGATCAGTGCGACGAACAGTGCCTGCGTTCGCTATCCTTGGCTGTCCGTACGATGCGGGTCGCGACCAGCCAGGGCAGATTGTGCTCCTTGCCGGTGATCGTCTGGGTGCGGTGCTCGATCGAGCCTCTGACGACGATCTTGCCGGCATAAAGCGCGTCGGAAAGATCGGTTATCGCCTTGTCGGCCTGCGGCAATCCGCTGGGGTCGATCGACACGCCCTTGATGATCGTGCCGGTGGCAAGGTCGAGTGCGCTGTTGGATGGGCAGGGCGCCTTGAAGCAGCGCAGCCCGTTGTCACAATAGACATAGCTGCTTTCGGCCGCGAATGACGGCATGGCGCAGAGCGAACACACGACGGCTACCAGGGATGCGAGGCGTGGATCGGACATGGCTCTCAACGTCGCGGAGAATTGGGGCGAAACCGCGATGTGCTACAGGCTCGCCGGAAACCGCCGCCGGTAGTGATCGACCACTTCCGGATTGCGCAGATTGACCGGCAGCTTGTTGGCCAGCACCAGCAAGGCTTCACCCGCCGCGCCGACGCCCATGCGCATCATCGATTCTTCGGTGATCCCGGCCATGTGCGGCGTGATGATGACAGTGTCGAAGCCGAAATAGGGATGATTCGACGGCAGCGGCTGCGTCGCAAACACGTCGAGCGCGGCGCCGCCGATACGGCGTTTCTGCAACGCCTCGATCAGCGCGTCGTCGTCGATGACCGGTCCGCGCGACACGTTGATCAGCAGCGCATTGGGCTTCATTCGGGCGATCCGCTCACGGTTGATCAGGCCGCGCGTTTCCGGCGTCAGCGGGCAGCAGAGCACGATGATGTCGCTCTGCTCGACCAGCGCGTCGATCGACAGGAAGCCGACCTTGTCCGGCGCCGGCTGCATGCTGCGCGTCGTTGCCACCACCTTCAAGTCGAAGCCGTGCGCGGCGATATGGCCGACCGCCTGGCCGACGGCACCGAGGCCGACGATGCCGATCGTCTTGCCGGCAAGCTCGATGTTGGAATTGGCGTGCTCGCGGCCGGCGAGCCAGCCTTTGGTGCGCAGGTCGCGGTCGACGGCGCGGAAATTGCGCAGCAAAGCAAGCGCCGCAAACATGACGTGCTCGGCAACCGAGCGGGCATTGACCGCCGGCACATTCGCCACCAGCACGCCGGCGGCGGTCGCTGCTTCCATGGGGATCATGTCGAGCCCGGCGCCATGGCGGATTGCCGCCTTCAGCAGCTTTGCGCCGTCGAAAAGCTGTGGTGGCAGCGGCGCGCGCACGATGACGATGTCGGCATTCCTCGCCTCGGCGGCCAGCGTGGCCGGATCGATGGCGGAAGCGACGACGAGTTCGCCGGCGCCGGCCAGCATGGCCGAGGCGCGCGGGTGTAGCGGGTGTGTCGTGAGGATACGGGCCATGTCGGTCAGGCTTTTTCGAGCGCCGGGCTTTGCGGTTCCTCGCCATGGCCCTCGATCAGGCCTTTCCAGTAGCTCTCAGCCCCTTGCAGATGGGCGCTCATCAGCGCCTGGGCGAGATTGCCGTCGCGGCGCAGCAGCGCCTCATAAATCTGGATATGCTCGGCATGCGAGCGCAGGTTGCGCTCGGGGTCGTTGAAATAGATCGGCAGGCGCTGCTCGCCCATCATGTAGTAGACGCTGCAGACATTGTGGAAGACGCTGTTCTTGGTGGCGCGCACGATTTCGAGGTGGAATTCGCGGTCTTCCCTGGCAAGCCCTTCACCGGCGGCGATGCGCTCTTCCGAAGCCTTCAGGATTTCGCGCAGCCGCTCGAAATTCTCCTCGGTGGCGCGCGAACAGGCAAGTTCGGCCGCCTTGATCTCGTGGATCTTGCGCAGTTCGACCGTCTCGTAGATCTGGATCGGGTCGAGCGGCAGGCCTGCGCGGGCAAAAAGCGCCATGGCCTCCACACTGGCCTGCTTGGTGTCGATGTAGATACCGGACTTGGCTCGACGCTCGACGATGCGCATGGCCTCCAGGATGGCCAGCGCCTCGCGGATCTGACCGCGGCTGACGGCGAAATGCTCCGCCAGTTCGCGTTCCGAAGGCGTTCGGCCGCTCTCCTTGTCTGAATGGGAGAACAGGTAGGCAGCGAGTTCTGCGAGGAGGTTCTTTTCTTTCATCGTCAACCGCGTTGCGCGTGCGCCTCCAGGAACCGCTCCGAAATGGTGAATCCCAGACCCGGTTTTTCCGGGATCGCTATCATACCGTCCCTGGCTTCGACAGTCTCTTCGACCAGATCATGGATCATCGGGTTGGCGCCAAGCGAATATTCGACGGTGAAACTCGACGGCGAGGCGGCGCAGACATGCAAGCCTGCGAAAAAACAAGGCGCGCCGGCCCACAAATGGGGTGCAAAGCGCAAATTGAAGGCGCTGGCGATGGTGCCGATCTTCATCGCCTCGCTGATGCCGCCGCAGAAAGCGGGATCAGGCTGGAAGATGTCGGCGGCTTTGAGCACGGCAAGGTCGCGGAAGGCATAGCGTGTCGCCTCGCTTTCGCCGGTGGCGATCGGGACGGCACCTGACGCCCGCACTTCAGCCATGCCGGGCTTGTCGTCAGCGATAATAGGTTCCTCGAACCAGGCGAGGTCCAAATCGTTGACAAGGTGGATGAAGCGCTTGGCCTCGGCCACCGTGTAGGTGCCGTGCGCGTCGACCATCAGTTCGACATCGGGGCCGAGCGCCTGCCGTGCGGCCCGCACGCGGGTGGCGGAAATGTGTGCCGCGCCATCCATGGCGCCAACGCGCATCTTCAGTGCCTTGAAACCGCCCTTGGCGATATAGGACTTCAACTGCTCGCCGATGGCGTCGGCGGCTGCCCAGCCGCCGGACGCATAGGCCGGCATGCGATCGAGCTTGCGGCCGCCGAGCAGCCGCCAGACCGGAACGCCAAGCGATTTGCCAAGAATGTCCCACAGCGCGATGTCGACGGCGCTGATGGCGGCGATGCTCATGCCGCGCCGCGCCAGTTGCGGCATGGCGTGGCCGCCACGCGCGGCGCTGTCGTGGCGCACGCCATTGTAGAGCATCTCCCATATGACGCCGATGTCGGCCGGATCGCGGCCGACCAGTTGCGGCCCGACCTCATGGTTCAGCATGTGGACGAGCGCACCGTAGCTGCCGGCACTGCCAGCGGCGTTCTTGCCTTCGCCCCAGCCGACCAGCCCGTCATCGGTCTCGATGCGCAGGATGGCGGCGTCGAAGGTCGTCACCTGACCGAAGTCGCTGCGGTGCTGCCGAGCGGCTTCGATCGGAACGCGGATCCACCAGGCTTGGACGGACTTGATACGCATATTCTTCCCCAGCCCCGCCGCCGGTCAGGGCGGAAGGGCGAATTTCCCAGAGGCAGTCGACTACTTGATCAGCGGCAGCAACGTTTCGGCGTTGATGCGCATCTGGTCGGTGTAGAATTTCTCGGTGAGCACGCTGGAGCCGTGGTCCTGGATGAACTTCAGCTGTTCGGGCGAGATGTCGACCGGATTGCGCTCGACCATGTCGGGATAGGGGGCTGCCGGCGTCCGGTCGACGGGCGCGACGAACTCGTTGGTCAGCGCGCCGTCGTAGCCGATCTCGCGCAAGGTGGCGACGATCTTCGGCCAGTCGATCTGGCCGAGGCCGGCGGCAAACCGGTTGTTGTCGGCGACATGGAAGTCGAACAGGCGCTTTCCGGCCTGCCGGATCGCGTCATAGACGTTAAATTCTTCCATGTGGATGTGATAGGCATCGAGGCAGACGCCGCATTCGGGGCTGACCGCATCGGCCAGCGCCAGCGCCTGGGCGCCGCGATTGAACAGATAGGTCTCGAAGCGGTTAAGCGGTTCGACAGCGATCTTGACGCCGACCTTCTTGGCGTGGGTGAAGCACTCGCGAGTGGCGTCGACTACCCACTTCCATTCCTCTTCCTCGGTCCCGTCAGGCACAACCTTGCCGACGGTCGCCGGAACCAGCGTGATGATCTCGCCATCGAGTTCGCTGACCATGGTCAGCACATCCTTGACATACTGAACGGAACGCTCGCGCTGGCCCTGGTTCCTGGCGGCAAGGTTGCGCTCGCCCAGCATCAGGGTCACCGCGCCCCAGCAGCGAATACCATGCTCCTTCAGCAGCGCCCGGGTCTCCTTGGTCTTGTACTGCTCGGGCTCGCCGGAAATCTCGATCGACTCATAGCCGAATTTCTTGATGCGCTTGAGCGTCGTCTCCAAGGGTTCCGCGCGCATCCAGTTGTGCGTCGAAAGATGCATGGTCTGTCCTTCCCAAATCGTCTCTATGGTTCGCCTGCGACATGCATCGCCAAAAGGCGACACAAAGGTTCCTCCCCAAGGCGTTCCCAGCCTTTTCTCGCAAACTGGTTCGACCAATTGGGCCTAAAGCGAGGTCTACAGCAAATTCTCCAGATCGGCAAGAAGCGCTGGGATGCAACTTTCGTTGTGGATTATTTGCTTGATTATATTGAGATATATAGGCCTGCACCGGGTGATTTTGGGGTCTTGACGGCGCATTGCATGGCTTGACCAAATTTCCACATTTGGTAATACCAGAATGGCGGTGCGTGCAAGCACCCGTTGAGAAAAGACCAAAGTGGCTGGCCCTGTTTCCAATCGGCGCTATGCTCGGTCGCGAGAGAAATGAGGGAGGATGCCGATGCCGACGACAATGAAGGGCCCCGGGCTGTTTCTGGCGCAGTTCGCGGGCGACGCCGCGCCGTTCAACTCACTGGCGTCGATCACCAAATGGGCGGCCGGTCTCGGCTACAAGGGCGTGCAGATCCCGACCTGGGACGCGCGGCTGTTCGACCTCAAGAAGGCGGCTTCTTCCAAGGCCTATTGCGATGAGGTGAAGGGCATCTGCGCGGATGCCGGCGTCGAGATCACCGAACTGTCGACGCATCTGCAGGGGCAACTGGTGGCGGTGCATCCTGCCTATGACGCGCAGTTCGACGGCTTTGCGCCGGCTTCAGTGCACAACAATCCCAAGGCACGGCAAAAATGGGCGGTCGAACAGATGGAGTTCGGGGCCAAGGCCTCGAAGAACCTTGGCCTCAAGGCCTCGGTCAGCTTCTCGGGAGCGCTGGCCTTTCCCTACCTCTACCCCTGGCCGCAGCGGCCGGCAGGGCTGATCGAGGAAGCGTTCGCTGAGCTCGGCAAGCGCTGGAAGCCGATCCTCGATGTCTATGAGGATAATGGTGTCGATTTAGGCTACGAGATCCATCCCGGCGAGGATGTGTTCGACGGCGCGACCTTCGAGATGTTCCTCGATGCGGTCGGCGGCCACAAGCGCTGCAACATCAACTACGATCCGTCGCACTTCCTGCTGCAGCAGCTCGATTATCTAGAATTCATCGACATCTATCACGAGCGCATCAAGGCGTTCCACGTCAAGGACGCCGAGTTCAACCCGACTGGCCGGCAAGGCGTCTATTCCGGTTATCAGAGCTGGACCAACCGCGCCGGGCGCTTCCGTTCGCTGGGCGATGGACAGGTGGATTTCGGCGGCATCTTCTCCAAGCTCACCCAGTATGGCTACGATTCCTGGGCGGTGCTGGAGTGGGAGTGCTGCCTGAAGCATCCGGAGGATGGTGCGGCCGAGGGCGCGCCTTTCATTGAGCATCACCTCATCCGGGTGACGGAAAAGGCATTCGACGACTTCGCCGGCGGCGCTACCGACAAGAAGTTGCTGCGCGCCATGATGGGAATCTGACGCGGTTTCCCCTCCCCCTCGAGGGGAGGGTGGCCCGAAGGGCCGGGAGGGGTCGGTTCATGCCGAGCTCTGCCTCAACGACCCCACCCGATCCGCTGCGCGGATCGACCTCCCCTCAAGGGGGAGGTGAGCAACAGCGAGGAGCAAGATATGGTCGGCGCATCGAAGTCGGAAACGGGAGGCGGCCCGATCCGCTATGGCATGGTCGGCGGCGGGCAAGGCGCTTTCATCGGCGCGGTGCACCGGATCGCGGCGCGGCTGGACAATGATTTCGTGCTGGTTGCCGGTGCTTTGTCAGCCGACCCGGCCCGTGCCAAGGCCTCGGCCGCCGAACTGGGGCTCGACCCCGCACGCAGCTATGCATCCTATGCCGAGATGGCCATGGCCGAGGCGAAGCGCCCCGACGGCATCGAGGCAGTGGCCATCGTCACGCCCAACAATGTCCATGTGCCGGCGGCAAAAGCCTTCCTCGAGGCCGGCATCCACGTCATCTGCGACAAGCCGCTGGCGACGACGCTCGCCGAAGCGAAAAAGCTTGCCGCGATAGTCGAGAAGACCGGCAAGGTGTTCGTGCTGACGCACAACTACACCGCCTATCCGATGATCCGGCAAGCACGCGAAATGGTCGCCAAGGGTGTGCTCGGCGACATCCGCATCGTGCAGTCCGAATATCCGCAGGACTGGCTGACCGAGGATTTGGCCGCGACAGGCCAGAAGCAGGCGGCGTGGCGCTCCGACCCCAAGCAGGCAGGCGCCGGCGGTGCGCTGGGCGATATCGGCACGCATGCCTACAACCTCGCCCGCTTCGTCTCGGGGCTGGAACTGGACTCCCTGTCGGCCGATCTCGACGCCTTCGTGCCGGGCCGGCTACTCGACGACAACGTCAACGTCATGCTGCGCTTCAAGCCTATCGGCAAGACGCATCCGGCCAAGGGCATGATCTGGGCAAGCCAGGTGGCGCCCGGCCATGAGAACGGGCTGAAGCTGCGCATCTATGGCTCGAAGGGTGGGCTGGAATGGGTGCAGGCCGACCCGAACTATCTCTGGTACACGCCGTTCGGCCAGCCGAAACAATTGATCACCCGCAATGGCGCCGGCGCGCTGCCGGTGGCGGGCCGTGTCAGCCGCGTGCCGTCAGGCCATCCCGAGGGCTATCTCGAAGGTTTCGCCAACATCTACCAGGAGGCCGCGCGCGCCATCCGCGCGGCACGCCGCAAGGGCGGCAAGCCGGCCAAGGCCGTCGTCTTCCCGACCATCCAGGACGGCGTCGAGGGCATGGCCTTCATCGAGGCCTGCGTGAAGTCGTCGAAGAAGAATGGGGCGTGGACGAAGCTCTGAAATAGAGGCGGTCCGGGGGATCCAAGGGGAGGGGGCGTCGATGAAAATCGGCATGTGCATGTTCTTATGGACGACGGCCGTGTCGAAGACACACGAGCCACTGCTGCGCGACATCAAGGCAACCGGTTTCGATGGCATTGAGATACCGATCTTCGCCGGCACGCCGGACGACTATAAAAAACTCGGCGATCTGCTCGACCGCATCGGACTGGAGCGGACCGCTGTTTCGGCCATGGGCGATCCAGGGATGAATTTGATCTCGGCCGACGCGGCGACGCGCAAGGCCGGTGTCGATTACATGAAATGGGCGATCGACTGCGCGCAGGCACTTGGCGCCGACACGCTGAGTGGCCCGCTGCATTCGACGCTCGGGTCGTTTTCCGGCTCCGGACCGACCGCTGCCGAGAAAAAGCGCTCCGTCGCCTCGCAGCGGGCGATCGGCGACCATGCCGGCAACAAGGGCGTCACCATCGGGCTCGAGGCGCTGAACCGCTTCGAATGCTATCTCCTCAACACGATGGCTGATTTGTCTGAGCATATCGACGCCATCGACCGGCCGCACATCAAGGCGATGTACGACACCTTCCACGCCAATATCGAGGAGGCCGACCCGATCGGCGCCTACACGAAACACCGCCGGAATGTCGTGCATATCCATATTTCGGAGAACGATCGCGGCGTGCCGGGGCGCGGCAACATTCCGTGGAAGGAAACATTCTCGGCCATCCGCAAGAGCGGCTATAACGACTGGCTGACGATCGAAGCGTTCGGCCGTTCGCTGAAAGATTTGGCGGCGGCAACCAAGGTGTGGCGCGATTTTTCCGAGACACCGGAAGCGGTCTATCGGGAAGGGTATAAGCATATCAAAAATGGGTGGAAGAAGGCGGCGTAGGCGCCTTCCTTATAGTGGGACTGAGCGAAGCCGCCCAACACCTGCCGCCGCGTTCCTTCACACCCCCCTCTGTCCTGCCGGACATCTCCCCCGCAAGGGGGAGATTGGCGGTTCCGCTGGCGGCGCCTTCCTTCCAACGCTGGAGACTAGCGAAGGCCGACGGACATCTGATCTCCCCCCTTGCGGGGGAGATGTCCGGCAGGACAGAGGGGGGTGCTGTCCCGCCGGCTTCTCATGAGACGGCAGCCGGCGCCTACCCCTGCTCGGCCTGGATCCTGTTGTAGTCGTGGATCGTCTGGCTCAGCCGGCGGCGCAGGAAGTTGGAGATGTTGTCGAAGATGAAGACAACGGCCAGGATCAGCAGCACCATGTAGAACACGTTGGCCCAGTTGGAGTTGGTGCGCATCGCTTCCCACAGCTTCAGGCCGATGCCGCCGGCGCCGACAGCGCCGATGATGGTCGCGCCGCGGGTGTTGGATTCCCACTGGTAGAGCGTCTGGCTGATGAACACCGGCACCACTTCCGGCAGCACGCCGTAGCGCTGCACCAGAAGGCCGTTGGCTCCGGTCGAGGTAATACCCTCGCGCGGTTTGTCGTCGATGTTCTCCAGCGCCTCGGAATAGGTTTTGCCGAGCGTGCCGATCTCGGTGAAGAAGATGGCTGCACTGCCCGCCAGCGGTCCCGGCCCGAAGGCACGGGTGAAGAACAGCGCCCAGATCAGCATGTCGATGGAACGCATGAAGTCGAAGAAGCGCTTGAGCACCTGGTTGACCAGCCGGCTGGGCGTGATGTTGCGGGCGGCGAAGAAGGCCAGCGGAAAGGCGACGATGCCGCCAAGCATGGTGCCGAGAAAGGCCATGACGATGGTCTGCAAGAGCTTCGTCCAGACATCGCCATGCTGCCACTGGGCGTTGTTCCAGATGTTGTCGCCGGCCAGCGCCAGATTGGACGTGCCTGGTTTCAGTTCCGGTCCGGAGACGATCAGCGAGGCGACTTCGCTTGCCGACTTGCCGAAGAAGGGCGAGCGGGTGTCGAAGACGAAGTTTGCCCAGCCGAGAAATCGCTTTCGGATCCTGACGCGGTCAACGGCGACGCGGGCCTCGCCGGCAAAGCCCATGTCGGCGACGACCTCATCTTCATGCGCGGTGATCCAGCCGGGAACCGATCCGGAGATCAGCGGCTTGCCGCTGCCTAGCGCGACCGCAACGGTCTCACCATTGGCAGTTATCGTCGCTTGCGTCTTGCTGAAGGTGACCGACTTGGCGGCGCCGTCGATAAGGACCGTCACCGAACCATCGGCATTGGTCTTGACCCAGTCCGGATCTGGGTTCGGGCCGAGCACCGAGAAGCGTGGATATTTGGCGGTGATCCGCGTTTCGTCGAGGCGGAAGATCGGCTGCACGTCGTAGCTGATCCATTGGGTCAGAAACAGCGGCAGCCGCTCCCAGTGCGATTCCCGCATGACCTGCGGCAGGTTGAAGAACCACAGGGCATAGAGCAGGTAGAGGAAGATGCCGCCAAGCAGCATCAGCGGCCCGAAGCGCTTGTGGAACGGCTGCTGGAACACCTGCGGGAAGCGCTCTTCGATCGACTGGATTTGATCGGCGGTCAAGGCAGCCATGGTCAAGCCCCCACCACGAAGGCCTGCTCGCCGACCAGCTTGCGGCGCAGCCAGGCGGAGAACTGGTCGACGATGAAGATCGTCGTGAACAGGAGCAGCACGAGGGCTATCGTCTTGGCGCCGAAGCCGCGCGATATCGACAGCTTCAACTCCTCGCCGATGCCGCCGCCGCCGACCGCGCCCATGATGGTGGAAATGCGGACATTTATCTCAACACGCAGCAGCGTGTAGGACATGAAGTTGGGCAGCACCTGCGGCAGGCCGGCAAAGCGCACCCGCTCGAACCAGTTGGCGCCGACAGCCCTCAGGCCCTCTTCGGCGCGCATGTCGATATTCTCGTTGATCTCGTAGAACAGCTTGCCCAGCGCGCCGATCGAATGCAGGCCGATGGCGATGATGGCGGCGATCGGGCCGATCGAGACGATGGCGGCGAACAGGCCCGCGATGACGATCTCGGGAAAGGCGCGCAGCAGTTCCATGAGGCGCTTGACGATCAGCCTCAGCACCGGATGCGGCGTCAAATTGCGCGCCGCGATGAAGGAGAACGGCACGGCGAAGACGAAGCCGATGAAGGTCGAGACCAACGCCACGTTGAGCGTGGTCAGCATCAGCTCGAAATATTCGGGGATGTAGAAGCTGTCCCAGACATACGAGCGGCCAAGCGGAAAGTTGAATTCCTGGGTGCCGGTGTCATGCGGGGAAGCGATATCGAACATCGCCCGCCAGACATCGTTCCAGTCCTTGGGGACGAGCCAGCTCAGGAAGTCCAGCAAATGCGGCAACCGGTCGAAGAAATGCCCGGCATTGGCCTCGTCGGCGAACCACATGGTGCTGCCAAGCGCGATGATGAGAAGGCCGACACCGATGGCGGTGTAGAGCCGGCGCAAGGACGTCTGGCGACGCCAGGCGTCGGCCATCTGGTGAGTGGCGCCGGAAGGGGCTGTCACGGAAAGGGTCATGATCGGACATGCAAGAAGGGCGGCGTTTTCTCGACGCCGCCCTTCCTGATTTCGCCGTTAGCCGCCAATGGCTGCCTTACGGGCTTCGACGATGACGTTGTAGAAGTCCGCCTTGACCGGGACGTAGCCGGTAAAGTCGCCGCCTTCGACGCCTTCGAAGCAAGCCTTGTCCTTCTTCGGCAACTGCGTGAAGAAGTCGGCGAGCTTGGCGGTCATTTCGTCGCCGAGCGCGGTGCGCACGACCAGCGGGCCGTTCGGGATCAGGCCCGAGCGCCAGACTTCGACGAAGTCGTTGGGGTCGACGGCGCCCTTGGCGACTTCCTTGTGGAAGGTGCCCGAGGTGTAGCCGTCCTTGAAGTCGCCGATACCGGAGGAATCGTCCACCGCCACATCGACCTTGCCGTCGCGCACGGCCAGAACGTTGTTCTCGTGGCCGCCGTTAAACTGGGTCGAAGCGAAGAAGGTTTCGTTCGAAGCGCCGGTGTCCTTCGGGATCTGGGTCAGCGGGATCAGATAGCCGGAGGTCGAATCCGGATCGGCGTAGCCGAGCTTCTTGCCCTTGGCCGACTTGATATCGGTGATCCCCGAGGATTTCAGCGCCAGACCGATCGAATAGTAGCCGGTGGCGCCGTCGGTCTGCTGGGTGGTGAGGATCGGGGTGACCGCCTTCGGGTCCTTGAGAGCGATGCTGGCGTAGCCGGAAGCGCCGAGTTCGGCGAAGTCGAGCGTGCCGCCAAGCAGGCCCTGGATGACGCCGTCATAGTCGGCGGCGGGGAACAGCGAAACCTTTTCGAAGCCGAATTCGGCCTTCAGATGGTCGGCGAGGCACTGGTAGTTGCGCAGCCGGTCGGTTTCGTTTTCGCCGCCGAGGATGCCGACGCGAAATTCCTTCATGTCGGCGGCCTGGGCCATGCTGGTCGCCATGGCGAGCACCGAAACGGCGCTGAAAACCATCTTCCTGAACATCTGTAATCTCTCCTGTAGGTTCCGGCCCCGCGCCGGCAGCGTTCTCGATTTTGACAGGTGCCCTTGACGCGGGCTGTCGATCCAGGCCGCTCTCAGTATCCCGGGAATGCGGGCTCGAGCGGTCCGGCGGATGCGGCGATCTTTCGGCTGAAGGCAACGCTGGTCGAGGTGATGGCCTCGGAGATTTCCTGGCCATTGCTGTCGGCGCCGTAGACGAGACGCACGGCCTCGCGGTTGAGTTCTTCCGGCGGGCCGTCGAAGACGACCTTGCCGGCGGCCATGCCGATGATGCGGTTGCAGTAGGTGCGGGCGGTGTCCAGCGTGTGAAGATTGGTGACGACGGTGATGCCGTCGCGCAGATTGATGTCCTGCAGCGAATCCATCACCACCTTGGCGTTGAGCGGGTCGAGCGAGGCGATCGGCTCGTCGGCGAGGATCACTTTGGGCTGCTGCATCATGGCGCGGGCAATGGCGACGCGCTGCTGCTGGCCGCCCGACAAGGTGCCTGCGGGCTGCAGCGCGATGCGGGCAATGTCGAGCCGCTCGAGTGCCGCGACCGCCTCGGCGCATTCGGCGCGCGAGAACATGCCGAACAGGTTGGTGATGGTCGAACGGTGGTTCAGCTTGCCGAGCAGCACGTTGGTCAGCACGTCGAGGCGCGGCACCAGGTTGAACTGCTGGAAGATCATGGCGCAGTCACGCTGCCAGCGCCGCAGCGGCGAGCCGCGCAACTGGGAAACCTCGGCGCCGTCAAAAAAGATCGATCCCTGGCTGGGATCGATGAGACGGTTGATCATGCGAAGAAGGGTCGATTTGCCGGCGCCCGAACGGCCGATAATGCCAACCATCTGACCCTGCGGGATCGCAATGTTGATGTCGCTGACGGCGGTGTTCTTACCAAATCGGCGGCTGACACCGCGGATTTCGAGCGTGGCGGAATTTGCTGACATGGGGCAGGTTCCAGTCTGGACCATATTGATCGTCAGGCACTCGCCTAACGCAGCCACATGAACCTGCCGTGTCGCGGTGATGTCAGTTTTGTTACGCTCCACAGGTGTGGAGTTATGGCCGGCCCAGGGCCAGCAGGTCCTCGAAGTGCTCCATGTCCCTGAAGCCGCAGAAGGCGGGAGTTTTGATTTCGATCACGGGAGCCTGCTGCTCGAAAAAGCTTGAGAGAGTCATCGAACAGGTCCTGCCATGTGGCTGCCATGACGATGATGTGAAGAATTATCCTTCGTATTTTTCCAGGAAGGCCTCGGCCGATAGTTCCCGGAAATCGTCGAGCGAAGCGCGCAGCCTGGCATGATCCCAGTCCCACCAGGCAAGCGCCTGATAACGGTCGGCGGTGCGGCGGTCGAAGCGCTCACGGATCGGTTTGGCCGGCACGCCGGCGACGATGGTGTAGGGGGCGACGTCCTTCGAGACGACGGCTCCGGCGCCGATCGCCGCGCCGTCACCGACGGTGACGCCGGGCAGGATGGTCGAGCCGTGGCCGAGCCAGGTGTCGTGGCCGATGGTGACTCGCCTGGCGCGACGCTGGGCGAAGAATTCTGTCTCGTGCTCGGCGTCGTCCCAGTAGTCCGAGGCGCGATAGGTGAAATGGTGCAGCGTTGGCCGCCAGGTCGGGTGGTTGGTGGCGTTGATGCGCACGCTGGCGGCGATGTTGGCGAACTTGCCGATCGTCGCGCACCAGACGGCGCAGTCCTGCATCATGTAGGAATAGTCGCCAAGCTCGCTTTCCGACACCCGGCTGCGGTCGGCGATCTCGGTCCAGCGGCCGAGCGTCGAATTCTGCACATCCGCCGTCGGATGGACCAGCGGCGTCTCGGACAATTTCCTGGTCATGCGGCGATTTTTCCGGGAGCGAAAGCGGTGACGTCGATGATGCGGTCGGCAACCGCCTCGCGTACGTCGTGGTCATGGAAGATGCCGAGCAGCGCGACATCAGCCGCCTTCTTGGCGGCGATGAGTTCAATCACGACATCGCGGTTTTTGGCGTCGAGCGAGGCGGTCGGCTCGTCGAGCAGCAGGATCGGATGCTCGGTGATGAAGCCGCGTGCGATGTTGACGCGCTGCTGCTCGCCACCGGAGAAGGTCGCAGGTGGCAATGCCCAGAGTTTCTCCGGCAGGTTGAGCTGCGCCAGCAAGGCGCGTGCCTTGCCGCGGGCAATCTCGCGATCCTCGCCGCGCTCGACCAGCGGTTCGGCGACGACATCCAGCGCCGAAACGCGCGGCACGGTGCGCAGGAATTGGCTGACATAGCCGATCGTTTGCCGGCGCACGGCAAGCACGGTGCGCGGGCTGGCAGTGGCGAGGTCGATCAGCCCGTCATCGTGGCTGACGATGATCTGGCCTTCGTCGACGGCGTAGTTGCCGTAGAGCATCTTCAGGATCGAGCTCTTGCCGGCACCGGACGGGCCGCCGAGCACGGTGCATTCGCCGGCCCTGATCGAGAACGAGACACCGGCGATAACAGGCAATTTGATGCCGTCGCGCAGATGCATGGTGAAGCTCTTGGCGACGTCTGAGACAACGAGGGGCGTCGGCATCAGAAGGTCCTCCAATCGCTGTTGGTTTGCGGGCCAGCACCCCCCTCTGGCCAATGGAATTGCATGTGCGGAATAACGGTGAAATCTCGAAGCGGGTGTTTGCGAGGTGTCGGCGCGAGGCACCCCCCTCTGGCCTGCCGGCCATCTCCCCCGCAAGGGTGGAGATTGGCAGCTTCACTCGCGGCGCTTTTCTTGCAGCCTTGGTAATTGGTGAACGCAGCAGGGACAGCCGATCTCCCTCCTTGCGGGGGAGATGGCCGGCAGGCCAGAGGGGGGTGCCTCGCGCCAAGGTTTCGCGAACACGCGCTTTGAGACTTCATCGTCAAACCTGCAGAATCGAGGAAACGAGCAACTGGGTGTAGGGCGCGCGCGGGTCGTCGAGCACGCGGTCGGTGAGGCCGCTTTCGACGACGCGGCCGTCCTTCATCACCATCATGCGCTGCGACAACAGCCGCGCCACGGCAAGGTCATGGGTGACGACGATGGCCGCCAGGCCGAGATCGGTGACCAGCCCGCGCAACAGATCGAGCAGGCGCGCCTGGACCGAGACATCGAGGCCGCCGGTCGGTTCGTCCATGAACACCAGACGCGGGCCGGTGACGAGGTTGCGGGCGATCTGCAGGCGCTGGCGCATCCCGCCGGAAAAGGCGCGCGGTTCGTCGTCGATGCGGTCCTCGTCGATCTCGACGCGCGACAGCCAGTCGACCGCGGTGGCGCGGATCTTGCCGTAGTGGCGGTCGCCGACCGCCATCAGCCGCTCGCCGACATTGGCGCCGGCCGATACCGTCATGCGCAGGCCGTCGGCCGGGTTTTGGTGGACAAACCCCCAGTCGGTGCGCATCAGGAAGCGGCGCTCGGCCTCACTCATGCGGTAGAGTTCGCGGAACTGGCCATCGCGCATGCGGTAGCTGGCGGTGCCGGAGGAGGGCAGCAGCCGCGTCGACAGGCAGTTGAGCAATGTCGTCTTGCCGGAGCCGGACTCGCCGACCACAGCCAGGACTTCGCCCGGCCACAGGTCGAAGGAGACGTTGTCGCAGCCGACGCGCGAGCCGTAGAATTTGGAAAGTGCCGAGACGCGCAGCAGCGGTTCGTCGGTCATTGCTTCTCCTTACCCTCCCCCTTGTGGGGAGGGTCGGCGCGCAGCGCCGGGGTGGGGGTTGAGTGGGCCGTAGATTGGTCAAGACCCCCCGCGCCTTCGGCGCGACCTCCCCACAAGGGGGAGGTAGGGGCGTTGCGCCGCTTCTCGCAATGGTCTGTGTCCGAGCAGACGAACATGTGGCCGCCATGGTCGTCGAGGATGACCTCGTCGAGATAGACATTCTCGGCCGCGCACAGCGCGCAGGGCTGGTCGAAGGTCTGCACCTCGAACGGATGATCCTCGAAGTCGAGGCTGACCACGTCGGTGAACGGCGGCACCGCATAGATGCGCTTTTCGCGGCCGGCGCCGAACAGCTGCAGCGCCGGTGAGCGATGCATCTTGGGATTGTCGAATTTCGGCGTCGGCGACGGGTCCATCACATAGCGGCCCTCGACCTTGACCGGATAGGCATAGGTGGTGGCGATGCGGCCGTGTTTGGCGATGTCCTCGTAGAGCTTGACATGCATGAGGCCGTATTCCTCCAGCGCATGCATCTTGCGCGTTTCGGTCTCTCGCGGTTCAAGGAAGCGCAGCGGCTCAGGGATAGGCACCTGATAAACAAGCACCTGGCCCGCCGTCAGCGGACGCTCGGGGATGCGGTGACGGGTCTGGATGATGGTGGCGCTGGCTGTGTCGGTGGTCACCGCGACGTTGGCGACCTTCTTGAAGAAGGCACGGATCGAGACTGCGTTGGTGGTGTCGTCGGCACCCTGGTCGATCACCTTCAAGACATCATCGGGGCCGATGATTGAAGCGGTGACCTGGACGCCGCCGGTGCCCCAGCCATAGGGCATCGGCATTTCGCGCGAGGCGAACGGCACCTGGTAGCCGGGAATGGCGATGCCCTTGAGGATCGCCCGGCGGATCATCCTTTTGGTCTGCTCGTCGAGATAGGCGAAGTTGTAGGTGGCGATGTCGGTCATGGCGATCACATCCACATTGTGCTATTGAATTGGCGTCCAGGACGCGGAAACAGGGGCGAAATCGGATGACCCAGACCGCTTGGCTGCATATCGGAATTCTGCTGCTGGCGTTCGTCGGCGTGGTCGCGTTTATCCTCCGAAGAATGGTTTTTCCCGCAGCCAGGGAAGGCGCGCATGGCGAGAGCGTTGGCATCGGCGGCGGCTACAGTGGCGGGCATGGCGACCATTCGCACGACAGCGGTGGCGGTGATGGCGGGTCGGGCGACTAGGCTCATTCCGCCGCCTCCTTCTTGTCTTCCAGCATGTCGGCATTTCCGCGGGCGTCGTATTCGGCGCGCATGCGGCGCACGAGGTCGAGTTCGGCCTGGAAGTCGACATAGTGCGGCAGCTTCAGATGTTCGACGAAGCCGGTCGCCTGGACGTTGTCGGAATGCGAAATGACGAACTCCTCGTCCTGCGCGGCGGCGACGACATCCTCGCCGAGTTCGGAGGCGCGCAGCGCCCGGTCGCAAAGCGCCATCGCCATCGCCTTGCGCTCGCTCTGGCCGAAGACCAGGCCGTAGCCGCGGGTGAACTGCGGCGGCGCCTTGGCTGAGCCTTTGAACTGGTTGACCATCTGGCATTCGGTGACGCGGACAGTGCCGAGCGGGACAGCGAAGGGCAGTTCGGGCACGTCGAGCTCAAGCTCGACCTCGCCGATGCGGATCTCGCCGACGAAGGGATGGTTGCGGGCATAGCCGCGCTGGGTGGAATAGCCGAGCGCCAGCAAAAAGCCCTCGTCGCCGCGTGACAGCGCCTGCAGGCGGATGTCGCGCGCCATCGGGAATTCCAGCGGCTCGCGGGTGATGTCGCCGGGGACATGGTCCTGCGGCATGTCGCCGTCCGGTTCGATCAAGCCTTCGCGGGCGAGGATCGCCGATACGCGCGGCATGGCTTGCGCTTCCGTCTCGCGCCGCAAGGGCTCGGCGACGTCGGCGCCGGCGGCAAGCTCGGGATCGAGCAGCCGGTGGGTGTAGTCGAATGTGGGCCCGAGCAATTGGCCGCCGGGCAGGTCCTTATAGGTCGCCGACACGCGCCGCTCGACCAGCATTCCGGCGGTGTCGATGGGCCTGGTGTAGCCGAAGCGCGGCAGCGTGGTGCGATAGGCGCGCACCAGGAAGATCGCCTCGATCAGGTCGCCGCGCGCCTGGACGATTGCGAGTGCCGCCAACTCACGGTCGTAGAGCGAGCCTTCGCTCATCACCCGATCCACGCCGAGCGCCAGCTGCTCGACGATCTGGTCGAGGCGAAGGGCCGGCACCGAACGGTCGCCGCGTCGGCGGTCGGCAAGCAGGCTGTGGGCGTTGGCGATTGCGGCTTCGCCACCTTTTACCGCGACATACATTTTTTACGCCTCCATTGTCTTGATGCGCGTCGTGCGCGGCAGGCAGACAATGCCATCTGATGTGGCGAGTATGATGTCGACGCCGCGCGGAAAGCGCTGGTTATTCTGCTTCCACTGCTCGACGAAATGGCGCGGCATCTGTGCCGGCGCGATCGTGGCGCTGGTTTCGATGCCGGGACCTTCGAGCAACAGCGGCGTGCCGGACACGAGATCGCCGACTTGCAGGATCAGCGTGGTCGAACGGTCGGGATAGTCCTGCGTGCCCTGCGAAAAACCATCGAGCGACATCATCTCGGCCGGGGCCGCGATGAAGGCGAAATGCGCATCGGCCGGTGTGTTGGCCACGGGCGCGCCGGTGTGGAACCCAAGCCAGGGTCTGATCGCGGTGGAAGCTTGCAGGGTCTGGTCGAGCCAGAGCGGGGTGTCGTTATCGCACAGCGCCAGTGCGATGGCGCCGGCGGTCGCCGAGAGCGGCGCCGGCGGGCGGGCGAAGGCCGGCAGCGGCTGCACGCTGCCTGGCCGCGCCATTGCGTCCATGACCGCGCGGAACACGGTCTGGGCGTTGAAGACCGGATCGGCGAAACCGCCCTCGATCGATTGCGCTGCAATGTCCATCAGTCTTCTCCGCGAACCATGGTGAAGAAATCCACCTTCGTTGCCGCCGTCTCGGCGCGGCGTTTTTCATGCGCTGCGGTCAGAGCCGACCGCAGGGGCGCTATCAGTCCGGTCTCGACCTCATTGCGGCGGGCAGGGTCCTGCCACAGCGCGTCGGCAATGGCCGCCAGCTTCGCCTTCTGCTTGTCGCGGCCAAGCGCATAGCAATGGCCGACCTGCCCGGAGGGCAGCCGGACGGTGGCGCGGGTGACGGTCGCCTCGCCGACATTGAAGGGAGCGCCGCCGCCGCCGATGCGCCCGCGCAGGGTGACCAGGCCGGTTTCAGGGCCGCGCAGCAACTCGGCGTCCGAAGGCAGCCCGGCTTGGTTCCAGAGCCGGACGATGTCATCGCCGCTGGATTGCGCCAGTGTCGCCATGGCGGCCTTGCGCTCGGCCTGGTCGCGGGCTTCCTGTCCTCGCATCAGCAGCATTCCTCTTTGTCAATTTGTCTATTGATATAGACAACTATACAAATTATACCTATTATCTAACGCGTGTCCATGACGGGTGGATGACAGCGATATAAGACTGGGCGCTGGAAGGTTGGGGCAATGATAGTCGGGCGGCTGGCAGCGGACAGCATCGAGCGGCGCAGTGGCGTTTCGCTGTGGCGGCAGATCGCCGACAAGATCCTGCATGCGATCGCGATCGGCGATTTCACGGAGAATGCAGCGTTGCCGCCGGAGGTGGCGCTGGCAGAACGCTATGGCGTCAACCGTCACACGGTGCGCAGCGCCATATCGGCCCTTGTAAGGGAAGGCGTGCTGCGGGCCGAGCAGGGGCGCGGCACCTTCGTACTGTCGCGCAAGCGGCTGTCCTATCCGATCGGCGCGCGCACACGCTTTTCGACAGGGCTGCAAGGGCAAACGACGGAACGGCACATCGTCCTGCTCGCCTCGTCGATCGAGCCGGCCAGCCAGCGCGTCGCCGAGGGCCTTGGCCTTGCCAGGGGAGCCGATGTGATCCGGTTGGAAACGCGCGGCGAAGCCGACGGACGGCCGGTGTCGCGTGCTGCCGGCTGGTTCGAGGCCCGGCGCTTTGCCGGCATCGATGCCGCGATGGCGCAAACCGGCTCGATCACCGCATCGCTGGCGCGTTTCGGCATCGACGACTATCTCCGGCAATCGACCGTGCTGTCGGCGCGCCATGCCGATGCGGCGGACCTTGCCGACCTCGACCTGCTGCCGGGCGCCATCGTGCTGGTCACGGTTGCCGTCAACGTGACGCCGGACGGCCAGCCGATCCAGTTTTCCGAGTCGCGCTTCCCGGCCGAACGGGTGGAGCTGAAGCTGTCGGCGCTGTAGCTAACGTCGTCATCCTTGGGCGAAGCAGGAGCGCAGCTCCGTCGCGGAGACCCAAGGATCCATGCCGCGATCTCGGGCGAAGAGCGCAGCGGCGCAGAATTCTGCACCGAAGCAACGCTCTCAGGTCACGGCATGGATCCTATGGTCTGCGCCGCTTCGCTCCTTGCTCCGCCATAGGATGACGAAGCGATGGATGTTGCGGCTAGTCGCCAAAGCATCAGATCTACCAAGTTGGGCGCTCAACGATCTCCGAATTCGTGTCGAACAGGCGCCTCTATCCGACCTCGATCACAGCCTTGATCAGGCCCGATTTCTCGTGTGCCCAACGAGCCAGATCATGCGGCGTGTCGGCGAGTGTGGTGCGGTGTGTGACGAGCTTGGCCAGGGGCACGGCGCCGTTGCGGATCGAGGCGGCGACGTGATCGAAGTCGGCGCGCAGCGCGTTGCGGCTGCCGATCAGCGTCATCTCGCGTTTGTGGAATTCCGGATCGGAAAAGCTGATGTCGTCCTTGACGACGGAGACCAGCACCAGCGTTCCGCCATGCGCGACATGGGCGAAGGCCGACTGCACCGACTGGGTGTTGCCGGTGGCGTCGAAGACGACATCGAAGCCTTCGCCTGATGTCGCTCCCTTGACCAGATCGGGCACCGCGCCGCGCGAGCCGTCGAGGGTCTGGAAACCAAGCTCGTTCGCGGCGAAGGCGAGCCTTTCACTGCTCATGTCGAGCAGCGTCACGTCGAGCCCGGCGATGCGGGCGAAGATGGCGGTACCGAGCCCGATCGGGCCAGCGCCGATGACCAGCGTGCGGGCGTTAGGGTCGGCGCGAGCGCGCCGCACGGCATGCGCTCCGATGGCCAGGAACTCGACTGCGGCGGCGTCGGCCAGCGACAGGCCGTTGGCGGGATAGAGATTTTGCGCCGGCACCAGAATCCGTTCGCACATGGCGCCGTCTCGATGCACGCCCAAGACCTCGATCCTGACGCAGCAATTGGGCTTGCCGTGCCGGCAGGCGATGCACTTGCCGCAGGAAAGATAGGGGTTGATCACCACGGGCTCACCAACGGCAAGATCGACGCCGTCGCCGGCCTCGACGATCGTTCCCGACACCTCATGGCCCATGATGCGGGGATAGGCGAGGAACGGGTGCTTGCCCTCGAAAATGTGGTAGTCGGTGCCGCAGATGCCGACATGGCTGACCGCCACCAGCGCCCAGCCGGGAGGCGGTGCCTCTGGTGCGGGCCGGTCTTCAAGGACAAGATCGCCGGGCGAACGGCAGAGGACGGCTTTCATGCGCTAATCCAGTCATGAAATCGCCGGCCCGTTGGTGTGGCGGGCCGGCGGTTGATTGCGGGATCGCTACTTGCCGCGGCGGCGCAGGCCGTCGAAGTAGACGATGATGATGATCAGCGCGCCAGTGATGATGCGCTGCCAGAAAGAGTTGACGTTGAGCAGGTTGGCGCCGTTGTTGATGGTGGCCAGGATGAAGGCGCCGAGCAGCGGCCCATGCACCGAGCCGACGGCGCCGAACAGCGAGGTGCCGCCGATGACCGAAGACGCGATCGCCTGCAGCTCCCAGCCCTCGGCCTGCGTCGGGTTGCCGATGCCGATGCGGGCCGCCAGCAGCACGCCGACAAAGGCGGCGCACAGGCCCGACAGCGTGTAGGCCATGTAGATGGTGCGCTGGACATTGACGCCGGACAGGCGCGAGGCCTCGGCGTTGGAGCCGACCGAAAACAGGTATCGGCCCCAGCGGCTGTGGTGCAGGAAAATATAGGCCGGAATGCCGACCAGGATCACCATCCAGAACAGGTTGGGGATGCCGATGAAGGAATTGCGCGAGAAGGCGGTGAAGGTGTCGCTGTTGATGTTGATCGAATTGCCGTTGGTCATCAAAAGGCCGATGCCGCGCAGCGAGGTCAGCGTCGCCAGCGTGATGATGAAGGGCGGCAGGCCCATCTTGACGATGCCGAAGCCGTGGAACATGCCGATGGCGACGCCGACCAGCAGCGTCACCAGAATGGCGAGCCAGATGGGGAAGCCGGCATTGATCATCATGGCCACGACCACGGTGGCGAAACCGACCACGGCGCCGACCGACAGGTCGATGCCGCCGGTGATGATGACGAAGGTCTGGCCGACCGCCATGATGGCGATCATCGAGCCCTGGCGCAAGAGATTGGCCATGTTGTTGGCGGAGGCGAAGCTCGTCGTCGCCACGGAGAGAAGGATCCAGAGCAGAACCAGCAGCGCCAGAAGCGTCAGCCCAAACAGGACATTATAGTTGCGCTTCGGTTTTTCGATGGCAATCGCCTCGGTGCTCATATTTGTCCTCCCAGCTTTTCTTGTTTCTCGGCGAGCGCCTGAGTGAGAATATCCTCGTGGCTGGCGGCGTGAAAACCGTGCGTCGCCACCAGTTTGCCGCGCCGGAACACATGCAGCGTGTCGGCGAGTTCATAGACTTCCGGCAGATAGGACGAGATCAGGATGATGCCGGCGCCCTTTGACAAAAGTGCGCCGAACAGGCGGTAGATCTCGGCCTTGGTGCCGACATCGACGCCGACCGTCGGTTCGTCGAAGATGAACAGCTTGGCGCCGTGCGCCAGCCATTTGCCGATGACGATCTTCTGCTGGTTGCCGCCCGACAGGCTGGATGCCAGCGCGCCGCGCGTCGGTGTCTTGATGCGCAGATCGGCGATCTGGCGATCGGCTTGCGTCTTCTCCTGCGTGCTCGAAATCAGCAGATTGTTCGAGATACGCTTGTAGATCGGGAGGTTCAGGTTGAAGCCGACCGGCAGGTTGAGGCAGAGGCCCTGGTCGCGGCGGCTCTCCGGCGCCAGCGCCAGGCCGAGCTTGATCGCGTCATGTTCGGAATTGACCTGCACCTCCTTGCCGTCCCAGAAGATCTGGCCGGCGGATTTGCGGTGGCGGCCGTAAAGCGTGGTGACGAACTCGCTGCGTCCGGCGCCGATCAGGCCATAGAGTCCGACGATCTCGCCGGCGCGTACCGTCATCGAGACATTCTCGAAGCCCTTGCCGGACAGGTTCCTCGCCTCGATGATGGCGGCGCCCGGCGTGAAATGCTCCTTGTGATAGACCTGCTCGATCGAGCGGTTGATCATCATCTTGACCAGTTCGGCATCGTTGGTCTCGGCGATGTTGCGGGTGCCGACCAGCGTGCCGTCGCGCAGCACGGAAACACGGTCGGCGAGCTCGAACACTTCCTCCATGCGGTGGCTGATGTAGATGATGGTCACGCCTTCGCCCTTCAGCCGACGGATCAGGGTGAAGAGCTGGTCGGCCTCCTTGCGGGTGAGGTAGGCGGTCGGCTCGTCAAAGATCAGGAATTTGGTGCCGCGCACGGTGGCGCGGGCGGCGGCTATCAGCTGCTGCTGGCCGATGGTCAGGTCGCCGAGCGTGACATGCGCCGGCAGGTCGAAGCCGAGGTCGTCGATGATCGTCTGCGCTTGCCTGACCATAGCGCGCTGCTGCAGGATGCCGAAGCGTGAATTCTCCTCGCCGAGGAACATGTTGGCGGCGACAGTCAGGTGACGGCACAGCACGACTTCCTGGTGCACGGCATTGATGCCGAGCGCCATCGCCTCGTGCGGCGTCGCCAGGGCGGCCGGCTGGCCCTCCCAGGCGATCTCTCCGGAGGTGCGCGGCATGACGCCGGTCAGAAGCTTGATGAGCGTGGATTTGCCGGCGCCGTTCTCGCCGACGATGGCGTGGATCTCACCGGACTTGAAGGCGAGGTCGACCGGCTTCAGCGCGTGGGTGCCGGGATAGCGCTTCTCCAGCCCGCGCAATTCGAGGATGGTCCGCCCCGGTTCCAGAACGGGTGTGGGATGCAGTTCCTGCGCCGTCGAAATCATGACAATCCTCCCAGATTGGCCTCCCCGATGGCTCCCCAGGCTGGCCTCACGATTGGCACGCGGCGAGGCAAGGATATGCCTCGAAAACAGCCTAGCTCAGGCGTGCGGATTGCCAAGCCGTTTGTGCGGCAGCTTGTGTCTCCGGGGCGAGGTGCCCCGGAGACGATTGCGGATGCGACGGCTCAGAGCTTCGGATTGAGCAGCGCGTCGATCTTGGGGTCTTTCATGTTGTCCTTGGTCACCAGATTGGCGCCGGTGTCGACATTGGCTTCGACCTTCTCGCCCTTGGAGGCGGCGAGTGCGGTCTTGATGCCGTCATAGCCCATCCGGTACGGATCCTGGACGACGAGGGCGGAAATGACGCCGTCGTTGAGGAACTTGATCAGCTTCTCGTCGCTGTCGAAACCGACCAGCGCCAGTTTGCCGCCAAGGCTGTTTTCCGCGACAGCCTGGCCGACGCCCTGCGCCATGATCAGGTTGGAAGCGAAGATGCCCTTGAGGTTCGGGTTGGCGGTGATCAGGTCGGTGGCGATGTTGAGGCCGGTGGTGGCCTGACCGTCGGCGTATTTGTCGGCAACCAGCTTGAGGCCCGGATATTTGGCGGCCAGCTGTTCGGTGAAGCCCTGCTTGCGCTGTTCGAGCGAGCCTGCGCCCGGTGCGTTGGTGATCAGGGCGACGTCGCCCTCGATCTTGCCGCCGTTGGCGGCGCCGATGGCGGCTGCGAGGCCGTCGGCAGCGACGCGGCCGCCCTGGACGTTGTCGGTGGTCAGGAACGAGGTGAAGGCCTTGGAGTCGGCGCCGGAGTCGATGCCGATGACCTTGACCTTGGCAGCGGCTTCATCGATCGGCTTGCCAAGCGCCTTGAACTCGGTCGGCGCAATGACGATGGCCGCCGGGTTGCTGGCAACGGCGTTCTCGAGGATCGAGACCTGGCCGTTGACGTCGGTTTCAGCCTGGGCACCGAGTTCCGGCACGTTGACGCCGAGATCCTTGCCGGCCTTGCGGGCGCCGGCCAGAACGATCTGCCAGTAGAAGGACGTGGTGTCCTTGACGATGATCGGAATGGTGACGTCCGCCGCCGAAACCGGCGCCGAATGCATGACGCCGGCGAGCATCGAAGCTGCTGCCAGCGCCATGACGGCGCGGCGGTTGAGAATGCTGGTCGCGAATTTCATGAGGTTTCCTCCCTAAAGTCGCCCGGTGAACGTTACGGAAGCTCCGTCCGGATAGGCGTGGCCCAAACAGAACTTTATCAATAAAAAACAATTGCCATGTTTTGATAATGCATCGAACAGATCGATGCAAGCGGTGTTTGATCAGTCCTTGCGAGGTCTGGCAGAAGCAAATCCACCGCGCTGCTCCCCATTGACGCCGTCACGCTTCCGTTCCGTTCTGGGAATGTATGGAATATTAATTCCAACATTTCGTCAACATGGAATATTCATTCCTTCGTGTGACCGCAAGAATATGAAGTTTCACGCCAGCTCCTGCACCAGCGTGTGGGGACGATATCTGGCGTATTCCGTCTCCGGCACGTCGATGTCGAGCAGTTGGAGGTTACGCGTCAGGTTCGCCAGCTTGGCGGTGCCGGTCAGCACGGTGGCGACGGCAGGTTCATGCAAGGGGAATTGGAACGCGGCGGCGGCGAGCGGATAGCCACCCTCGGCGGCGATCCTTTCCATTGCGCCGACGCGGTCGAGCACGTCATGGCTGGCAGGGCGGTAGTCGAAATGTGCGCCTTGCACCGGCCCGGTCGCCAGGATGCCGGAGTTGAACACGCCGCCAATGACCAAGGAGGTCTGCCGCGCCCGGCATAGGGGCAGCAACTCCGCTTCGGCACTGCGGTCGAGCAAGGAATAGCGGCTGGCAAGCAGGATGCAGTCGAGCGGCGCCTCGCGCATCACGTCCAGACAGATCTGCACCTCGTTGACGCCAAGCCCATAGGCGGAAATGACGCCGGACCGTTTCAGCTCTTCGAGTGCCTTGAGGCCGCCGTCCATCAGGTCGCGAAAGTGCAGCTTGGTCTTCTCAACACCATGGGTGTAGGCGCCGATGTCGTGGACAAACAGGATGTCTATCCTGTTTAGGCCAAGCCGCGCATAGCTGAACTCGACCGACCGCATGATGCCGTCGTAGGAATAGTCGTAGTCGAGCGCGAAGGGCAGCGGATCGACATAGGAGTGATCGGGAACCTGATCCTCCGACACCGGGCGGAACAGCCGGCCGACCTTGGTCGACAGCACATAGGAATCGCGCGGCTTGTAGCGCAGGAAGTCGCCGAAGCGGCGCTCCGACAGTCCGAAACCGTAAAAGGGTGCGGTGTCGAAATAGCGCAGGCCGGCATCCCAGGCGCCCTGCAGCGTCTCCATCGCCGCTTCGCGCGAACAGGCGCGGTAAAGGCCGCCAAGTGCAGCGCCGCCAAAGCTGACCTCGGTGACTTCCAGCGCTGTCTGGCCGATGCGGCGTCTTTCCATGCACAACCTCCCCGTGGCCAGCCAACTGGCCGGCGCGCAGTCTACTTTATATCAGTAAAATCTAAAGTGTTGCGCCCAGATGCCAGGGCACGAACTCGTTGTCGCCGTAGCCGAAGTCCTCGCTCTTGGTCTTGCGGCCGGAAGCCGTTTCGACGATCAGTTCGAAGATCTCGCGGCCCATGCCGGCGATGGTCTTTTCACCCGAGGCGATGACGCCGCAATTGACGTCCATGTCCTCTTCCATCTGGTGGTACATCGTCGAGTTGGTGGCGACCTTGATCGACGGCGTCGGACGGCAGCCGAAGCAGGAGCCACGGCCGGTGGTGAAGACGATGACGTTGGCGCCGCCCGCCACCTGGCCGGTCGCCGAAACCGGGTCGTAGCCGGGCGTGTCCATGAACACCAGGCCGCTGCCAGTGACTTTTTCGGCGTAGCCGAAGACGCCGTTGAGCGGCGTCTGGCCGCCCTTGGCGACCGCGCCGAGCGACTTCTCCAGGATGGTGGTGAGGCCGCCGCGCTTGTTGCCGGGCGAGGGATTGTTGTCGATCGAGGCGCCGTGCTTGGCGACATGGTCCTCCCACCATTTCACGAAGCCGTCGAGCTTCTGCGCGATCTCCGGCGTTGCCGCGCGGTAAGCAAGCAGATGTTCGGCGCCATAGATCTCGGTCGTCTCGGAGAGGATGCCGATGCCGCCGACGCCAGCCAGGATATCGACAGCCGCGCCCAGCGCCGGATTGGCTGTAATGCCCGACATGCCGTCGGAGCCGCCGCATTGCAGGCCGACGACGATCTCGCTGACCGGGATCGGCTCACGCTTCAGCTGGCCGACTTCCTCGGCGATCTCGGCCAGCACGCCCATCGCCTTTTCCACCGATTTGCGCGATCCGCCGGCGTCCTGGATGTTGAAATGGCGCTTGCCGGCAGCGACGCCCTTTTGGCCGTAGAGGGTGAGCTGGTTGACCTCGCAGCCGAGGCCGACCATCAGCACGCCGCCGAAATTCGGGTGGCGGGCGTAGCCGGCGAGTGTACGGTGCAGCACCATCATGCCGTCGCCGGTGCCGCTCATGCCGCAGCCCTGGCCGTGCACGATCGGCACGAAGCCGTCGATGCCGGGGTATTTCGGCAAAAGCGTGCGGTTGGCGGTGTCGGCGATGGAATGGCAGACGGTGGCCGAGCAATTGACGCTGGCGACGATGCCGATGAAGTTGCGCGTGCCGGCGCGGCCATCGGCGCGGCGATAGCCCATGAAGGTGCGGGCGCGGTCGGCCTCCGTCGCGTGCTCGGCCTCGCTCGGCGGCACGACCGGCAAGCGGCCGGATTCGAAAACCAGATTGTGCGAATGCACGTGCTCGCCCGCCGCAATATCCTGTGTCGCGCGACCGATCGCCTGGGCGTATTTCACCACGGCCTCGCCGGCGGCGATCGGCTTGATCGCCACCTTGTGGCCGGGCTCGATCAACACACTGGCGACGGCACCGCCCGGCAGCGCGGTGCCGATCTCGATGCGGCCGTTGGCGACGGCGACATTGTCGGCGGGGGACAGAAGAATGCAGTTGGAGGCGTTCACGGGCGGTTTCCTGGGTGATCCTGGGTTACGCGGACGGATTGACACGCGTCTGTTTAGAGATATTGTCTTTTATCGTGAAAAAACAGTTTTGCGTCAATTGTTTTTTCACCGGGGAGTTCCGCATGCCTTGGGTGTTCCGGAAAGCGAATTCGCTTTTCAGGGCCATGGGAACGTCATATCGCGCTTCAAACCGGCCGCGGCAAGCGACGGGTGCAACGGATCAGGGATGTCGAAGAGCAACAACGTCTACAAGGATGCCTACAACCGCTGCCTGCGGCTGCTCGACGAAACGCGCAGCCTGCCTTCGGAGCCGGAACTGGGTACCTTGCTTGGCGTCAGCCGTACCACGGTGCGCACCATTCTGGCGCGCATGGAAGAGACTGGGCTGATCGCCTGGAACAAGCGCGCCAAGACGGTGCTGCGCGAGACGCGTCCCGATGATTTCTTCCCCGAGGAGGAGACCGACACGCTGGCCGAGATCATCGAACGGTCGTTCATGCGTCGGCTGCTCGCCGGCGGTGCCGAAGCCGGCATGCAGATCAACGAACTCGAACTGGCGCGTGAGATCGGCGTCGGCACCACCAGCGTGCGCGAGTTCCTGATCCGCTTCTCCCGCTTCGGCCTGATCGAGAAGCGTCGCAACAGTCACTGGGTGCTGAAGGGTTTTACCCGCGCCTTCGCGCTGGAGCTGACCGAAATCCGCGAAATGTTCGAACTGCGCTCGGCGGCTGCCTTTGCCGTTTTACCGCAGGACAGCGCGGTCTGGACCGATCTCGACCGTCTGGAAGACGAGCATCGCCAGTTGGCAAACGACATCGCCACCCGCTTCACCGAGTTCTCCGAACTCGACGAGCGCTTCCACCGGCTCATCCACCGGGCGTCGCGCAACCGCTTCATCGTCGATTTCTACGATGTCATCGCCATGATCTTCCACTACCATTACCAGTGGAACAAGGCGCAGGAACGCGAGCGCAACGAAGTCGCGATCGGTGAGCATCTGGTCTACATAGAGGCGCTGAAATCACGCGATCTCGGCAAGGTCGACGCCGCTTGCCGCAAGCACCTGAAGTCGGCGCGCCAGACATTGCTGACCTCGATCCCGGAGAGCCGGTCGCTGCAAAAATCCTGAACCGCATCGCGGTTCAGTGTCTTGTTCATGCATGTCGTTGTCCCAAAACCGCTATACTTTTGGGCGACATGCATTGAGCCTGCCGCGTTGGCGCCGCGGCGATTTGGCGATTTTCCACCCGCCGGCGCCGTGCTAGATATGGTTCATTGCTGCTAAGAGGCAGGGCTTTGGGCGTATCGAGGAGACGGTGGAGCATGCCGGTCGCGCTGGTCGCGGCCTATCTGCTGTTGCTCCAGTCGACGCTCGGAGCATTCGCCTTCGGCACCAGTCCCAATGCATCGCAGCTCGACGCCTTCGGCAACGTCATCTGCACCCATGAGGGCGCAACCCAGCTTCCCGGAGACAACCAGCCGCCGTCCCATCTTCCGGCATGCTGCGTGCTCGGCTGCAGCATGGTTTCGGCGGCCTTTGCGCCGCCGCCCGGTGCTGGCCTGGCGCTGGGCAGCCTTTCCTTCAAAACGGTCGCCTTTGTTTTTCCGGCGGTCATCCATCTCGACTTTGCGCGTGAGCGCTCGCCGTCGAACCCGCGTGCGCCGCCGCTGACGGCCTGAGCCTGTTTGCCCGGCGGAACCTTTCGTGGGCGTACCCATCCAAAGATCAAACTGCTCGCGACCGGCAACGGCGCGACCTTCACTTCATGGAGCAACCATGTCCTATTTTTTCCCTGACGCCGCGCGTCTTATGCCCGGCGGCATTCTACGCGGCATCGAAGAGCGTGTCGGCATTGCCGTGCTGGCTCTTGCGCTGCTGTTCACAGGCGCCCAGTCCGTCCTCGCGCATGAGTTCAAGGTTGGCGATCTCGAAATCGGCCACCCCTGGTCGCGCGCCACGCCGGCCGGCGCCAAGGTCGCCGGCGGCTATTTCACCATCACCAACAACGGCAGTGCGCCGGACCGGCTGGTGTCGATTTCCTCCGATGTCTCTGAAAAGGCCGAGCTGCATCAGATGGGCGTCAAGGACGGCGTCATGACCATGCGGCCGGTTGCCGGCGGCCTGGAAATTCCGGCCGGCGGCAAGGTAGCCCTTGCGCCTGGCGGCTATCATTTGATGTTCATCGGCCTGAAGCGGCAACCCAAACAGGGCGAAAAGTTCTCCGCTACCCTGACCTTCGAAAAGGCCGGCGCCGTCAGCGTCGATTTCGCTGTCGAAGGCATGGGCGGTGGCGCCATGGACGATCACGCCAATTGACCCGGCCAGTTTGAAATTTGAGGGACCATCATGAACAAGTATCTTTTGTCGGCCGCAGTACTTCTCGTGCTCGGAACCAGTGCCGCCTTCGCGCATATCACGTTCGAAACGCAGGAAGCGGCCGTTGGGTCGACCTACAAGGCCGTTTTGCGCGTGCCGCATGGTTGCGAGGGCAAGGCGACGATCGCCGTGCGCGTGCAGATTCCGGAAGGGGTGATCGCGGTGAAGCCGATGCCGAAGCCTGGCTGGACGCTGCAGACCAAGAAGGGCAAGTACGACAAATCCTACCAGCTCTATGGTCAGGCGGTTGCCGACGGGGTCAAGGAGGTCGACTGGAGCGGCGGCAGCCTGCCAGATGAATTCTACGACGAGTTCGTCTTCCGCGCGACGCTGACGGCGGATCTCCCTGTCGGCCAGAAGCTTTACTTCCCGGTTGTGCAGGAATGCGATGGGGCCGCCGACCGCTGGATCGAAATCCCGGCAGCCGGCCAGGATGAGGACGCGCTGGAAAACCCGGCACCCGGCATCAAGCTGTTGCCGAAGAAATGATCTCCAAGGCGGGGGGGGGGGGGGGGGGGGGGGGCGGGGGGGGTTGGGGGGGGGCGGGGGGGGGAGGCCCCCCCCCCGCCCCACACAGCGGCGGGGACAGAGACCGCGACGCGGGCGGGG
>NZ_JAMYLI010000008.1:0-230189 GCF_040317955.1 Mesorhizobium sp. M1342 | reverse complement strand
CCGCGACCAAGCGCGCCAACGAGCTGATGGCGCACAGCTACAGCCATCTGTTCCGATTGCCGACGACCGGGCTTCGCTTCTTCACCGTCTATGGTCCCTGGGGTCGCCCGGACATGGCGCTGTTCCTGTTCACCAGGAACATCCTGGCCGGCGCGCCGGTCAAGCTGTTCAACAACGGCAACCACACGCGCGACTTCACCTATGTCGATGACATCGCCGAAGGCGTGATCCGCGCCAGCGACAGCCCGCCCACGGGCAATGCCGCCTGGGACTCCAGCCGTCCCGATCCGGCCACAAGCAGCGCCCCCTGGCGCATCTTCAACATCGGCAACAACAACCCGGTGAAGCTGACCGCCTATGTCGAGGCGCTGGAAAACGCGCTGGGCCGCAAAGCCATCGTCGAACTTTTGCCGCTGCAGCCCGGCGACGTGCCCGATACCTTCGCCGACACCTCGGCGCTGGAGCAGGCGGTCGGCTACCGCCCGACGACGACAGTGACCGAGGGCGTCGGCCGGTTCGTCGAGTGGTACCAGGCGTATTTCGGGCGGGGATAAGGCTCGGCGTTTCCCGGCTGATCCGCGCTGTTCCATGATCACGTAACCAGGAGCAGATGGAATCGATACGGCTCGCAAACAGGCAGTCTGCAATCCAATGCAGTCCCAGGCGCTATTGAGCGTCTGCATCCCCACGTTCAATCGGCGTGATCGCGTTGCGGCGCTGGTTCAGCAACTGCTGCGTACGAACTGCCCATTGCAGATATGTGTCCATGTCGACGGTTCGACCGACGGAACGAACGAAGCGCTTGCGGAAATCGCATCTCGCGATGCCAGTTTGGTGGTCACCACCGGCCCGAATGACGGCAGAGGCCGCGCGATGTTTTCGGCGATTGCTTCCGCCACTGGCGACTATTGCATGGTCTTCGATGATGACGACGATCTCTTCACCGATCGCTTGCCGGAAGTCTGTGAGCACCTCTCGCAGAGAAGTGTCGATGAGAAGATTGCGGGTTTTGTGTTCTCGATGGCTCTTGGCCACCCAGAGACGGCAGCAGAGCCATTTCCGTCGGAACGGACAAACCTGATAAAGATGCGGGCCGACGAACGGGTGGTCGGCGACAAGAAGGAGGTCATCAAAACTCCTTTGCTTAAACGGGTTGCCGTGCCCCCAGCGGGGCGGTTCCGCCGTGTTCCAACATCTCTTCTCTGGTCCAGATTGGCGATCGAATACGACGTTATCTGTGTCAATGTCGAGATTGGACGGAAACGATATTTGCCGGAGGGGATGACGGCAAGGATTCGGCTTCTTCAGCGGCAAAATGCGTACCCGATGTTGTTGCTGAACTTGAACTACATCAAGGCGTTCTGGCTAGGACGATATCGGTCGGTTCGGTTCCTGGGCAAGGCGGTTCTTGCCTGTTTGAGCTTTGGTGCCTTGAGTTTCCCGTTCTTGCTCAAGAGGTCATTCGTGCGGGTGACTTCATGAAAGAAGCCAGCCTGTGGAAGTTGGTGGAAGCCATCGTAATACGAATTGTTCCTGGTCTTCTGAACATAGCGACGTTGCTGTACATCGGCAGCCATCTGGAGACTGGACAGTACGGTATTTTCAGCACGACGATTGCAACAGTTTCATTTATTTCGACACTTGTTTTTGGGGTCGCGACCTATTCGATAATGCCGGTTTCCGCAAAAATGCATGCCGCGGGAATGGGTAGAGAGTACGTATCGTCCATCTTGACCGTGCTGGCAGTTGTGGCGTTGTTTGTCGTCCTGTCTGGACTGGCACTGACGTGGCTGGGATTTGGCAATGCCGTTGCCGCGACCATCATCGTTTCTTTCGGCTTGCACACCGCACTTCAAGAGATTTTGAGGTCACAACTGCGCTTGTGGGCGTACGGTTGGTCGGCGATTGGCCAGGCCGTCGCATACCAGGCAGGAGCCATAGTCCTGCTTGTCGGAGATGCGAAAGTAGGCTCGGCTCTTGCAGCCTTTTCGCTCAGCTATTTCGTCGGAGCGCTGATTTCATTTGCCTTGCTGGGACCTAGGAATCTGAGACGGCCTGGCTTTTCCTATCTTGCCGGGTCTCTGGTCACTGGCTGGGGATTTGTGTTGAGCAATCTGGCCGAGAGCGGCGTGTTTGTCGGCATCCGATACATAGTTTTGTTGCTTGGCTCCGAGACCCATCTCGGTGTCTTCTCGTTTTGTGTCGATCTTTCACAACGGTCCGTCGGCTTCTTCATGAATGCGGCCAGCTTCGTTTTCGTGCCAAGGGCGTTTCTCAGCGCCGCAAATGAAAATGTCAGGGAGTTTCGGCGCGGACTGTTCGAGGGAGCGGCCATCGCACTCATTTTTGCGACCGCGGCGGCGGCCGGAATAGTTGGCCTGTTTTTCTCGGGCCATGCATCCGGGTGGCTGGGGAAGTCTTTTGATCCTGTGGTGTTCGGGATCGTTTCTTGTGCTGTTTTGGTCAACAGAACGAAAAAAGTGATCATCGATCCGTTTGCGCTTCGGTCGAGCAAAACGATGACGTTGACCTACTCCTACGCGGTAGGGGCGTTGGCTTGCTGTTGTCTGGCGGCATTGGGCCTTTGGTGGCGGGTGCCGCTTGGCAGTGAAATGGCATTTTTGTTCGGATATGTCGTTGCCGCTGCCTGTTCCTTTTTCGCATTGAGGAATGTGATTGCAGACCAAGGGCCTGGTGCGAAACAGCGCACCGTTTTGGTGGTCGGGCCGGATGCCAGAAATGAATGAGAAGAAAGCATTTTACGACAAGAAAAACAGGCGCATCGCCCATGTCGGCACGGTGGCTGATGACGACTATTGGGATTCTCACTGGGCCGAAGGGATTGTCTTGAGGCCGGATCGCTTTGTCGTTGAAACCACCAAGCGATATCTGACCGGATCGGCCAAGGTCCTGGACGCTGGATGTGGCTTGGCCAATACGGTCCATGGCCTCCACCAGGCAGGCTTTTCCGCCTACGGGATCGACTTCGCGCAGAAGACCGTGAGGATGGTGAACCGTGCCGCGCCCCATTTGCAAGTGACCGTGGGGGATGTTCGAGCAACGGGCTTCGCGGACGAATTCTTCGATGGGGTGTGGTCCCTGGGGGTGATCGAGCACTTCTTCGACGGTTACGATGAGATCGCATTGGAGATGAGGCGCATCATCCGGTCAGGAGGAGTTGCCTTCGTGACAGTGCCGAGCATTTCTCCTCTCCGACGGCTGAAGATCAGAATGGGTCTCTATCCCAGGTTTTCAGGTGAACAGGCCGGATTTTACCAGTTCGTTCTTGAGCCGTCTTCGATTGTTTCCAGTTTCGAACAGCACGGCTTCAAGCTTCTGGGATCACAGCCAAGGGGAGGCTTCAAGGGGCTGAAGGACGAGACATTTTTCTCCAAGCCGATGCAGGCCTGGTACGACAGCAAGAATGGAATCCTGAGAGGTTTGCGTGCTGCCGCGGACCGGTTGCTCGGCCCATTTTCGCATCATACGCGGCTCTACGTCTTCCACAGGATATAGCGCGGATGTCAAATCCGAGTGGGCGCAGATCGCCAGACGAAACCGGTGGTGAAGCAGTGTCGATATTGCGAAAGTTTGTTCGCGCGAATGTGGCCATTTCCGAGCTCCTGGACAGTGCTCTGCCGCGGCGCCTTCGCATCGACGGCAACCGGACCTTTGCGACGGAGATAGCACCTCCCTTACTTACCTCAAACGCACGGGTTTACGATCTTGGCGGGGGTGCCAGGCCGTTCGTCAGTCTTTCGGAGAAGCGGCGCCTGGGGCTTTTTGTCGTTGGGCTCGACCTCGACGCGGAAGAGTTGTCGAAAGCGCCACGCGGAATATACGACGAGGAGATTGAAGCGGACCTTACCTCGTTTAGGGGGAGGGGCGATGCTGACGTCGTCATTTGCCAGGCAACGCTCGAGCACGTCCGTGATGGCGAGGGTGCCCTGCGCGGCATTGCCAGTTGCGTGAAGCCGGGAGGCATGGTTGCCATTTTCTCGCCCTCGCGCAACGCCGTTTTTGCCAGATTGAATCGGGTCCTGCCGGAGGGGATGAAGCGACGGCTGCTTTTTGCGATCTATCCTGAAAAGGGCATGGGTCATGACGGGTTTCCGGCCTTCTACGACAAGTGCTTGCCCAGTGACGTCGAGACAATCGCAAAACGGAACGACCTGGAACTTGTCGAGCGCCGTCTGTTCTGGAAAAGCTCCTACTTCTATTTTTTCGTGCCGGCCTTTCTTGCCTGGCGCATCTGGTTAGGCGTTTCGGCCCTGTTTCTCCGCAAGGATGCCGCGGAAACCTACGCCTATGTCTTTCGGCGAAAACAGTGAGTTCCCGCGGCTCATGAAAAGGAAGCTCGCGCTGATCGCCATTCCGCTCGACAGAAGAGGCGGTGCCGAAACCATCCTGAAACTTGTTGCGCGCGCACTCGCGAGGCGACCCGACTGGGACGTCGAAATCGGTTTCTTGGGTAGCCAGGCGGCGGGCGAGGCCGCTGGATCACACCAGGACGGAATTCGGTGCAGCTACGGCTTTGGCGGCGGCAAGGCCATGAGCGAGTTTTTGCTCGCCCCGCGGCTGCTCCGGCGTCGGTACGATTTGGTGTTCTCGAGTCACGCACGGGTAAACTCGTTTCTGGCTGCCGCCCGAAGCATTGGACTTCTCCGCAGCCATAGGCTGGTCGCCCGCGAGTCCACGGTACTTCTGGATCGCTTCAAGGGTCCTCGCGCGCTCGCTTACAAGGCGCTCTACGCTGCCTATGGCAGCCAAGACATGATAGTCGCGCAAACGAGCTATATGAATGAACGCCTGCGTGACGTATTGCCCCGGCGAGCAATCGCCAAGCTGTGTACTTTGCCCAACCCGGTCGACGAAGATCTCATCGTCAAAATGTCCATGCAGGCATTGTCCGGGCACGACGCCGAGATACTTTCCCGCCGTCCGCAGATAGTCTGGTGCGGCCGGCTGATCGATGTGAAGCGTCCGACGATCGCGGTTGATGTGCTGGCCGAAGTCAGACGAAGGACCGGCGAGGATTATGAGCTGACCATGGTTGGCTCTGGCCCCATGGAAGCGGAGTTGAGAGCCCGCGCCGGCAAGCTTGATCTGGCCTCGCGACTAAATCTGCTCGGCCAGAGAGACAACCCGTTTCCGCTGTTTCGCGCTGCGCGTGCCGGCTTGCTTACGTCGGCGACGGAGGGATTTCCCAACGTCCTTCTGGAAATGATGGCTTGCCGGATTCCCGGCATCGTCACCACCCCCTGTGCGGGAGATCTGGACATGCTGTCGGGCCTGGAGATTTCAGCCGGCTTTGGCGCGTCGGAAATTGCGGAAGCACTGCTGAAGGTCATTCAAGTCGGTGATCGGTCGGCCTTGTACGGAAAGACCTTGTCGGAAAGATCGCCGGATCGGTTTGCGGATATGCTGTTGAGAGCGCCGTCGTCATATCCGGGTGGGCAGAGATGACGGCCGTTGCTCGCAACAAGATAGTCGTCTCGATAAACACATCCTGGAATGTCGTCAATTTCCGCAAGGGACTGATCGAGGCGCTGCGGAGCCGTGGCTATGACGTGGTCGTCGTCGCGCCGAGAGACGAGTATTCTCCGCTGATTGGGGCCATGGGCTGCCGCTATGTCGAACTCGACATGGACAATTCCGGCACGTCACCGTTGCGGGATTTGGTCCTTCTGTGGCGCTACTGGCGTCTCTTGCGGCGCGAGAGACCGCTGGCGTTTGTCGGCTTCACGATCAAGCCCAATGTGTTCGGCTCCATCGCGGCCAATCTGAACGGCATTCCCGTCATCAACAACATTTCGGGATTGGGGACGGCGTTCGTCCGCGGTGGTCTGCTGCTCAGGATTGCCAAGGCCTTGTACCGGGTGGCATTGGCCCGTTCCAAAATGGTTTTCTTCCAGAATGACGATGACCGGATGCTGTTCGTCGACGAACGTCTGGTTCGCAAGGATCGAACCGCGCTTTTGCCTGGCTCCGGGATCGACCTCGTGCGTTTTGCCCCGTTGTCCGAAGCGCGCACCGGGTCTGGCGCCATCGTCTTTCTTCTCGTGGCCCGGCTTCTCTGGGACAAGGGTGTCGGCGAGTTCATCACGGCGGCCCGTCGGGTTTGCCGTGAGGTGCCCGGAGTGCGTTTCCAGCTACTCGGCTTTCTTGATGTCGAAAACCGGACCGCGGTCAGCCGCGAGCACGTGGAAAAATGGGTTGGCGAGGGATTGGTCGAATATCTCGGCTCCACCGACGATGTGCGGCCTTTCATGCGTGCCGCCGATTGTGTCGTGCTGCCCTCTTACAGGGAGGGAACGCCGCGCTCGCTGCTCGAGGCGGCTGCGATGGGCAAGCCGCTGATCGCAACCGACGTGCCAGGATGCAGGGAAGTGGTGGACCACTCCGTCAATGGCTTCCTATGCAAGGTGAGGGACCCTGATGACCTTGCGAGCAAGATGGTCGAGTTTGCGCGGCTGGACGGCTCGTCCAGGGACAGGATGGGGGCACAGAGCAGAAACAAGGTCGAGCGGCAGTTTTCGGAAACGATCGTCATCGAGAAGTACATGCAGCAGATAGAAAGACTGAGCGCCCTTGCGACGAAATGAGCGGACCGGCCGCACAGGGTCGGATGGAGGATGGTTTTGTCAGTCAGGAGCATAGCGTTGCTTGCCGTCGTGGCTGTTTTGTTTGGTGTTGGCTTTCTGGGCATCATCGTGATGCAGAGGGGCGGCCCGTCCCCCGCGAAGCCGGTAGCCGAGCTCAAGCCGTTTGACGGCAAGCTCGCAATCCCATCGGTCGATGATCTACGCGTCGGCGGTCGCAAGATCCTGCTGTGCGGAGCGGCGTTTTCCAGGCCTCAGGCTATGCGCCTCCTGGTGACGGAAGCGGCGCGCCGAGACTACCAGGGGCTCGTCCTGGCCTGCAAACCTGTCGGTGCCGGAACACCTTGCGACGGCAAGATCGCCTCCAGGGTTGGCGATACCCTTGTTGTGCAGTGCTTGACGGCCGAGGGCGAAGATTTGGCCACCATACTTACGCAGGGCGGAATTCTCTGCGGCCAGCCGGTTCAGGCCGGCGCAACGTACAAACCTTGCTGAGCAGGTCGCCAGTAAAGACCGGAGCCTCTTGCGGCGAAGTGAGTGGGTCTTGTTCTCAAGCTGGCCGGCTGCCCGTATTTGGGTATTTATGGGTCCTTTCTTGGGTATGTCGGTTCTTGAATTTTCGGGTATTTGTGGGTATATTTGTGGGTATGACCCTGAAGATCGACTCTCTGCAAATTACCACCGAAATCCTTGCCCTGGTCTCGGAGATCGACGAATTCAAAGGGGCTTGGCGAGCGATGGGCGCGCTCGCTCCGGAGCGCCTATCGGCTCTGCGCCGCGTTGCGACCATCGAGAGCATCGGCTCTTCTACCCGTATCGAAGGAAGCAGGCTTACTGACGGCGAAGTGGAGCGGCTGCTCGCCAACCTCGACATCAAATTCTTTGAGTCCCGAGACGAGCAGGAAGTCGCCGGATATGCGCAGGTCATGGGAATGATCTTCGCACATTTCGATGCGATTGATCTGACCGAAAACCACCTGACACAATTACACCGTGACCTGCTGGCGTTCAGCAACAAGGATGAACGCCATCGCGGTGCATATAAGACACTTGCCAATAATGTCAGTGCGTTCGATGCCGACGGAAAAGAGATCGGCGTCATCTTCGAAACGGCGACGCCTTTTGATACGCCGAAGCGGATGAAAGAGCTCGTCGAGTGGACACGCGACACACTCAACGAGCAAAGCCTTCACCCTCTGCTCGTCGTCGCAATCTTCACGGTGGTGTTTCTGGAGATACACCCATTCCAGGACGGGAATGGACGGCTGTCGCGCGTTCTGACGACGCTCCTGCTGATGCGCAGCGGATATGCGTATGTGCCTTACTCTTCCCTCGAAAGCGTGATTGAGAACAGCAAGGAAGGCTACTATCTGGCGCTACGCCAGACCCAGAAGACGATCCGCAGCCCGAACCCCAATTGGCAGCCATGGGCTGTGTATTTCCTACGCGCTCTGCAGCAGCAAAAGCGGAGGTTGGAGAAAAAAATCGAGCGGGAGCGCCTTGTGCTCGGCACGTTGCCCGAACTCTCGCTGCAAATCGTTGAGGCCATCAATGAGCGTGGGCGCATAACCATCAGCGAGATCGTCAACTTGACAGGTGCAAACCGAAATACCGTCAAAAAACACTTGGCCATTCTGGTCGAAGCGAACCATCTGGCCCAACATGGAACCGGCAAGGGAACGTGGTACGGCCAAAATAGGCGGTAAAGGCTCCAAGTCTGAGGCACGTCGACTTGGTGAATTGGATCGAGGTGGGGGCATGGAGCCAGATCTCCATGGCCGAGAGATGAGGAATGGGTAGCCGAGCCGGCCGTCTACCCCCGTTGGCCGCGATTGGTATCGAGCCGATCTCGAATTACATGCTGTCAGCAGGAATATCTACACCGAAAATGTATCTATAATTCAATATATTAGCTTGGGTGTCGGAAGGTTTGGCGCGCTCAGCTTGGTCAAATCTTATCGAGCCAGTCACCACAGAAAGGAGACGTCAAATTTTTGCCCGATAATAAGAAACCTGTGAAAGTTAGTCGAAAACTATTAATGCGATTTGGCTAAAGTACTGTGCTCGGACAGACACGCATCAGCTTAAATCGCTTCGCGCGCGCGAAACAGGTTGGAATTGTGGCCAAAAACTGGTACGCGCTGATGCACTGCCTTTGACTGGGTGCGTCTGAAGTGGTGCAGCAAGAAGGGATCGAAGACTGATGAACCTTGTGGTTAAAACTGCGCTTGCCGTATTTGTCGTGTCAATCGGGTTTGGTCCAGCTTCATCGTTTGCCCAGGATGCTTCGTGCAGCTGCGCGACACCCTATCAAGGTTCGGCAAACCCGATCGGATCCATCCGTTCCGCCATCGGTGATGTGATGGTGTCGCAGACGGCGGGCTATGGCGCTGCCAAGGTTGGAAGCGCGCTCGATTTCGGCAGCCGTGTGGTGGTTGGCGCCAAGGGCGAGGCCTCCGTTCTGGTCGGCGGCTGCAATCTGGAGGTTTCGGCCAATTCGAGCCTCGACGTTTCCCGCCTTGGCGACAACATTTGCCTCAAGCTTGTCGGCTCGGAGCAGACGGCTGCTATTCAGCCCTCCGGGGGCGGCGCTGGGTTCGGTCCGCCGGAGGCGATTTTCGCCGGGGCGCTTCTGACGTCTGGCGTGCTCGCGGCGACGCAGGACGACGACAACGGCGTCAGCCGCTGACGAAGATATGGCGGCGTCGGCCGCTGTAGAGAAGGGTCTGGATAGGTTGGCGGGGCCGGCTGGTTTGTTGGGTTTGTTAACCATATTGTTCTATTGCTTGGAGCGGGGCGGGCTGTAATTCGTACCAACAGGGCGAGTTACAGGTTTTGGTGGGGTAAAATGATGAGTTGCCATCGGTTCGGGGCTGCTTTTGCTTTTGTTGCATTCGTCGCAGGGGGCGTCCTGTTCGCCGCTCCCGAGGCTGTAGCTCAGCAAACCTGTTCCTGTCTTGCGCCCGTGCCGGCGTCCGAAGACGCGATAGGTCGTCTTACGCAGGTCCGGGGTGATGTCCAGATGTCCCAGGCCAGCGGCTATGCAGGGGTGGATGCCGAGGCGCCGGTGTATGCGGGCGCGCGCATCATGACCGGGGCGCATGCGTCTGCTTCGCTGGCTATCGGAGCCAATTGCGCGCTCGATATTCCAGCCAATGCCACCGTCAAGGTCGACCCTATCGAAGGCGGCATGTGCGTTTCGCTTGAGACACCATCTGCGACGATCGTACCCGCCAGCTCAGAACCTGGCATGCTGCCGGTTCTCTTGGGCGGCGCCGCCGTCGGTGGTGCCGTCGCCCTTATTATCGGCCTGCAGGATGACGACGACGCGGTCAGCCAATAGGCGGGATACGACCCCCGTTGTTTTGCGTAAATTTGTCAAATGCGTCATTCGCCTTCATGCGGGTGACGCGTTTCTATTTTTGTCGAGGCGAAGCTTTGCCTCCTCTCAACCAGAAACGCCAATGATCGACCTGCATTCACATATCCTGCCCGGTCTCGATGACGGTTCTCCTGACTTGGCCATGTCGCTGGAGATGGCACGGCTGGCAGTCGCCGACGGTACAACGCATATGGCATGTACGCCGCATGTAATGCCTGGGGTTTATGAGAACGCCACGCCAAACATTGCCGAGGCTGTTCAGGCGTTGGAACTGGAGCTTCATCGCGCTGCCATACCGCTTACCCTATACGTTGGCGCTGATGTTCATCTCGCGCCTGATCTTCCCGATCGGTTGAGGCTTGGTACGGTGCCGACTCTGAACGGATCCCGCTATTTCCTGTTCGAACCGCCACATCACATTCTGCCTCCGCGGCTCGAAGATTTCGCCGCGCGTCTCATAGGCGCCGGCTTCGTGCCGATCCTCACTCATCCAGAGCGGTTGACCTGGATCAAGGCGAATTACGACGTCATCGAGAGGTTGAATACGCTAGGCTGCCTTATTCAGCTCACGGCTGATTCTGTGACGGGGGCCTTTGGACGTACGGCGCTCTACTACTCGGAGAAGCTGCTGGATGAGGGCAGGGTGGATATTGTCGCCTCCGACACGCACGGCGCCAGCCGGCGGCGGCCAGGGCTTTCGCAGGCGGTTGTCGCCATCGCGAACCGGTGTGGGGAAGATGAGGCTTACAACATGGCAGTGAAACGCCCGGACGCGATATTGCAAAATCGGCCGCTCGTGCCCATCGGAAAGCAAAGCGCGAGGAAATCGGGCGGCAGCAGTGCGGGGCGGTTTGGCGGATTGGGCCGGTTGTTCAAGAGCGGGGCTCTTTGATGGGCATTTTCGATCTTGCAAGAAGTCATGCGGGCACCGTGCCCGCTTTGCTCGCATCGCTAGCAATATCTGCTTGCGCAAGCACTTCGTCGACATCGACGTCCTCCACCAGTTCTGTCGATGCGCTGCAGCCGATGGCGTCTTCATCGGCGCTCTCAGGCGGTGGTACGCTGCAGGTGGTCAAGGATCTCCCGCCGCCGCAGAATACCCAGAACGGCAGCGAGCAGCCGCTGTCTGCCAACGATGTACTCGAGGTCAGTGTGTTTCAGGTCGATAATTTGAACAGAACAGTTCAGGTCGACGCGGGCGGGCAGATTTCGCTTCCGCTGATTGGAACCATGACCGCAGCCGGCAAGACCGTTCGTCAGCTCGAGAAGGAAATCGAGACTGCCTACGGTGAAAAGTACTTGCAGTCGCCTGACGTGACGATTTTCGTCAAGGAGTCGATTGGCCAGCGCATCACGGTCGATGGTGAAGTCAACAAGGCCGGCATTTATCCGGTGTCCAGCAGCGCTTCCTTGCTCGACGCGATCGCCCTTGCCGGAGGGTTCAATCCGGTCGGTGATGCCGGTAAGGTCTTCGTCTATCGCAATGTCGGCCAAAACAAGCTGGTCGCAAATTACAATGTCGAGGAAATCCGCGCCGGCAAGAACCGCAACCCGCGGATCTATGGCGGCGACGTGGTCGTCGTTTTTGCTTCGAAGTCGAAAATCGCGATGAACAATTTGAAGGATGCGCTGGGCCTCGCCTCCAGCGCTGCCCGCATTGCGGTCATTCCGTAGACACGGACAACCCCAGGATCACCTCGCGTATGCTCGATCGCAACAGGCAGCCCCAACTTGCCGGACCCGGACATGGCCAGGCCCTGTCCGCGGACTCCTATTACGACGTGCCGCAAAACTACGGTCCCTATGGTCGCGACTATGCGGGCCAGGATGAGGGGTTCAACCCGCTCAAGCTGCTTTTATACATCGTCCAGTATCGCTGGCTGATCGTCATGATGGCAGCGGCCGGGCTCGTTGCCGGCGTCATCGTGACGATGATGCAGACACCAAAATATCTGGCGACGACGCAGCTCGAAGTTCTGGTGCCTTCGGCGAAAGTGTTTCAGGACATTGAGGTTGTTTCCGAAAACAGCGACGTCCGGGCCTTCCTGACCGCTCGGGAGAAGCTGAAGAGCCGGGCATTGGCTCAGCGCGTGGTGTTCCAGCTTGGGCTTAGCGAAAAACCGGATTTTCTGTTTCCGACGCCGAGCTTTTCCCCGAGCAATATTGTCTACCGTGCGTTCGGGATGTCCAAGTCACCCTCCATTGAGGAGAAAACGCCCGAAGAGCGCGAGGCAATTGCGATCAAGCGCATCCAGGAAGATCTGACGGTCAATCTGGTCACCAATACAAGCCTGCTATCGATCACCTTCGTCGATCAAAAGCCGAAATATGCAAGCGACGTTGCCAATCAGGTTGCGCAGAGTTTTATCGATCAACGTCTCGATCAGACCAGCGAGACCTCTGACCTGGCACGGCAGTTCATCCAGGAACAGGTTTTGCAAGTGAAGCAAAAGCTGCAGACCTCCGAAGAGGAACTGGTCACCTATGCAAAAGATGCCGGCATCACGGTTACCGGCGATGACAAATCGCTGATCGGCTCCAACATCGAAGCCCTGAACACCGCCCTGGCCACGGCAATCCAGGAGCGTCTTGATGCGGGGCGGGTGGTCGATCAGATAGAAAAGGGCCGCGGGTCGAGCCTCGGTCCGGTTCTGGAAAGCGAAGGTTTGCAGAAGCTTAGCGATAAGCTGGCGGATCTGACCAGCCAGTATCAGCAGAAATTGGGCATCCTGAAGCCCGGTTTTCCGGAAATGCAGCAATTGCAATCGCAGATCAAGGAACTGCAGCGACTCTACAACAACGGCGTGCTGGCGATAACCGATTCGTTGCGGCTGAAATATCAGGAAGCGCAGAACAAGGAAACCGACCTCAAGTCCAAGCTCGCGGAGATGGAGAGGCAGCAGGTCGTCTTCAACGACAAGAATATCAAATACACGATCCTAAAACGCGAAGTCGACTCCAACCGATCGCAGTATGACAGCCTTATCGCCAAGCTGAATGAAGTCGGCGTTAGCTCGGAGCTCAAGACGCAAAGCGCTGCGATAGTCGATTTCGCTTCGCTGCCCACAGCCCCCTATTCTCCACGTCTGAGCATCAATCTTGCAGTCGCTCTCGCGCTTTTCATGGCCCTGGCTGCATCGATCATCTACATCATCGAGTTGCTGAACAACACTTTCACCAACCCGGAGCAGATCGAGAAAGAGCTGGGGCTGGCGATGCTCGGCATCCTGCCGCTTGTCGGTGACCGCGAACTCATAGCCAGCATCGCCGATCAAAAATCCGGGCTCTCCGAGGCCTATCGTTCGCTGCGAACATCGCTGCAGTTCTCCGGTGCGGAGGGCGCGCCGCGATCGCTGCTGGTGACCAGTTCGGAACCGTCGGAAGGCAAGTCGACCACGTCGTTCAAGCTTGGCCAGGATTTCGCGGCACTCGGCGCAAGGGTTCTGCTTGTCGACGGCGATCTCCGCAAACCCAACCTGCACCGGCTGTTCGGCCTCGACAATGCGATCGGGTTGAGCAACCTGCTGACAAATACCGTTCGCAAGGACGATCTGCCGAGCATTTTCAGACCGACGAAATACCCCAATGTCACCGTGCTGACGTCCGGAACGATTCCGCCGAATCCGGCCGACCTGCTCTCGTCGCCGAAGATGGCATTGATCTTGACCAATCTAGGCAAACGCTTCGATCTGGTCATCATCGACGCCCCGCCGGTCGTCGGTCTTTCCGACGCACCAATCCTCAGCCGGCTTGCCGAAGGCACATTGATGGTCGTTTCGACCAATCAGGTCACACGCAAGTCAGCCAAAACGGCACTCAAGCGTCTGCGCTCAGCCGGTGCGAACGTGATCGGAGCGGCGATGTCGAAATTTACGGTCAACAAGTTCGATTACAATTACGCCTATAAATACATGAACTATCAGTACTACGACTATGGCGCGAGTACCCCGAAAATTGAGGGCAAAGTCGATGACGGAGCAGGCCAGCCCGCTCACGCGAAATCTCCGGCGTTCAGGCGTTTGGTTCGTCGCCTCCGTTCTGGTGTTGGCGGTTTCGTCGATAGGGCTAAGTCGGCTTCTTGAGTCGGAAACGCCGGCCGTCTCGCTTGCGCTCGATCCCTTGAACACAGATGCCTTGATAGGCGAAATTGCCGGTCGGTTGAGCGAAACAGGCGACGGTGTTGATCTCGACGTCTTGGCGACAAAGGCGAAGGGCGCGCTTCGTTTCAATGTCGCGGATGCCCGGCTCTACAGCCTGATAGGCGAGATTGAGTATCGACAAGGTGAGAAAGACGAGGCTTTTGAACTCTTCGACCAGGCTCGAAAGCTGTCCAAGACTGAAATCCATTCGCTTCAGAGATCGATCGATCGCTCGATCGCAGTGGGCGATCTGTCAAAGGCCGTTGCCGAGATCGACACGTTGCTGCGTCGGTGGCCCGACAGATTTCCAGTCATTGCGGCGGGCATGCCGGCTATTCTTTCAAACCCGGACGGATATCAGGCTGTCCTGGCAGCCTTAAGGATCGAGGCACCGTGGAGGTCCAATCTTTTCTCCGCCCTTGGTAAGGATCCGCGGGGCCTGCGCGTCGCAAATCAACTGTTGCTGGACCTTGCCGGATCGAGCTCACAACCGACGTCGAAGGAGTTGTCTGCCGTAATCAACGGGTACATCCGGCAGAAGGAATACGAGGCGGCCTATCGGCTGTTCCTGTTCAGTCTGTCCGATCAGGAGCGGACACTGGCCGGATACATTTTCAACGGCGGCTTTGAGCATATCCTCAGCGACAAGCCATTCGACTGGCAGGTTCGCGACCCCTCCGGTCTGGAAATTACCTTTGCCGGGGCGCGCGATGTCGGCGAAAGCGATAGCGGAGCGACTGTTCGATTCCTGAATACGCCGGTGAAGAACGCCGCGCTCCAGCAATATGTCGAACTGCCTCCCGGCTCCTACAGGATTTCCCTGATCGCCTCCGCGAGAAACCTGAAGCTGCCCAAACAGTTGTTCTGGTCCATCAGATGCGCGGATCCGGCGGGCGAAATAGCGCGGTTCAACATTCCGGAAGGCACATTCAATCGGCGGCAGTTGAGCCTGGATTTCGCGATCGGACCAGGCGCGTGTCCCATGCAATTGTTGCGGCTGGAAACAGCTGCCATCGCTGAGAGCTGGCGATTTCGGTACGTTGGCACGCTGGTCATGCACAAATTGAGCATCGAAAGAGTTTCATCTTGAGAGAGCGGTCAACCCGGTCCACGGAATGGGAAAAATATCTGCTTGGGTCGGTTCTTTTCCTGTCAGTGCTGATTGGCGGCGGCACCGCGAGCGGTCTCTACACCGAAGCGCTGATCGAGGTGGCGGCGATTGCAGCGGCCGCGGCCGTCTTTTCAAGGCCGTCGGAGCACGGCATCCCTCGCTCGGCCCTGTGGTTGCTTGCTCTGGGCCTAGCCGTGTTCTGTTTTCAGATCGTGCCGCTGCCTGCCGCCCTGTTGAGCGGATTGCGGCCTGAGGTTTTACTTGCAAATCCATGGCTGAGCGGTGAAACCGGGCTGCGTTTCGTCAGTGTCGGCGTGGGACGTACGATCGAGTGTCTGTTGTACTTCGTGGCGATGGCTGCATTCTTTCTGAGCGTCACCCGCTTGCGCCTAGATCAGATCTACGGTCTTCTGCCCTTCTTTTTCATGGGTGTCATCTGTAACGGACTGGCTGCGGCGATCCAGTATTCGCTCTCCGACACGGTTGCCATACAGGGTTTGCTGCCGTTCACGATCAATGCGGGACTGTTTGCCAACCAGAACCATTTTTCAGCTTTGCTCTTCGTCTCCGTCCCCTTCGTCGTCTACTACGGCCTGTTTCGCGGGCACCTTCTGTCCGGGTCGCTCGGCTTGATAACGCTGCTGCTGTTGCTCCTGGCCGCCGGTTCGCGCGCCGGTATTCTGATAGGGCTGGCGATCACAATAATATCGGTTGTCTTTCTGTCCGCGCGCTCGAGGCTGGGCGGGTATGGAATACCCGCTGTCTTCATCGGGCTTTCGCTTTACACGATCGGGGCGTGGACGAAGATCGATGAGGAAGTGGTTGACCCGGCCTTTGGACGGGCCGAATTTGCCCGCACGACGATCGCGGGAATTGAAGAGAACTGGGCGACGGGCGTCGGCTTTGGCAGTTTTCCGAAAGTCTACCAGATTTACGAAAAGGGAGAGATGATCTTCAAGCCCTACGTCAATCACGCCCACAATGATTATCTGGAATTGGCACTTGAAGGTGGCGCGCCTGTTGTCTTTCTGGTCGCGGCCTACTCGGTATTGGTTTTTGCGTTTTCCCTTGCGGCACGGCGAGATCCGCTGCAGAAAATGGCATTTCTCTCAGTATCGTTTCTGCTCGTTCATTCCCTGGTCGATTATCCCATGCGAACGGCGGCGCTTGCGATGACTTTCGCCTATATGAATGGCATCATCTTTCACAAGGGATTCGCTGGGCGGTTAAGCCAGAGAGGCGAGTCGACCGAGGCCCATGATGACAATCTGCTTGTTCCCGTCAGGCCGGCCTTGGCAAGACGATAGCAATGCGTCGCCTGGAATTGGCCATGGATTGGCGCTGGACCGTGACCCGGTCGTTTGCCGAACGCCGAGATTGACAAGCCATTGCATGGAACCTAAGCACGGGCGGCTGGGGCCGGGGGGTTCAGGCATGTCAAGGAGAGCTTCTTGAAAGGAATTATCCTTGCTGGAGGCAGTGGAACGCGTCTTTATCCACTAACATTAGCAGTCTCTAAGCAAATTCTGCCGATATACGACAAGCCGATGATCTATTATCCGCTGAGCGTTCTGATGCTCGCGGGTATCCGTGAAATTCTGATCATTTCGACGCCGCGTGACCTGCCGATTTTTCGCGATCTGCTTGGCGATGGATCGGAGTTCGGCCTCGACCTGTCCTATGCCGAGCAACCGCAGCCCAACGGGCTGGCGGAGGCCTTCATCATCGGCCGCAATTTCATCGGCAAGGACAACGTGTCGATGATCCTCGGCGACAACATCTATTTCGGCGACGGGCTGTCGCAGCTTTGCCGCGACGCAGCCTCGCGCGAAAAGGGCGCTTCGGTGTTCGCCTATCATGTCGAGGATCCCCAGCGTTATGGCGTGGTTTCCTTCGACAAGGCCACAGGAACGGCGCTGACGATCGAGGAAAAGCCGCAGGTGCCGAAATCCAACTGGGCGGTCACCGGTCTCTACTTCTATGACAACGACGTCGTCGACATCGCCCCTGCCATCCGTCCCTCGGCGCGCGGCGAGCTCGAGATCACGGCGGTCAACAACGTCTACCTCGAGCGCGGCCAGTTGCATGTGCATCGGTTGGGGCGCGGCTTTGCCTGGCTCGACACCGGCACGCATGACAGCCTGCATGAGGCCTCGTCATTCGTGCGCACCATCGAGCACCGCCAGGGCATCAAGGTCGCCTGTCCCGAAGAGATCGCCTTTGAACAGGGTTGGCTGACAGTGGACCAGGTTCTGCGTCGCGCCGACCACCTGGGCAAGAATGAATATGCCGCCTATCTGCGCCGGCGTGTCGTCGACCTGTCGGAGGGCTAGGCGTTGGAGGTCAGGCCCCTTGGCATCGATGGCGTGCTGGAAATCGTTCCGAAGCGACATGGCGACGCGCGCGGCTTCTTCGTGGAAACCTACAATGCCGAGCGCTTTTCGCAGGCCGGCATAGACCTGGCCTTCGTGCAGGACAATCATTCCTATTCCGCCGCGGCGGGCGTCTTGCGAGGGCTTCATTATCAGCTTGCGCCGCGCGCGCAGGACAAGCTGCTGCGCGTCATCCGGGGCAGCATTCTCGATGTGGCGGTCGACATTCGCCGCGGTTCGAAAACCTTCGGAAAATGGGTCGCTCTCGAAGTATCGGCCGAGAAGGGCAACCAGATTCTGGTGCCGAAAGGCTTCGCGCACGGCTTCGTGACGCTCGTGCCCGACACCGAGGTCCTGTATAAGGTGACCGACACCTATTCGCAGGCGCATGATCGGTCGATCCGTTTCGACGATCCCGACATCGGCATCGAATGGCCGTCATTGACCGGCGGGTTCCAGCTCTCGGACAAGGACCTCAAGGCGCCGCTGCTGGCCGCCGCCGAGGTGTTCGCCTGATGGGTTACGTGAGGACAGCGGCATGAATTTTCTGGTGACGGGCGGTGCGGGCTTTATCGGTTCGGCGGTGTGCCGGCATCTGTGCGCCAACCCGGCCTATCGGGTGACCAATCTCGACAAGCTTACCTATGCGGGAAACCTGGCCTCGCTGCGGCCGATCGAGAACGCACACAATTATCGCTTCGCGCAGGCCGATATCTGCGACGAAAAGGCGGTGCTCGACATCCTCCGGCGCGACGATATCGACATCGTCATGAACCTTGCCGCCGAGAGCCATGTCGACCGCTCGATCGATGGGCCGGGCACCTTCATCGAAACCAACATCGTCGGCACCTACAAGATGCTCAATGCCGCGCTGGAATACTGGCGCGGCCTGCCCGAAGACAGGAAGAGCCATTTCCGCTTCCATCATGTCTCGACCGACGAGGTGTTCGGCGATCTTCCCTTCGACGGCGGCATGTTCGTCGAGGAAACGCCCTACGCCCCATCCTCGCCCTATTCCGCCTCGAAAGCGGCCTCGGACCATCTGGTGCGGGCCTGGCACGAAACCTATGGCCTGCCGGTCGTGCTTTCCAATTGCTCGAACAATTACGGGCCCTATCACTTTCCCGAAAAGCTGATCCCGCTGGTCATCCTCAATGCGCTCGATGAAAAGCCGCTGCCGGTCTATGGCGCCGGCGCCAATGTGCGCGACTGGCTGTTCGTCGAGGATCACGCGCGCGCGCTGGAACTTGTCGCGACCAGGGGACTGCCGGGCGAAAGCTACAATGTCGGCGGCAATTCCGAGCGGACGAACCTTGGCGTCGTCGAGACGATCTGCGATCTCCTCGACAGCAGGCGGCCGCGGGCAGGGGGCAAGAGCTATCGCGACCTGATTTCCTTCGTCACCGACCGCCCCGGTCACGATCGCCGCTATGCCATCGACGCCTCGAAGATAGGCCGGGACCTGGGCTGGGCGCCCAATGAGAATTTCGACAGCGGCCTCGCCAAGACCATCGACTGGTTTCTCGACAACACATGGTGGTGGGGACCGATCCGCGAGCAGCGCTATGCCGGTGAACGGCTGGGCGAAGCGCGCAAGGGGGCGGCGTGAGGCTGGTTGTCACAGGACGCGACGGGCAGGTCGCGGCAAGCCTCCTGGAGGCCGGCCAGGCGACCGCCGGCGTTGAGGTCATCGCCATTGGCCGTCCGCAACTCGACCTTTCAAGACCCGACACCGTGATCGAAGCCATCGCGGCCGCGAAGCCGGATATCGTCGTGTCGGCTGCCGCCTACACGGCGGTGGATCAGGCCGAGGATGAGCCCGATCTGGCATTCGCGGTGAACGCCATCGGCGCCGGCAAGGTGGCGGAAGCGGCGGCGCTGCTTGGCGTTCCCGTCATTCATCTTTCGACCGACTATGTCTTCGACGGCACCAAGGACGCGGCCTATGTCGAGACCGACGCGACCGCATCAGCCAGCGTCTATGGCGCCTCCAAGCTTGCCGGCGAGCAGGCGGTTGCATCGGCCAATCCGCGCCATCTGATCCTGCGCACGGCATGGGTCTACAGCCCGTTCGGCAAGAATTTCGTCAAGACCATGCTGCGGCTGGCCGCCGACCGCGACGAGATCGCGGTGGTGGCCGATCAATGGGGAAATCCGACATCTGCACTTGATATCGCAGACGCAATCCTGCATGCGGCGGCACAGCTGCACGAGGGCGCCGCCACATCCGGCATCTATCATCTGGCCGGAACCGGCGAGGCCAACTGGAGCGGCTTTGCCCGCCATATCCTCGACACAAGCCGCGTGTTGGGTGGTCCCTGGGCGCGGGTACGGGACATTGCTACGATGGACTACCCAACCAAGGCGCGCCGCCCCGCCAATTCCCGGCTGTCGAGCGCGAAATTCGCGGCGGCGTTCGCGTGGGATGCGCCGGACTGGCGGCAATCGACGGAGGCGGTGGTGCACCGACTCCTAGCCAGTGAGATGAAACAAGTATTGACGGCATGAACAAGCACCCGTCACCCGAGACCTTGCGCGATGCGATGCCTGCTGGCAAGGCACGCGCCAAAGCCAAAACGGCAAGGCCTGCAAAGCAGGCTCTTTCACTTCGTGACCTGTACGACGCGCATCGCGGCAAAGTGTCGGATAAATGGTCGATCTATCTCAGCACCTACGACGATATTTTTTCAGAGTATCGAGACAGGCCGGTTCGAATCCTGGAAATCGGAGTTCAGAATGGCGGATCCCTGGAGATATGGCAGAAATATTTCCCCAATGCTGAAATAATCGTTGGTTGTGACGTCAATCTGGCTTGCGGGAATCTCGTTTTCGACAGCCGGAAGATAAAGATCTCCGTAGGTGACGCCAATACTGATGAAACAGAGCGCGACATCATCTCGATGTCGGAAAAGTATGATATTATAATTGATGACGGATCGCACCTATCCTCGGATATAATACGCTCGTTCGCACGATATTTCCCCCATCTTTCCGAAGGGGGCATGTACATCGCCGAGGATTTGCATTGCAGTTACTGGCAGGAGTTCGAGGGCGGTCTCTACGATCCGCTTTCCTCAATCTCGTTTTTCAAACGCCTGCTTGATGTAGTCAACCATGAGCATTGGGGACTGGATCGTCGTCGGGTCGATGCCTTGGCGACTTTCGCCGACAGGCACAAAGTCACATTCGATGAGGCTTCTCTCGCGTCGGTTCATTCCGTCGAGTTCTTGAACTCGCTTTGCATTGTCACGAAGCTGCCTATTCCGGAAAACGTCCTGGGCGCGCGCAACGTGCACGGGCGGGTCGCGCTCGCCGACGGGAGCGTGGTTCTTCTCGACGAGACGAAGAGCAAGGCGATCGATCAAACCGGAAATCCATGGTCGTTGAAGGCAACAACGATGGAGGAGGAGATCGAAACCAACCGGAAATTGGTGGGGCATCATGGGGCGCGTATCGAGGCTTTCTCCAGCGAGATGGCTGAAATGCGAGAACAAATCCGGACCTACAAAGACGAGATCTCAAGCGCAAGGACACAAGTCAGCGCAAGAGACGACGAGATTGCTCAAGGGCGGACACAGATCATTGCGAGAGACAAGGAGATCGAGCTCCTGCAACAAAATTTGTCGATGGCGCACAGGGCGACGAGTGCGCTGCTTGCGGATCGCGACGAGGCGCGATCCGAGGAAATCCGGTTGCATGAGGTTCTCGATGCCGTTTATGCCAGCACATCCTGGCGAGTGACCAAGCCTCTGCGGGGGATTGGGAGCCGCGTCCGCGCTATCGGCGATGTTCGCATACGGGTCCGCCGCTTGGCGATTCGGGGTGCCTACGGTTGTTGGCACAATCTGCCGCTCTCCATCGACCTCAAGCGAAAATTGAAGAGAGCGGCGTTTTCGACCTTTCCTTCGCTGTTTGGCGTTACGAATGCCTACCGCGCCTGGAGAAGCATGGAGGCACCCCAAGCGCCTGTGGGCAGCAACGAGATGGTCTTGCGCGGGGCGCTGGTCAGTTCCGGCCCGATCTTCTCGCCCGAACCAGTCTATGTGCCGCTTCTCGATGCGCCGCCGTTGCTCCAGAAGCCGGTGCGCGTCATCGCGTTCTACCTGCCGCAATTCCACCCGATCCCCGAAAACGATGAATGGTGGGGACAGGACTTCACCGAATGGTCTAATGTCCGGCCCGCTGAGCCGCAATTTATCGGTCACCACCAGCCGCACGTGCCGGATACGCTCGGCTACTACGACTTGCGCGATACTGCTGTGCAGCATCGCCAGATCGAAATGGCAAGGCTCTATGGAGTGGAAGGCTTCTGCTTCTATTTTTATTGGTTCGGCGGCAAGAGGCTCCTGGAAAAGCCGCTCGAAAACTGGCTCGAGGATAAGCGCCTCGACATGCCATTCTGCGTCTGCTGGGCCAACGAGAATTGGTCGCGCCGCTGGGACGGAATGGACCAGGAGATCCTGATCGCTCAGGATCACTCCCCCCAGGATGATCTCGCGTTCATCGCCGAGGTCGCGCCCTATCTTCGTGACCCTCGCTACATCCGCATCAATGGCAAGCCGCTGTTGCTCGTCTATCGGCCAAGCCTGCTCCCGGCGGCGGCTGAGACAGCGCGGCGCTGGCGGACTTGGTGCCGGGAGAACGGCATCGGCGAGATTTTCCTGGCCTACACCCAGTCCTTCGAATCTGTGCCCCCCCATCGCTACGGGTTCGATGCCGCCGTGGAATTTCCGCCAAACAATTCCGCGCCGCCAAATGTCACGCATACAGTGACGCCGCTGCATGAGGATTTTGCCACGACCGTCTATGACTGGTCGGTATTCCCACAACGCAGCGAAACCTATTCATCCCGCAAATACAAGCTCTTCCGTTCGGTTTGCCCGGGCTGGGACAATACCGCACGCCGCAAGCGCGGCGGCACGGTGTTCATCAACAACACCCCCGAGCTGTATCGCAGATGGCTGGACAATGCCATTGAGGACACCTTGGCCCATATTAGCGAGCCATCCGAGCGGGTGGTTTTCGTCAATGCCTGGAACGAGTGGGCGGAAGGCGCTCACCTGGAGCCCGATAGCGTTAACGGCCACGCCTATCTGCAAGCGACCCGCGACGCTTTGGAGGCGGCGAAGGGGAAGTCCAAGGCCAGGATTGCAATCGTTTCCCACGACGCCCACCCGCATGGGGCGCAATTGCTGGCTCTCAATCTGGCCAAGGGATTCAAGCAGCTTGGTTTTGAGCCCGATCTCATCGTGCTGGGCGACGGGCCGCTGCTCGGCCGTTTCGCCCACGCCGCGACCGTGCACAGGATCGACTTGCCTGAACAAGGCGATGCCGATGTGTTGAAACGTCTGGCCACCATTAGAAACAACGGTGCCGAGGTCGCCGTCGTGAATACCACCGTATCCGGAAAGCTCATCCCGCTGCTGAAGCAGGCAGGGTTCCGCACCGTTTGCCTCGTCCATGAACTGCCCGGAATATTGGCGTCCTACGGTCTTGCTGACGCAGCCGCAGCCATTGTTGAGAACGCTGAAACGGTCGTTTTCCCAGCCGAGATCGTCAAAGCCGGATTCGAAGAGTTTGTTGGCCAACCGGTCAGCCAGTCGGTAGTCAGGCCGCAAGGACTCTATCTGCGTACGCCCTATCTCGCCGATGATCGCCGACAGGTCCGCGAGGCGGTTCGCGCAAGATTAGGGCTTTCGACAAACGCGAGCATCATCCTGTGCGCGGGCTATGCCGACCATCGCAAGGGCCTCGATCTTTTCCTTGATGCTTGCCTCAAGGTTGTGGCATCCAGGCCGGATGCGGTTGCAGTCTGGGTCGGTCATGTCGATACTGTCTTTCACGCCAAGCAAATGCGGCGGGTGAAGGAAGCGGGACTTGAGGGCAGCTTCGTCTTTGTCGGATTGGTGGAAAATCCGCAGGAATACTATTTCGCCGCTGATATCTACGCCTTGACCTCGCGTGAAGATCCATTCCCTTCGGTGGTGCTTGAGGCGCTGGATGCCACAGTGCCGGTCGTTGCCTTTGAGGGCGCTGGTGGCTTCCAGGATCTGCTGAAGCGGGATTGCGGAATCCTCGTGCAGGCATTCGACACCGATGCGATGGCCGAGGTCATTGGCAATCTGCTCGACAATCCAAGTGAAGCCCGGCGTCTCGCCAGCGTTGGCCGCGATATCGTCCGCCAGGAGTTCAGCTTCAGCCAATACCTGCATGATCTGCTGATTTACGCCGAAAAGCCATTGCCGCGGGTGTCGGTCATCGTGCCTAACTACAACTACGCCCGATACTTGGGCGCACGTCTAGGCTCCATTGTCGATCAGACGATAAAGCCCTACGAGTTGATCGTGCTTGACGATGCTTCGACCGATGATAGCGTCGAAGTCATCGAGAAATTTCTGGCCGGTTGCGACATTCCATACCGGCTGGTGGCCAATGCGCAGAATTCAGGATCGGTATTCCGCCAATGGATGCGGGGGGTCGAAATGGCGCGCGGCGATTATGTCTGGATCGCCGAAGCCGACGACCTCGCCGATCCCGATTTTCTGGCCGAGCTTCTGCCCGCCTTCGAACGCGAGGAGGTGGTGATGAGCTATTGCCAGTCGCGACAGATGGACGGCGCCGGCCGGGTCTTGTCCGAACACTATCTCGACTATGTGTCGGACATCGACCGGTCTCGCTGGACGAAACCCTACGTCGTGGACGGCCGCCGGGAAATCGCCGAGGCACTTTACCTCAAGAACACCATTCCGAACGTCAGCGGCGTCTTGTTTCGAAGGGAGGCGCTCAGGAATGCGATGGCCAAACACAGCGAAGAGATCATGTCGTTGCGCAACGCCGGGGATTGGGTGACATATTTGCGTCTGCTCGAAAATGGTTCGATCGCTTTTTCCCCGCGTTCGCTCAATTCACACCGCCGGCATCAGTCGAGCGTAACCATAGGAAATTTCGATCTCAGGCACCTACAGGAGATCAGGCAGGTACAGGCCGATACAATCCGCAGCCACGATCTTGGACCTGCCGCGCTCGAACGAGCGAGCATCTACAGCCGTGAACTCAGTGAACGATTTGGTATTCCAATTCAAGAATGACGACGCTGGTGACTGTGGGGAATTAGATGTCTACAGAGCGTCGAGGAGACTTTAGTGAGAGTTCTTTTTCTGGGAGCGTCAATAGCTCCGCATCCCGACCCGCAGATTGCCTTTGAAAAGAAATTCGAAGTCATTGGATATAACACCGGAAATCTTCTGATAGGACAGTCTCTGTTCGAGGAACTTCGCTTTGAAGAATTCGGGCAGGGGTTGGGCTATTCCCCGCAAGAGGCAAACGAACGTTTCGACATCATAGCTATCTCAGCGGCAAATTTCATTTTCAAGAATTTTGATTTGTCCTATTTGGCTGACTTCATAGAACCGACCAAGCTGCCATGCGTGGTCGCCGGCCTCGGTGCGCAAGCACCCGCCATCGGCAACAAAGTCACAGATATTCCCGAGGGCAGTAAACGCTTTCTTCATATAATATCCGAACGCAGCAAGACCGTGGGCGTGCGAGGTCATTTTACGGCCGAGGTCATGAATGACTTTGGGATAAAAAACGTCAGCGAGGTAGGATGTCCCAGTCTGTTTCGCAAATTGCGTCGTGACCTGAAAATAAAGCGGCCGGGAACAGACGCCAGCCTGAGGGTTTCGGTGAACGGATCACGAAACGTATTTTTGCATTCGGCCAATCCCGAAGCTGCCCGGCGCGTTGAAGCTGATCTTTTGAAATTATCTATCGATAGAAAGTATCCCTACGTCCTGCAGAACGAAGAACCAGAAATGGCAATGCTCCGTTCTGGAGAGGGGAATAAAACCGATTTAGAGAACGCTCAGGCAATTATCAACCAGCTGAATATGGGCATGGACCCGTCGCTCTATGTAAAGCATATCAAAGAGAACGCAAAAATGTTCTTCGACCTGGCGGAATGGGATAGTTACATATCAAGGTTTGATTACACTGTCGGGACACGCTTCCACGGAAACCTGATCGCGTTGACCAACGGCGTTCCCGCGACCATAATTTCCCATGACTCAAGAACCACGGAGATGGCGGAACTTATGAGCATCCCGCACGTCCCTGTCGGTAAAGTGGGACAATTGGACGTCCGCGAGCTCGTGCAGGCTGGCGACTATGATGCCTTTCAGCGCAAGTACACCGTTCTATATGATCGTTTTGCCCAGTTCCTTTCGAACAATGGAGCCAACCACAGGCTGGAATAGCACCATGAAGTGGTACTTTTTCGCGATGCGAACCGATCCGCGCGAGCACGCCAAGTGCGCCGCCGTCTCGGTTAAACGCGATCTCCCGCTATCCCTGCCGCGAAGTAGAAAAGGTGTGCCCATTTGGGAGAGTTGCCCCAAAGTGCGGCGACCCACCTTCGTTGCTTGCCAAAGCCCAGTCGCTAAACGGAGGGCTGCATCAGCACCGACACTTGGAACGGGTCAATGATCGATCGATCATGTCCCACTATATCCCAACCGTCACCGCCCAAAAAGTCGATCTCGCAAGAGATGTCCCCATAGGTTTCGCCTTCGACGCCACCGTGAGGAAGATAAGCAAATCCGTTAAGGCGATGGTTCGACTGCATTTTCGCAGCGACCGAAGTCTTTTGAATCCCATCGATAAAAGGCCAGAATTCAATTGGTCGAATAGTGGCCACGAACAATCCACCAGGCTTGATGTGTTTGCGAACTGCCATAAGGCAGGCTTTCGCGCTCGAAGGCGCCAGATGTGTGAATACCGAGAATGCGAAGATCAGATCGAACTTCTGGTCGTCGACTGGTAGCACGGAAGGAATCCGCTCCGATTGAGCGAACATGCCAGGCAATCTTGCCTCTCTACACAAGCTGAGAGACTTATCCCAGGCGTCAATACCCCATATGGACGATGGATCGCTGTAGTAGTACATCATGCGCAAGATGCGTCCGTAGCCACATCCAAAGTCGAGAATATCAGAGCCCGCCAGCGGCTTTTTGGTATGTCGGGTATAATTGTTTTCAAGTTGTCGGGCGAACGACGCGGTTTGCCGGTACAGATCGAGACCGGATGCCCCGGTCCAGGTCTTCTGGACTTCGTCACTGGCCATCGCGGGCAGAAGACGTGACAAACTGGGATAATCCTTGTTCGGCAAGGAAATCATGAAGAGGCCGAAGTCGTCCAGGCTCATTCGGCGAAGAAAAACGAGAGCCTCTTCAGTTGTGCACCCGTTGGCCGCCTCGCGTTCGGCGGCATTCAAATGTGGGAAGGCTGTTGAGAACATGCTAATATTCTTGCTCTTTCTGGCGCTGCCTGGGAACACATAGCCGTCTAACATGCGACGGATTGCGGTCAACGAATTAATAGTCAAAGAAATCACCACAGAATACTAGCCCAGCTGGACTCGCTGATCCACGATCCAAATGGTTGGACTAACAATCTCGAATCGAGGGTTCTCCGTACCCTAAATGTAACACGCTGCCGCAGCCGGGCGATATCGGCGACGCCAAGGTTCGAAAGCGAAAAGGCCATTAAGCTGGCCAGACTCGACCGAAGCGAGATCGTAAGGCCATGCCGGGCCTTTCTATATACCGATAACTCAGCAAGGATAGTGGTATCAACATCGCAAGAGTTGCTACCACTGAGGCAAGGAACGGCAAGGATGCTCCATCGAAGGATGCGTAAACCGTCCGGTACAGGCCCACCCGATCCAGGATGACGATAACGACCGGATGCCAGAGGTAAATGCTGAAACTGGCGTTGCCGAGCAGCTTCGCAGCCGGATTCACGAACCATCTTTGCGGATACAGGGAAACTCCCACGACAGCGCTCGCCAACGTCACCGCCCAAGCGGTTTTGACGCCGGAACCGCCGCTTGACCCAAGTATCGTTCCGAAGAGTACGGCAATCTGGCTCGTGAAACAGATCAGGCCAACGATTGTCAGAAGACTGGCAGCAAAGACTATTCGGCCAATCTGGGGGGAAGTGCGACAAACCCCCAGCCAGACATAATATCCCGCTATCCCTGCAGCAAAATAGAACAGTTGAGCCACTAGAGAAAAGTGGCCAAAGAGCGCTAACGCGCCCCCCGTTCCTTGGAATGCCAACGCCCAGTTGGCCGCCAAGAATACTGCTACCGCAAGAAACACCACAGAACGAGCTAGACCGGTGATGGCAAACACCAGCAGCGGCAGGATGGCATAGAACGCCATCTCGACACCGATGGACCATGACGCCATGACGAATCCGGTCACGTGGTTCGGCACAAAGTTGAAGATGAACAGTGCTGAACTGAGGAATTGGGAAAGAGGGACTGTCGTCTTCCATACTATCCAGCAGAACGGTATGTAGAACAGCATTATGAAATAGAATAGAGGCGCGATGCGCAGCAAACGCCGAAGGTAAAATTCTCGCAATTCCTGCCGCGTCTCGATCCTGCCACTATACCCGACAAAGAGACCGAATGCGCTGACTATGTAAAACAGCGGCACTCCGTTGCCGAAATGCGTCGGCACGAACCATAGGTAGCCGGGGATCTGCAGTTTTGGCAGCGCAATCAGATGAACAAGGACAATCGACAACGCCGCGTAGCAACGCATTGCCAGAAGTCCCGGGAGCTCAATTCGCGAATGCGCATCCTTTACTACGAATCTCCTATCGATCTCGACGTTCATTCTGCCCTCGACTATCTTGCAGCGACCTTAATAATTCCCACACTGCTTCACGACGCTCAACGGCTAGCTGCTCCCTCAAGAGCTTGCTGATTTGAGGAGCTGGGCGTCTCACCGAGCCGTATCAGTACGATGTCGTCTTTGATTTCCACGCTACCGGGAGCCGGCCAAACAGGCATGGTCGAAAGATTGACGATCGTTTGAAGTACCTGTTCTTGGTTAGAACCACTCAAATTTGAATAGCCAAGCAATTTCATATAGTAGGCGATCCGCCAGGAATTACCCCCATTCCATTCGAAGAAAGAATAACCGACCGTCGAGTCGGAAGGCTTCGGATAGTTGGTCACAAATGGCTGCGCGCCAAACACACTTAAAGCATAACTGCGCTTTGCGTCAAAACCGGGCGTGGCCGACAGCCTGTCGTATATGGCTCCCGCCAAGAGAGTATCGTGCTTGTCGACCAGATAATTGGATGCTTGGCGATAGTTCTGAACGACCTGAATCTGGAAAAGCGCCACCGCCAGCAAGATGGCCGAGGCTGCGCGGATTCTGGAGTTTCTGCTCGTCACCGCGACATAGGCAAACAGCCATACGGCAATCGGCACCCCGATGAGGCTCCTGACAGGCATGCTGCCCGCGGCAAGGAAGTGAAAGCCGAAGGGAACAAGCAATGAAACGAAGGCAACTGCCGTCAACAGCAATTTCGTGCGGGGCAATTCCTTCAAGAGCGCCCAGCCGCCCAGGAGCAACAAGAGCGGGATTGCCCACAATGCAACGCCGTATGTGCGCTGGTCCAGGCCATAGATCCCGCCTATCGCCTCAATCACGCGCCCGACAACGGTGATAGGATGTTGAAGCAGAAAGTTTGGCTGGGAAAGCGAGTCGAAATACTCGTTTCTGCCGGGGGCGAACGATCTGAAAATGATGTCGCCGATGACATAGAACAATATTGCGCCGGCCAGCAGAATACCGATCCGAAGCAGGTCTTTCGGCAACGATACGCTGCTGCCGGACCGTGCTTGCAGAATTGAGATCGCAATGCCCAGGACCAGAATTGCCGGTGCGAAACTCTGATAGATCGAGATTGCGAAGGCGCCGACTCCCACAGCTCCGAGAAAGCGAGGGCTGAGTGGGGAAACCTCCTCCTTTCGGATCAGCCAAAGCGCTAGAGCGGTCGCGAACAGGCCGACGCCGATAGCGGCAATGTTCGAATAAAATTCGACGATAAAAAACCAGGTCGGGAAAGCACAGAAAATCGCAAAACATGCGTACTCAGCGATGGAGAGCTCTTGCTTGTTGATGACATCCATGACGAGGAGGTAGGCGGCCACGCAACCGGCGCCAAAGACGGCCGGAGCCAGGAAAGGCATGACCGGATGAGGAATAAGGAATCTCTCGATCAGATACGCGCCCCAGCGTCCCTGAAGAATCCAGATCGACGCGTCCGTTCTGAAGGCGGTTACTTCGTCATCGATTGACAGCGGAAAGGAAGCCAATTCGGAAAAATACATCGCGACGAAAATCGCAAAGAGATTAATGGCTGGTCGTATTGTGCTCGGTCGCGTCAGCATGATCTGCGGAGTATCCATCGAGAAATCACGAAGTTGAGGATGGTCGTGATGGCAAGGGTGACAAAGAAGGCTGCTGCAGCATTTTGCAGAACGCTTTCAAGCGTTTTGAGGGCTGCTAGGCCGAGCACGAACACGACCGCAATCGACGCCCCGATTGCCAGTCGATCGGCGATGCCCGTGCGGCCGCCGGGAAAGACGCGATCGGGATAGAACACCATTACGAACACAAGTCCTGTCAGCCAAGCGAGCGCGTAAGACAAACTTGAGGGCAGGACGACAAGGCCGGCAAAATAGACAAGGCTGGTCAGGGCGGTATTCAGTCCGCCGGCGACAAGAAACCGGACGGCGTCTCCGCCAATGCGATCAGCGGTCATCCTGCCTGACCGTATCCAGGAAATCCGCATAGTCCCTGATGTAATCGCCAGCATCATAGTTGTGCGAAGCCATGACCAGCAATGCTGTATCGGGTTGGAATTTATACTGAATTCCCCAAATGCCGGGCGGAATGTAGAGGCCGATCGAGGGTTCGGTCAACGAAACCTCTTTTCTCTCATGGCCGTCGTCAACGACAACGGACAGGCGGCCATGGGCCGCGATCAGGAATTGATGGCACTCGCGATGCGCATGCTCACCCCTGACCTTGTCGGAGGGAACGCCATAAACCAGAAAGGACCGGGCCGGCTTAAACGGTAGGTTTGCACCGAATTCGAGCGGGGCGAGTTCGCCTCGCAGATCGCTAAAATGCGGCAGCCGCCAGAGCTCGGTACCACCGACCCCAAGCGACATTTTCTCGCCCACTGCGCCGGGGAGGGTTTGCGTCAAGGCTGGCACGATCTTCGGGCCGGTCTGGTAGCCGACGATGACTGCGGGATTTCCGACCACGACGGCATTGGCAGGGACGCTCTTGGTCACCACGGCGCCGGCGCCGACCATCGCCTGGCGGCCGACGACTATGCCCGGCAGGATTGTGGCATTGGCGCCGATGGAAGCGCCGTCCTCGATCATGGTCAGCAGAAACGCCTCGGGATATTCCTTGGAGCGTGGGAAGCGATCATTGGTGAAGGTCGCATTCGGGCCGACAAACACACGATTGCCCAGGCGCACCCCGTCCCACAGTTGGACGCCGCTCTTGACAGTCACGTCATCGCCGACGATCACGTCGTTCTCGATGAAGACGTGATCGCAGATGTTGCAGTTCGAGCCGAGCACGGCCCCAGGCAGCACGTGAGCGAAGGCCCAAATACGCGTTCCGTCGCCGACATGGGAGCTTTCGCAGATACCCCGTTCGTGCACGAAAAATGGCTTGGCGTTCATTTCGCTGTTCCGTCAACGACGCGGCTGATGATCCGAAGTGGGCGCGATTTGGTGTTTTCAACTGCCCGCCAGAGATAGCAACCAAGAATCCCTTGGACTAGAAGGCTGGCCGAACCGAAGCCCGTGATCAGCAGCACCAGTGTCGTATAGCCAGCGGGGTCTATATTGCCAAGCAGCCGTGCAATCACGGTAACGACTGCAAATAGGAGACTTAGCGCACAGCCGGCAAATCCTACCCAGAGGGTGAGCATTATCGGAAAATCAGAGAACGAGAAAATGCTGTCCATCATGTATCGGAACCGCCGTGCCATGCCCCAGGCGCTTGTTCCGTGCTTTCGTTCGCGCCGCCGATAAGGCACGAATTCCCGCCTGAAGCCGACCCAGAAAAGTTGTATGACAAGCGAGCTGTTCGGCTCCTCGATCGAGAGGATCGCTTCCAGAACCTGACGGTTGCAGGCGAAGATATCCACTCCGCCACTCGGCATGCTGGGCAGGACGAGCCTGCGGTAGGCCGACCAGAAAGCCCTCGACAGAAATTTGGTCAAGGGCGGATCGCTACGCCCGGTTCGCTGCCCAAACACGACGTCAGCCTCGTCCTTTTCCAGCTTCGAAAAGAATTCGACGATCAGTTCAGGCGGCTCCTGCAGGTCGGCGGCCATCGCAGCGACCTGGTCACCCGAAGCGTGTTCGAGCCCGGTTCGAATAGCAGTGAACGAACCAAAGTTCCGGCTATGGAAGATGATCTTGTAATCATAGCCCGAGCCTTTCAATTCCTTGATCAGCAGCGGGCCGGATTCGTCCGGCGACCCGTCGACGACGAAGACGAACTCGATGTCGCTATGATATCTGGAGTGGAAATCGGCGACTGCGCCCAGGAGGGAAGGGATGTTCGCCTGATTTCGATAGATCGGGAAAACGATCGAGCGTGTTGTCACATTGTCTCCCATTCGCGGAGGGCCAGGCAAACCCGCTCTACCTCGTCGTCCCTCATATCGGGATAGCAGGGGACCGAACAGAGACGGCTGACGCTGGCCCTCGAAACGGTGAGATTTTCGCTCCCCATCATCGGTAAGTCCGCCCAGCCGACTTGGTCGCAATCCAGCACAGGGTAGTGTATGTCAGTGTCGATGCCGCGCTCTTTCATGAACGCCCTGAAGGCGTCCCGGTCGTCGCAAAGCGCGACCGCGAGGTGCGCGACAGCGCCTTCGCCACCTTCCAGGAACTGGAATCGACGCCCGGCAACCGACTTGTACTGGTCTAGGATGCCACGCCGCTGCTGGTTGCGTCTATCCACATCGCCCAGCAAAACGTCCAGTATCGCGGCTTGAACTTCATCCATGCGGGAGTTGCGGCCGTTGGGCACGCCGACATGATATTTTGAACTCCAGCCATATTGTTGCAGTTGCCGTACATGCGCGGCGGTTGCCGTGTCGGAGGTAAGAACAGCGCCGCCGTCCCCCATGGCTCCGAGATTTTTGGTTGGGTAAAAGCTGAACGTGGAGATATCCCCCAGCGAGCCTGCAACGTCGCTTCCGATTCTCGCCCCGTGCGCCTGCGCGCAATCTTCCACGATTGGAATGTGCGAGAGGCCAGCCTGCTCAAGTCCGTCCCGGATGGCGCGGACATCAACGACGCCACCATAGAGGTGGGTGGCGACGATCGCAGCGGTGTCTGCGCTGGCTGCTTTCAGTACCGATTGAAGGGCTATGAGTTGGCTGGCTGGTTCGATATCGACGTAGTGCGGAACGAGATCATTCTGCCAGCAGGCACAACTGGCATAGCCCCCCGCATTGGCGGCGACGATCACCTCGCGCCCGTCGTAGCGCTTGGTCACTGCGGCCAATGCAAGTTCGAGCGCATCCGTCCCATTGGCCACGAGAACGCATTCCGAAACACCTATGAATCTGGAAAAATTTGCCGCAAATCTTTTGCCGATAGCGCCATTGAGCCACCATCCCGAACGTAGCGTGTTCACTACCTCACTCTCGATTTCGACCTGGTAGCGCTGATACAGGCGCTTCAGATCATTCATGGGAACAGATTCTTGTCTCGTCATCGGTAACTCAACGGCTCGAGCGCAATTCATTTTAGTAACGTCCGCAGGGCGCAACGCTGGCATACTCAACTACAGCAGGTGCGACGAATTGGGAATCTGAACTGCGAGCATATAGTATCCGGGAAGAGTACCTTTAAGACTTAGCTCGCGTTCCAGCCCTCTTTGCAGGTTTCGTCGTGAAGGCTTCGACCCTTCCGTTCTTAAGCGTCATTCTCTTCGTACATACGCTTTCGAGCAGGCTCTCATTGTGGGTCGCCAGGACGATGATGCCTGCCTTCTCTGCCAGTTCATCCATGCGTCGCTTGGCTTTTTCTTGAAATTGGGCGTCGCCGGCGCCGATCCACTCGTCCATCAGCAGAATTTCGGGGTCAAGGGCTGTAGCCGCTGAGAAAGCAAGGCGAGCGGCCATACCCTGGCTATAGGTTTTGAAGGGGACATCGATAAAGTCGCCAAGTTCGCTGAAGGCGATGATCTCCGGCATTTTTTCTTGGATCTCGGCCTCGGTCCACCCGCTGATCAAACCCCTCAGAACAATGTTTCGCCGCCCCGTCGCTTCGGGGCGAAATCCTATGTTGATGTTGAACAAAGCGTCGACTTTGCCTTCAATGGCTACTGTGCCGGCCGATGGCTGATAGATGCCGTACAACACCTTGAGCAGTGTCGTCTTGCCGGCCCCGTTTGGGCCGACCAAGCCCAAACGGTCGCCCGCTTTGAGTTCAAAGCTGACATCTTCCAGCGCCTGCACGACCTGCTTGCCGCCGGATCGTCCGATTTTGCCTCCAAGACCACCCAGGCGCCGGTCAGGCGCCGTAAGCGTCAATTTTTCGTAGAGGCGGTAGGCGAGGCTGACATTGTCCAGCTTGATGGAAATCATTTTGAGCTCAGATCAGGAAAACGACGCGCTTGCGATATCCGCCCAGCAGCAGCAACGCAACCGCCCAGAAAGCCAAGGAGATGTAGGCTGTCACAACAAAGGGATGCGTTGGGAATTCGCCGCTCGCGATTGGCGCACGCACCACTTCCAGGAAATATGTGAACGGATTCCAATGATAGGCATAGTTCTGTATACCGCCTTGCCCATGATAGGCCCAGAAGACTGGCGTAAGAAACGTGCCGACTCGCATGATGTTGCCGACGATGAACTGAGCATCGGGAAAGAATGCGCCCAGGAATGCGAAAACCATTACGATTGCAGGGGTCGCGAGCACAATCAGCAACAACCCCGGGATCGACAAAAGCCACTCAGCGCTGATTCCCAAACCGCTCAGCAGCAGGATGACGATGCAACCCGCGACCGAATAGCTCGCTCGGATGATACATTGCACCGTCAGCCGCATCACATACACGAAGAGTGGCAGCCTCGTACCTTGAATGAAACTGGCTTCGCGCGAGAACAGGGGCACGCTCAGGCTGATCATCTCCATAAGGTAGAACCAGACAACTAGGCCGATCGAGGCATAGGCCGTGTATCCGGCCGAATCCGTGTCCTTGGTCTTGAAAACGAAGATGAAAGTGCCGATGAATGCCAGATAATTGACCAGCATCCAAAGCGGGCCGAGCGTCGTGCGTCTGTGCTGGTCGCCGATGTCCTCATGGGCAAGCGCAATCCAGACCCGGTGTAATCTCATGGCCTTTGAGATGTCGTCAAAAGCGCCGTTTAGTGCCGCAATCATAGCTGGGAGTATCGCAATCCGTTGTTCTGGCGCATTATTCTTCGCTGGCCATAGCGAACCACCAAGCCCGTCTCTAATAGCCATTTCGATGGGCATATGGCAACGCATTGCGTCGTAACGCGGTGGGGAGCAGAGTCAACTGCGGCAAAACTGAACGCATGCTGATGCTGTGTGGCTTATTTAGCGTTTGGTAATGTTGACTTTGCGGCAATCGCCCGAGCAAGATCCATGTTCTCCACTGGACGCCTCTTCCCGAAAAAACCTCTGGCTATGCCCTCGCCCCCGCAGTATGCGATACAGGACGGCGGGGGCCGGGGATGGCACTTGAGTAAGGTGGTTGGTCGCGAAGTATCTTCGTGTTCGCACCTCGCAGGTGTCGATGCCTTTGATCCTGGAGTCTTCTGCCGTCCAATGAATTCTTATCTCGAATCAGTATTAGGGCTCAGGCCACAGATGCGGCGCGCCTTCATCATGGTCCAGGACGTGGTCATGGTCCTGGTCGCCGTGGCGCTCAGCCTCGTCCTTTCGCGGTCTAATCTTTCGTTCGAAGCGCTCTCCAAGGAGGGTCTGGCGACATGGGCGGGCATCGTCGTCATCAGCCATTTGCTGTTCCGCTACAGTGGCCTCTACACCACCGTCTGGCGCTTCGCCTCAACGCCCGACTTCTTCAACATCCTGAAGAGCTGCGCGATTTTGACGTTCACTCTTTACATGGCGTCGCTGCTGCTGCGTTTTTACCGGCCGGTGGCGGGGCTCAACGAGCGTCAGTTCATCGTCTTCTTCCTTGTCTCCTTCACCATCATCTCGGCACCCCGGCTGTTCTACCGCTTCCTGCGTGACGGCGCGAGCTGGGGGATTCTGAGCCGCAAGACCGACATCAGACAGGCCAAGCGCGCTCTGTTCGTCGGCCGGCTCGACGAGGCCGACCTGATCATTCGCTTCACGCGCACGGCGCAACCGGCGGACTATTCCATCGCAGGCATCATGGCGACCGAGCGCGGCGCACCGTTGGGCACGCGGATTCAAGGTGTTCCCGTGGTGGCGGCCATGCCGCGCCTGATCGATGTCCTGGAAGACTATGCGACCGGCACCAAAAGCCTGGACCTGCTGATTTTCGGCAGCGGCGCCGAGCACGAAATCGAGGACTATTCGGAACTCGTGCGCATTGCCCGGCACGGCGACATAAATGTGGTGCAGTTCTCAGGCCTTTCGGAGTTGGAACAGCACGGAAAGCTGGTTCTCGACACCGTTGAGATGGAAACGATCCTGCGCCGTCCGGCGGTCGCGTCCGACATCCAGCGCATCGGCGCCTTTGTCAGCGGCAAACGCGTTCTGGTGACCGGCGGCGCCGGTTCTATCGGCCAGACGCTGGTCAAGCGGTCGCTGGAACTGGGAGCCGAGGCGGTGCTGGTCGCCGACAACTCCGAGTTCGGCATTTTCCAGTTGAGCCAGTATGTTGACGAGAAGGACCATGACCGGCTCAAGGTCCGCATCGTCGATGTCTCGGACCGGCGCCAAATAACGCGTGTCGTCACGGAATTCCGGCCGGACATCATCTTTCACGCCGCGGCGCTCAAACATGTTCCGCTGCTCGAGGAGAACTGGGATTCAGCCATTCAAACCAACATTTTCGGAACGCTCGTCTGCGCCGAGGTTGCCGCCAAGTGCGGGGTTGCGCAATTTGTCCTGATATCGAGCGACAAGGCGGTGGATCCCTCATCAGTGCTCGGCATGACGAAGCGGGCCGCCGAACAGATCATCAGCGCCTTGCATGGCGAGACGGGCGGGCGTGACCCGGCCACCAAGTTCATTGCAGTGCGGTTCGGCAATGTCTTCGGCAGCAATGGTTCGGTGGCGACCATATTCCAGGCGCAAATCGAGGCTGGGGGGCCCGTCACCATCACCGACCGGCGCATGACGCGCTATTTCATGACCGTGGCCGAAGCCGTCGATCTCGTCATCATGTCGGCGGCCGATGCCGCGTCGCGGCAGAGCGGACACGATTATGCCGTCTATATGCTCGACATGGGCAAGCCGGTGCCGATCCTTGAAGTGGCCGAAACGATGATCCGCTTGTCCGGAAAGAGCCCATACAAGGACATCGCGATCCGGTTCACCGGCATCAGGCCGGGCGAAAAACTTCACGAAACGCTGCATGGCGAAGACGAGGAACTCGTCGAACTCGGCATCTCGAAGGTTTTCGGCCTCAGCACGGACGTCGTGGAATGGTCGGATGTCCAGGTCGCGCTCACGGCGCTGCAGCAGTCGGCGAAAAACCAGGACAAGGCTGCCGCGCTCGCCGCATTGGCAGGTCTCGACCGCGCCAAGAAGGCCCGGGAAAGCCCTCATCAGGGCGCGATCCCGAAAACGGCCGGGCAGGCGAGCTAGGCCCGGTTCAGAATTCAGAAAGCGATCTTGGTCGTGAGCAAAGCAGATCTGCGCGTCGCGGTCCTGATGGGCACGAAGGATGGCGCGGCCTTCATCGATGAACAGCTGCAGTCCCTGCTCGCGCAGTCGCACCCTCTGGTCGACCTGTGGATTTCAGACGATGGCTCCGTCGACGGCACGACCGCCATCATCGAGACATGGAAATCCCGCTGGCGGCCCAAAGGTCGGATGACGCTGGTAGAGGGGCCGCGGCAAGGCTTCGCCGCCAATTTCCGCTCCATGATCGTCGACCGACGCATCGAGGCGGACTGCTATGCCTTCTGCGACCAGGACGATATCTGGGAGACCGACAGGCTGGAGAGCGCCATCAGCTGGATGCGGACCCAGGATGCGAAAACCCCGCTGATGTTTTGTTCGCGAACCGCCACCATGACGGAAACAGGAAGTCTTGTCGGCCATTCGCCGCTGTTTGCCCGGCCGCCAACCTTTCGCAACGCGCTTGTGCAAAGCATCGCCGGCGGCAACACAATCCTGCTCAACGCTGCGGCACGCGACCTGCTGGCCAGGGCCTCCACGCGGACCGGGTTCGTCAGCCATGACTGGTGGGCCTATCTCATCGTGACCGCCGCCGGCGGCATCGTCCGCTACGATCCGCGGCCGCTGGTGCGCTACCGGCAGCACGCGGCGAACCTGGTCGGCGCCAACGTGTCCTGGAAGGCAAGGGTGTCCCGGCTTGGCCGCCTGTTCAAGGGGGAATTCGCCGGCTGGACAGACCTCAACCTCGACGGTCTCGCCCTCAATCGCGACCTCCTGACCGAGGACGCGACGGCATGCCTCGACCTTTTCACCCGCGGGCGTAACGGCGGTCTTTTCCGGCGCTTGGCGGGCTTGCGCCAAAGCGGCGTCTATCGGCAGACCGTTTCCGGAAACCTGGGGCTCTATCTCGCTTTCGTCCTGGGGCGCATCTGAACATTGGCACGAGTGCGTGGCACGCTTGGTCAAAAGATCGGCTCATGCTACTTCGACCGGATTGACGGCATTTGCCTGCGGCGTTGCCTCGGGACTTCGGCAGGGAGTACTATCGGCCGTTCATGAAGGCAGCCAAGCAAATCTTCGATATTGCCGGTGCGGCTCTGCTGCTGGTGGCCACATCTCCTGTCTTGGCGCTCACCGTCCTTGCCGTTCGGGCATCGTCGCCGGGCCCGGCTATTTTTTCACAGGTGCGGGTCGGCCGTGACGGTCGGCTTTTTCGCTGCCACAAGTTGCGCACGATGTATGTCGGGACGCCGTCACTGCCCTCGCATGAGGCGCCGGTGGATTCCGTGACATCGGTCGGGAAGGTCTTACGGAAGTTCAAGCTCGACGAGCTGCCACAATTCTGGAACGTCCTGAAGGGCGAAATGAGCCTGGTCGGGCCGCGCCCCTGCCTGCCGACCCAAACGGAGTTGATCGAGTGTCGCAGGCGGCTGGGGGTTTTGGCGGCGCTGCCGGGCATAACCGGCCTGGCCCAGATCAGGGGCATCGACATGTCGAACCCGGAGCTTTTGGCTGAAACGGATGCTGCCTATCTCGGGACGGCGTCGTTCTGGCTCGACCTTCGGATCCTGGCTGGGACGCTCTATCGAAGCTGAGCGGAGCATGATCCCAAAACTGGAAGCCGGTTTTTGGGAAAGGTCATGGTCAAACAGGAAGTCGAGATTTATTGAGCCGCGCTAGCTCGGCCAGCCGCTCCAGCGTGCCGGTTTCAGGCACCCATCCTTGCGATATCAGCAGGGCAGGATCGCATATCTGTGTCGCGGTCATGCTGTCCCAAAATGCCTGCTTGCCCAGCATGGCAGCGGCCGGCCGCATCAGGCCTGCCGGCACGGTCATCAGGCGCATCGGCCGTCCGAAACCCCTGCGAAAGGCGGCGATGATGGCGGTGACTGCGACCGGCGGTACATCGGCGCCGACATAGATCGGGCAAAGTGACCCCGAATGGCTCAGCAGGTGCGACACCGCTCGCACTGCGGCCCCGGCAGACATCAGCGAGCGGATTCCCGTCAAGGCGCCGGTCGGCAGCGGCAGTGCCGTATCGGCCAGGCGCATCAGCGTCGCCAGATTTCCCCTCATGCCGCTTCCATAAACCGGAGGCAGGCGCAACACGGCGGCGTCCGAGCGGCCGTGTAACGCGTAAGCGTCCAAAACCTTGATCTCGCCTTCGCGCTTCGAGCGTCCATAGGCGCATTGTGGGGCAGGAAGCGTGTCCTCGTAGATCGTTGCGCTGACGTGCGCGCCGATCACCGCTCGGATCGAGGAGAGATGGATGAAGCGTCCGCTGGCCTGTGCCGCCGCTGCATGCGCCAGCCGCGCGCTCAATTCCACATTGACCGCCCTGTAATCGGCTTCGGTTGCATTTCCCTGATCATTGTTGAGGCCGGCGCAATGGACCACGTCAGTCATATCCCGGGTCAGTTCCAGGAAGGCGGCGGCCGGCGCGTCGAAACCGGGCATCGGCACAGTCTCGTTTTCCGAACCCAGCCTCTCGGGATGGCGGGAGGCGAGGCGAAGCTCGGCACCGGCTTCGCGAAGGTGGCGCACGACAAGACGCCCGATGAAACCTGTCGCTCCCGTGACCAGAACCTTCATGGGCTTGCCCGAAACAGCTCTTTGCTGACTACTCGCTCTTCCATCACTGGCGCAGGTGCCTGCTCTTCCAACAACGGAACCTGGCGGCCGGAGGCGAGATATGTTCCGCTCACCAGGAAGACCATCAGCACCGAGTCCAGAATGTCATGGCCGATCAGGATGCCTGTCATTCCGGCCGTCAGATAGGTGATCACCACGACGACAATCATGGTCGCGCCGAACCGCTCGCTCGGATCGCTGCTGTTTCGCAAGACCCGGACGGCATTTCCAGCGGCAACGATAAAGATCGCCGCCAGCGTCACGGCGCCCAGAATTCCCGCTTGCACCAAGGCGGTCAGGAAGCCGTTGTGAAAATGGTTGAAGCCTGTGTCCATCGCGAACTGCTCATGAAAGCCCTGCTTGATCAGAAGCTGGGTTGCACCCACACCGTGCCCGAACAGTGGCATGTCATGGAATGCTTTGAGTCCGATCTCCCAAAGCGCAACACGTATTCCCAGCGAGGTGTCGTAGTTGCCGCTGGCTCCAAGCGCACCCCAATCGGAGCGCAAAAAGTCGACCCGCCCGGATATCGCCTGGAAGCTGGAAGCGGCGATCACGACGCCGACCGCCGCCAGCAGCAGCAGCAGGCGAACGGCATTCCTGCCTCTGAGCCTGTGCCGGTTGATCAGCATGACGGCGATACCGGTGATCAGCAGTGCCAGCCAGACGATACGCGAGCCGGAATAGATGACGGCGATCGTCCCGGCCAGTGCCGCGTAGAAGAGGGGTGTCCGGGCTTGCTCAATACCGGACAAGGCGCCAGCCACACACATGACCACGGCAAGGCAGACGACGGTTGCGAACACGATCGGATTTCCAGCTCCCCCCTCGGCCCTGACGCCAATCCAATATTGCTGGATGACGGCTATGAGCAGCGCGACAAAGCAGGCGGCCATGCTGGAAAGCACGATGATGCGGGCAAGCGTGGTTTTCTGCGTGATGCTCCAGGTCGAATAGGACACGGGGAAAAACAGGAAGGTCACCAGCGGGATAAGATGCGGCGCATCCCGGGCGAACGAATTGTTGACGATGGAAGCCAGGAGATTGGAGGCGCAGTAGGCATAGATCGCGACCGTCATCCAGATCATGGGCCGGTCGGCGTTGAAGCGCCTTTTCCGTAAAGCAATCAGCAGGACTGACGAAAGGCCTCCGCCATTGAATACGAAGCTGACCACCGATCCCAGAACCGGTGGAAAAAAGAAGCAAAGGATGGAGAAGTAGTTGTTGATCCGCGAAGGCGTGAATTGCTGTCTCAGGGATGAAAGCCGGGTCAATTTTCGGGCTCGCTGTCTTCGGCAAGTTTCATGCGGCGGATCTGTTTAGCGAAGTTGAATGCGCTCGCCTCGAAATTGCCCATGCCTCATGATGCACTTGCCCGCTTCCCGAGGCTGGTATAGCGGCTGCCCCCCATTTTCGATAGTGTATAGGGCAGATTGCCACCGAAAATCGGCGGCAGGCGCGGGCCGACCAGAGGAAGTCACTTGAAAGCCGCACACTGGTCCATTCAAGCAATATTTTCCCCGCGTTTTCTGGGCCGTTGAGCTTGCGGGCAGGAATTTCCGGGTTTGCCGGCATCTGTGGAAAATTCATTCTCGAACCATGTGCCGCCGGGCCAGTCTTGCATTGTTCTTGACAATGGCGATCTGCTAGAACGCCGGCACGAGAAAGATTGTCCGGAAACAAGGCTCGAACCGGGCGCGAAGAGCTCGATGATTTGAGGCAAGGTCTTCTGTTGGAAGATACGAAAGAACGCCCACGGCCCATGACAACAGCGCTTACGCATCTTCAGCGGCTTGAAGCCGAGTCCATCCATATATTCCGTGAGGTTGCGGCCGCTTTTGCCAAGCCGGTCATGCTCTATTCGGTCGGCAAGGATTCATCCGTGTTGATGCATCTGGCGATGAAGGCGTTTTATCCCGCCAAGCCGCCGTTCCCCTTTCTTCACGTCGACACGACGTGGAAGTTCCGCGAGATGATCGCCTTTCGCGATCAGATGGCGCAGAAACTCGGCTTCGATCTCCTGGTTCATGTCAACGAAGACGGCGTGCGCGACAACATCAATCCGTTCGACCATGGTTCGAACACCCACACCCATGTCATGAAGACCGTGGCGCTGCGCCAGGCGCTCGACAAATACGGTTTCGATGCGGCCTTTGGCGGCGCTCGTCGCGACGAGGAGAAATCGCGCGCCAAGGAGCGCATCTTTTCGTTCCGCAACGCTCAGCATGTGTGGGATCCGAAGAACCAGCGCCCCGAAATGTGGAAGATATTCAACACCCGCATCGCATCGGGTGAATCGATCCGCGTCTTTCCGCTGTCGAACTGGACCGAACTCGATATCTGGCAGTACATCCTGCAGGAAAGTATCCCGATCGTGCCGCTCTATTTCGCGAAGGAACGGCCGGTGGTGGAACGCGACGGCATGCTGATCCTGCGGGACGACGACCGCATGAAACTGCGCCCCGGCGAGACAGTGGAGAACAGGCTGGTGCGGTTCCGCACGCTGGGTTGCTATCCGCTGACCGGCGCCATCGAATCGGATGCCGACACGCTGGAAGCCATCGTCGGCGAAATGCTGACGGCACGCACGTCCGAACGGCAGGGTCGCCTGATCGACCGCGATGAAGCCGGCTCGATGGAAAAGAAGAAGCGCGAGGGGTACTTTTGACCATGCGCCACATCATGGCAAAGAGCCTCGCTCCCACCGACGACGTTCGCGACTATCTGGCTGCGCAGGAGAAAAAGTCGCTGCTGCGCTTCCTGACCTGCGGCTCGGTCGATGACGGCAAGTCGACGCTGATCGGGCGCCTGCTGTCCGACACCAAGCAGATTTTCGAGGATCAACTCGCCGCGCTCGAACGCGATTCGCGCAAGCATGGCACGACGGGCGACGACATCGATTTCGCGCTGCTGGTCGACGGTCTGGAGGCCGAGCGCGAGCAAGGCATCACCATCGACGTCGCTTACCGCTTCTTCGCCACACCGAAACGCAAATTCATCGTTGCCGACACACCTGGCCACGAGCAATACACCCGCAACATGGCCACCGGCGCCTCGACCGCCGACCTGGCAATCGTGCTGATCGATGCCCGGCAGGGGGTGCTTCGCCAGACAAGGCGGCATTCGATCATCGCCTCGCTGCTCGGCATCCGCCACGTCGTGCTGGCCGTCAACAAGATCGATCTTGTCGATTTCGATCAGGCGGTTTTCGACCGGATCGTCGAAGACTACGGGCAATTCTCACGCGATCTCGGCTTCCAGACCATTGTGCCGATCCCAATGTCGGCCCGTTATGGCGACAATGTCAGCCGCCGGTCGGAAAGCATGGAATGGTATTCCGGCCCGACGCTGATCGAGCATCTCGAAACCGTGTCGGTCGACGAAGCGATGGTCGAACTGCCGTTCCGTTTCCCGGTCCAGTATGTCAATCGTCCCAATCTCGACTTTCGCGGCTTTGCCGGCACGGTCGCCTCCGGCTCGGTTGCGCCCGGCGACGAGGTCGTTGTCGCCAAGTCCGGCAAATCCTCGCGCGTCAAGCGGATCGTCTCGTATGGCGGCGATCTCGCCCAGGCGGCCGTCGGCCAGGCCGTCACGCTCGTCCTCGATGACGAAGTCGAAATCTCGCGCGGCAACATGCTGGTTTCGCCTGCCGCACGGCCGCAAGTCGCCGACCAGTTCGCCGCCAACATCGTCTGGTTCGACGAGCATGCGTTGCTACCAGGCCGCTCTTACATCCTGCGCACCGAGACCGACCAGACCAGCGCCACCGTCACCGACCTGAAATATCGGATCAACGTCAATGACTTTGCCCATGAAGCGGCCAAGTCGCTCGAAATGAACGAAGTCGGCATCTGCAACATCTCGACGCGGACGCCGATCGCCTTCGATCCCTTCGCCGAAAACCGCACTACCGGCGCCTTCATCTTGATCGACCGCATCTCCAACGCCACGGTCGGCGCCGGCATGATCCTGCACTCGTTGCGCCGTGCCGAAAACATTCATTGGCAGTCGCTCGATGTGGGCAAGCGCGTGCGCGCCGACATGAAGAACCAGCGGCCCGCCGTGTTCTGGTTCACTGGGCTGTCGGGATCCGGCAAGTCGACCATCGCCAACCTGTTCGAAAAGAAGCTGTTCGCCACCGGCCGTCATACCTATATCCTGGACGGCGACAACGTCCGTCACGGTCTCAATCGCGATCTTGGCTTCACCGACGCCGATCGCGTTGAGAACATCCGCCGCGTTGCGGAAGTGGCGCGTTTGATGGCCGATGCCGGGTTGATCGTCATTGTTTCGTTCATTTCGCCGTTCAGCGCCGAGCGGCGCATGGCACGTGAATTGATGGCCGACGGAGAATTCGTCGAGGTGTTCGTCGATACGCCCTTCGAGGAATGCGCCAGGCGTGATCCGAAGGGCCTCTATGCGCGCGCGCTGAATGGCGAGATCAAGAATTTCACCGGCGTCGATTCCCCTTATGAAGCGCCGGAAACCCCGGAGATCCATCTGCGGACACTCGGCAAGTCGGCCGAAGAGATGGTCGACGCCCTGGAACACTGGCTGAACGAGCGCGACATTGCCGAAGACCAATACGATAGCGGCGGCGGCATCTGACGACAGGCTGATGCTCGAAATCTTCGAGCGCCTGGCTTTGTCGGCCGGGCGCGAGGTGATGCGCGTGTTCCACGCCGGCTGTGCGGTTGACCGCAAGTCCGACGCCTCGCCGGTGACCGAGGCGGACCGCGAGAGCGAAAAGATCATTCTCGCCGGACTGCGTGCCGCATTTCCCGATATCCCCTGCGTGGCCGAGGAAGAAGCTTCCGCCGGGATCGTGCCGCCCGACCTGGACGGGGCTTTTTTTCTGATCGATCCGCTCGATGGGACCAAGGAGTTCGTTAACCGCCGCACCGATTTCACCGTCAACATAGCGCTGGTTCGCGATGGAGTGCCGGAAGTCGGCGTCGTCTTTGCGCCCTGTACGGGGCGCTTCTTTTCCGGCCAGCCGGGCAGGGCGGAATCACTCGAAATCGACGGCGATTACCAGATCGTCGGCCGCCGGTCGATCGCGGCGAGAACGGCCGCGACGCCGCTGGCCGTCGTCGCCAGTCGGTCTCACAACACACCGGAAACCGAGGCCTATATTCGCGACCTGGGTGCCGCCGAAATCGTTTCGGTCGGTTCGTCCTTGAAATTCTGCCTTCTCGCCAGTGCCGAGGCCGATGTCTATCCGCGCTTCGGCCGCACCATGGAATGGGACACAGCGGCGGGCGACGCCATCCTGCGCGCCGCCGGCGGCATGACGCGCACGCTCGACGGCCAACCTCTGATTTATGGCAAGCGCAGGCAAAGCGACGACGAGGATTTTGCCAATCCGCATTTCATTGCCAGCGGCAGGGCGGCGGGCCCCGGCTGAGAAAGGCTCGGCAGCTTACTCCGCCGCGGCCTGCGCCGAATTCGAGCCGATATAGTTGCGGATCGTCTCGATGATGCGGTCCTGGTCGGCTTCGCTGAGATAAGGGTGCATCGGCAGACAGAGTATGCGCTTCGGCAGGTCTTCCGAAACGGCAAGGCCGCTCGGCGTGCGTGGGTAGTCGCGATAAGCGACCTGGGCATGCAGCGGCTTCACGTAGTAAATGACAGACGGAATGCCCTTTTCGCCGAGATGCGCCCTCAGCCCGTCGCGCTTGGCAGTCTCGATGGCGTATTGCGCCCAGGCCGAACGGCTGCCGTCCAGATTGCGGGCGGCGGTGACGATGTCGCCAAGCCCGTCGGCATAGCGCTTTGCCACCACCTGGCGCGCAACCATCTCGTCTTCGAGGATGGCCAGCTTCTCGATCAGGATCGCCGCCTGTATCGTGTCGAGCCGCGAATTGATGCCGACGCGGACATTGTCATATTGCGTTTCGCCCTTGCCGTGGAAGGCGAAGGATCTGAGCTGCTCGGCCAGCGCATCATCATTGGTGAACATCGCGCCGCCATCGCCGTAGCAGCCAAGCGGCTTGGCCGGATAGAAGCTGGTCGATCCGACATGGCCGAAAGCACCGCACATCTTGCCGTCGAGCGAACCGCCCATCGACTGGGCGGCATCCTCGATCACCATCAGCCCTTCGCGGTTGGCGATCGCCATGATCGCCTCGTAGTCGGCGGCAAGGCCGAACAGATCGACGGGAATGATTGCCTTCGGCTTCAGCCGGCCTTGCTTCTTGATCATGGCGATGGCCGCTTCGAGGCTGGCAATGTCGATGTTGTAGCTATGCGGGTCGACATCGACGAACACCGGCTCGGCCTTGGCCAGCGCCACCACTTCGGCGGTGGCGGCGAAAGTGAAGCTCGGCACGAACACCGCGTCACCCGGGCCGATGCCGGCCGCAAACAGCGGCAACAGCAGCGCGTCGGTGCCGTTGGCGCAGGCCACGACATGCTTGGTGCCGATATAGGCGGCAAGCTTATTCTCGAATTCGGTGACTTGCGGGCCAAGAATATAACGGCCTTCGTCGACGACACGGTCGATCGCGGCCTTCAGCCGGTCGCGGATTCGTTCGCGCTGCGCGCCAAGATCGATGAACTGCATGTCGGCCTCAAAACGGGTTAGCCAGATAATCGGCCGCTGGTACCAGAGTTGCGCTTGCCGAGAAAGCCGGGCAGGCGGAGCGCTAAATTGCCCAAGTGTCGCAGTCCGTTACCAGTATTTCCCGGCGAATGTCAGCCAGATGCCGGAAATCCGGGCTTCGTCGGGCGCCATCCCGCCCTCATAGCCCTGGAAAGAGCCCCTGCGAAACATAAAGTGATCGATTGGGCTCAGCTTATGTTGAGCGTTGCTCAGGCGATTTCATGTCGCCAGGGTGGATTGGCGCCGGCCCGCGACACGGTCACTGCCGCCGCCTTCGCGCCGAGCGCCAGCGCCTTGTGGATGGCGTCTTTCGACAAGCCGGAAATCGCCGCCTTGGTCAGCAGGCCCTGCTCATGCAAGGAGGCGAGGATGCCGGCGTTGAAGGTATCGCCGGCACCGACCGTGTCGACCACCTCGACCTTTTCCGGCATGACGGTGACGGCATGTTCCCTGGTATAGCCGACGGCGCCTTCGCTGCCATGGGTGACGACGATCAGCTTCGGGCCTCGATCCAGCCAGTTGCGGATGACATCCTCGTGCGAGCCGGCTTCGCCGAACCAGTTCAGATCTTCGTCCGACAGTTTCACGATGTCGGCCATCGCCATCATGGCGCGGATGCGCCTGAGGTGCTTGGCCTTGTCCGGGATGAAGTTCGGCCGGATGTTGGGATCGAGCATCATGACTCGACTTTCATGCTCGCGCCGCATGAATTCCTCATAGGCACTGCCGGCGGGCTCCGAAATCAGGCTGATGGCACCGAACAGCATGGCTTCGATCTCGCTGCCAAGCTGCGGTAGGTCGTCGACGGTCAGCATGCGGCCGGCGGTGTTCTCGTCATAGAAAGTGTAGGTCGCCTGGCCGTTGGTGAGCTTGACGAAGGCCAGCGTCGTTGGCCGTGGTGAGGTGTGCGCATAGGTGGAGCTGACCTTGCTTGCCCCCAGCGCATCCCGGAATTGGCCGCCGAACAGATCCGACGATAGGCCCGAAAAGAAGCCTGCCGGCGCGCCGAGCCGGCCAAGCGCGATCGCCGTGTTGAACACCGCGCCGCCGACATAAGGCGCGAAGGCCGGCTCACCCGCTGTCGTCGTGCGCGGCAGCATGTCGATCAGGGCTTCGCCGCAGCAGAGGATCATGGCTTCCTGGTCTCCGGCGGATGGATCACACCCTTGCGGATGATGATGTTGGCGTAGAGCCGCGGCTCGCTTGTCGCGACGATGGCGTGCGCCGATTTGACCCGTGCATAGAAGTCGGCGCCGGCCAGCGCAACCACCTTGCGGCCTGGCGCCCGTTTGGCGCAGATCGCCTCGATCTCATGATGGACGGGATCGGCAAGCGAGGGATCGCCCTTGACCGAGGCGCGAAACAGCGCCTCCGGCACGGCGTCATCGACAGGCAGGACACTCAATATCGCGTCGAGTACGGGGATAAGAGGGTGGCCATCGGCGCGCACCAGCCGGGTTGCCTGCTGTTCCGCCGGATAGTTTCCGTCGACAAGGGCGATTTCGTCGCCATGCCCCATGCCGCGCAGGATCGCCAGAAGCTCCGGACCGAGCAGCGCCGGAATTCCGATCAGCATCAGGCGCTCCTGGAAATCGTCGTCGAGCCGATCAGGAAGCGTTCGGAAAGTGGCAGGCTGGCGCCGCCGAGCGCCCGGGCATGGATGCCGACGGTTCCCTCGCGAATGGCGGGCAGCTTCAAGCCTTCGCCATCGATCGTGGCGATTGCCGCGATGATGGCGTCGACCAGCCGGCGACGCACCGCCTTCGGCATCCAGCCGTCGATCACCGCCGCTTCGAAATCGATGATCGAGGATGCGGCGACGATGGCGTAGGCGAGCGCTTGCGAGGCGCTGGCGATCCAGTCGTCGAGCTCGGGTCCGATCTCGCCCCAGTCTTCCGGCGAGGTCCACAGATGCGAAGCCTCGATGCCGCGCGCATTGAGCGCCTTTTCGAGCATGGCGATGGAAGCGACATCGATCAGTTGGGTCGGCTTGCCGTCCGGCCCGGGCACCGGCATGGAGCCGAGCGCTCCGGCATTGCCGGTCGGGCCGCCAAAAAGCCGGCCGTTCAGCACAATGCCGCCACCGGCAAAGGCACCGATATAAAAATAGACGAAGTCGCGCGCGGCGCCAGCCTGGCCGAAGACGAGTTCGGCGCCGCAGGCCGACGTGGCATCGTTCTGCAAATAGACCGGAAAATCGCATTGCGCCTGGATGTCGGCCCTGATGTCGCGGTGACGCCATTCGTCCATGACATCGCGCGGGGCGCCGGCGGTATCGGCCCAGTTCCACAATTCGAACGGCATGGCGATGCCGAGCCCGGCGATGCGCTTGTCTTGCGCGGGCGTCAGCTCGCCGCGCATCTGCCGCATGCCGTTGGCGACGAAGTCCACCGTCTCGCGCGGCGCCGGGTAGCGATAGGAATGCTGCAGCATCGAACGGACATGGCCAAGGAAATCTATCAATACCAGTTCAGCGCTGCGGCGGCCGATCTTCAGGCCAATGAAGAAAGCGCCTTCGGGATTGAGCGCCATCGGGATGGAGGGCTGGCCGATCTTGCCGCGCAACGGCGCCTGGCGCAGCAGAAGGCTTTCTTCCTCCAGCTCGCGCATGATGACCGAAACCGTCTGCGCCGAAAGCCCGGTCATGCGGGCGATGTCGGATTTCGCCAGACTGCCGTGCTGGCGCACCAGCGACAGCACCAACCGCTCGTTGTGGTCGCGCATGCCGCTCTGGTTGGTGCCGCGGTGAATGAGGCTGTCACTCACCTCGGGCGAACCGTGCCTCGCAATGGCGGTTTCCACCCTGTTCCTCCCGTCGTTTCCCCTCAATGCTTTTGGGCCAGAATGGGTGAATGAAGCAAGGCTGTCAATAATAAATAAGAGTGATTTAATTATTGACAGAGGCTTCGGCCTGGTGTCTGTTGAGGCAGCGTCCACGCTGGGAGAATTTCGTTGGATGCGCTGCAGGTGCCGGTTGGCCGGCATCGGAATGTTCCACTGGGAGGAAAATCGTGACCAATACAAAACTGTTGAAATCGACCGTGTTTGCCGCCGCGGCTCTGGGGTTGGTGGCGTTTGCGTCGTCCGCATCCGCGGCCGGTGTCGGTGCCTGTCTGATCACCAAGACCGACACCAATCCCTTCTTCGTCAAGATGAAGGAAGGCGCCACGGCGAAGGCCAAGGAACTCGGCGTCGACCTCAAGACCTACGCCGGCAAGATCGACGGCGACAGCGAGAGCCAGGTCGCGGCGATCGAAAGCTGCATCGCCGACGGCGCCAAGGGTATCCTGATCACCGCATCCGACACCAAGGGCATCGTACCGACCGTGAAGAAGGCGCGTGACGCCGGCCTGCTGGTGATCGCGCTCGACACGCCGCTCGATCCCATCGATGCGGCCGACGCAACCTTTGCGACTGACAATCTCGAAGCCGGCAAGCTGATCGGCGCCTGGGCAGCCGCCACGCTAGGCGACAAGGCCAAGGACGCCAAGATCGGCTTCCTCGACCTGACCCCGTCGCAGCCGACCGTCGACGTGCTGCGCGACCAGGGCTTCATGATGGGCTACGGCATCGATGTGAAGGATCCCAACAAGATCGGCGATGAGGACGATGCGCGCATCGTCGGCCACGATGTCACCAACGGCAACGAAGAGGGCGGCCGCAAGGCGATGGAGAACCTCCTGCAGAAGGACAACACCATCAACGTCATCCACACCATCAACGAGCCCGCCGCTGTCGGCGCCTACCAGGCGCTCAAGGCTGTCGGCCTCGAAAGCCAGGTGCTGATCGTCTCCGTCGACGGCGGCTGCCCCGGCGTGAAGTCGGTGGCCGAAGGTGTCATCGGCGCCACGTCGCAGCAATATCCGCTGCAGATGGCAGCGCTCGGCATCGAGGCGATCGCCGCCTTCGCCAAGGACGGAACCAAGCCGAAGCCGACCGAAGGCAAGAACTTCTTCGACACCGGCGTCAACCTGGTGACCGACAAGCCGGCCACCGGCGTGAAGTCCATCGACACCAAGGAAGGCCTCGCCAAGTGCTGGGGCTGATCCCGGTCTGACAGGCATCCAGGGAACCTGAGCGGCCGGGGCTTGATCCCCGGCCGCTTCGGGTGGACGATGGCTCGCGTGACCGCGAACAATCCCGGCAGCAGACCGGAAAGGCGTGGACTGGCGTCGGCGTTTGGCTGAAGCCTACGGGGAGTAAACATGGCTCAAGCTCAGGAATTCGAGAAGGTTCTCTCGAGCAGCGATACAAGCGTTGCCGCTTTTGACGAGCGCAAATCGGCCGTCAAGCGCATCCAGCATTTCCTGCATTCGACGCCGGCCGCGGTGCCGCTGATCGTGCTGGTTCTGGCGATCATCGTCTTCGGCATCACCATCGGAGGGCGGTTCTTTTCGTCCTACACACTGACGCTGATCCTGCAGCAGATCGCCATCATCGGCATTCTGGGTGCTGCGCAGACATTGGTCATCCTGACCGCCGGCATCGACCTGTCGATTGGCGTGATCATGGTGATTTCAGCGGTGATCATGGGCAATTGCGCGGTCAGCTATGGCATGCCGAGCGCGCTCGCCGTGGCGATCGGGCTTGCCGCCGGCGCGGCCTGCGGGCTGCTCAACGGGGTGCTTGTCGCCTACATGAAGCTGCCGCCCTTCATCGTGACGCTTGGCACCTGGAACATCGTCATGGCCACTAACTTCATCTATTCGGCCAACGAGACGATCCGCGACACCGATGTCGACACCCAGGCGCCGCTGCTGCATCTCTTTGCCATCAGCTTCAAGGTCGGCACGGCGGTGCTGACGCTCGGCGTCATTGCCACGGTCGTGCTCGTGATGATCCTCTGGTACGTGCTCAATCACACGGCATGGGGCCGCCATGTCTACGCCGTTGGCGATGATCAGGAGGCGGCGAAGTTGTCGGGCATCCAGACCAAGAAGGTGCTGATGACGGTCTACACCCTTGCCGGGCTGATCGCCGCTTTCGCTGCCTGGGTCTCCATCGGCCGCAACGGCTCGATCTCGCCGTCGGCCGCCGTCACCGACTACAATCTCCAGGCGATCACCGCGACGGTGATCGGCGGTATTTCCCTGTTCGGCGGACGTGGCTCGATCCTGGGCACGCTGTTCGGCGCGATGATCGTCGGCGTCGTCTCCATGGGCCTCAACATGCTGGGCGCCGATCCGCAATGGAAGGTGCTGCTCACCGGTGTGCTGATCATCGGCGCCGTGGCAGTCGACCAATGGATCAGAAAGGTTTCGGCATGACCACGACCCAGGAACCCATTCTCACCGCGCGTGGCCTGGTCAAGCGCTACGGCCGCGTCACCGCCCTCGACAACGCCGACTTCGACCTTTACCCCGGCGAAATCCTTGCGGTCATCGGTGACAATGGCGCCGGCAAATCGTCGCTCATCAAGGCGATTTCCGGCGCTGCCGTGCCCGATGAAGGCGAGATCCGGCTTGAAGGAAAACCCGTCTCCTTCAAATCGCCGATGGAGGCCCGCGAAGCCGGCATCGAGACCGTCTACCAGAACCTGGCGCTGTCGCCCGCGCTGTCGATCGCCGACAACATGTTCCTTGGCCGCGAAATCCGTAAACCGGGTTTTCTGGGCGATTGGCTTCGCATGCTCGATCGCCCGGCGATGGAAAAGCGCGCCCGCGACAAACTTACCGAACTTGGCCTGATGACCATCCAGAACATCAGCCAGGCTGTGGAGACGCTCTCGGGCGGCCAAAGACAGGGCGTTGCCGTGGCACGTGCGGCCGCCTTCGGCAGTCGGGTGGTGATCATGGACGAACCGACGGCCGCGCTTGGCGTCAAGGAAAGCCGCCGCGTGCTCGAATTGATCCTCGACGTCAAGAAGCGCGGCCTCCCGATCGTGCTGATCTCGCACAACATGCCGCATGTCTTCGAAGTGGCCGATCGCATTCACATCCATCGGCTGGGCCGTCGCCTCGCCGTCATCGACCCCAAGCAATATACGATGTCCGATGCCGTCGCCTTCATGACAGGAGCCAAGGCCCCGCCGGAGGCGGCGCTGGCGGCTTGATACATGTCGCCCAAAGTGGCTGGTGCTTGGCAACAGCGGCAAGCACGGAACAGGAATTTGAAGCGCGTCGCGCGGGCCGTCTTGACGCGTCACACTTCAGAATTGCCAAATTGCCGCAGGGGGCAAGCCGGATCGAACCTGTTTAAATCGATTGAATATATGGCGGTATCAGCTAGCATGGGCTGGGAGGAGCGATGAAAGCCGGTATGATCATGGCAACCGCACGAGAGGCATCATGACGAGCGCGATGACATCCGAACCCCTTCCGCCACTGCTCGAAAATCCTGATCCAAAGACACTCGCACGTGAAGTCTTGGTGGCCCTCAAATACAGGGTCGGCAAGGACACCACCGTTGCGACCCAGTACGACTGGCTGACCGCCTCGATCAAGGTCGTGCGCGACCGGATCGTCGATCACTGGATGCAGGCGACGAGAGAGGCTTACGACCAGAAGGAAAAGCGCGTCTATTATCTGTCGCTGGAATTCCTCATCGGCCGCCTGATGCGTGATGCCTTCTCCAATCTGGGCCTGATGGACAACATGCGCGAGGCGCTGTCGTCGCTGGGTGTCGACCTCGACTTGATTGCAGCACTCGAGCCCGATGCGGCGCTCGGCAATGGCGGCCTCGGCCGGCTCGCGGCCTGCTTCATGGAAAGCATGGCGACCGTCGACATTCCGGCGCATGGCTACGGCATCCGCTATGCCAATGGCATGTTCCGGCAGGAGATTCACGACGGCTGGCAGGTCGAACTGCCAGAGACCTGGCTTGATCACGGTAACCCGTGGGAATTCGAACGTCGCGAACGCTCCTTCGAGGTTGGTTTCGGCGGTTCGGTGGAATCGATCACCTCCAAGGACGGGCGCCTCGAACGCCATGTCTGGAAACCGACCGAGCATGTGCTGGCCGTCGCCTATGACACGCCCGTCGTCGGCTGGCGGGCCAACCGCGTCAACACGCTGCGGCTCTGGTCGGGGATGCCGGTCGATCCGATCCTGCTAGACAAATTCAATGCCGGTGACCACATCGGCGCGCTAGCCGAAAGCAACAAGGCCGATGCCTTGTCGCGCGTGCTCTATCCCGCCGATTCCCACAAGGCCGGGCAGGAACTGCGGCTTCGGCAGGAGTATTTCTTCTCCACCGCCTCGCTGCAGGACATCGTGCAGCGCCATCTGAGCCAATATGGCGACCTGAAGTCGCTGCCCGACAAGGCTGCGATCCACTTGAACGACACCCATCCCGCCATCGCCGTGCCGGAGTTGATGCGCCTGTTGATGGACGTCCACGGCATGGACTTCGACCAGGCCTGGGATATCACCCAGCGCACCTTCGGCTACACCAACCACACACTGCTGCCCGAGGCGCTGGAAAGCTGGCCGGTGCCGCTGTTCGAGCGGCTTTTGCCGCGCCACATGCAGATCGTCTATGCCATCAACGCTGAAGTGCTTCTGGAGGCGCGTGCTTCCAACCAGTTCTCGGACGAGCAGATTGGCCGCATCTCGCTGATCCAGGAAAATGGCGACCGCCGGGTGCGCATGGGCAATCTGGCCTTTGTCGGCTCGCATTCCATCAACGGCGTTTCGGCTCTTCACACCGACCTGATGAAGGAGACGGTGTTCGCCGACCTGCACAAGCTCTACCCCAATCGTATCAACAACAAGACCAACGGCATCACGCCGCGGCGCTGGCTGATCCAATGCAATCCCGGACTGACGTCGCTCGCCCGCGAGGCGATCGGCGACCGTTTTCTCGATGACATCGACGCCATTAAGGATCTCGACGGTTTCGCCGGCGATGCCGTCTTTCGCGACAAGTTCGCCGCCGTCAAGCGCGCCAACAAGGCGCGATTGGCCAACCTCGTCGCCGACCGGCTCGGCATCAAGGTCGATCCTTCGGCGCTTTTCGACATCCAGATCAAACGCATCCACGAATACAAGCGCCAGCTTCTGAACATCCTCGAGGCGATCGCCCTCTATGACCAGATCCGCTCGCACCCCGAGCGCGACTGGATGCCGCGCGTGAAATTCTTCGGCGGCAAAGCGGCGCCCAGCTACCACAATGCCAAGCTGATCATCAAACTCGCCAACGATGTCGCAAAAGTCATCAACCGCGATCCGGCCGTGCGCGGTCTGCTGAAGGTAGTGTTCGTGCCGAATTACAATGTCAGCCTTGCCGAGATCATGATGCCGGCCGCCGACTTGTCCGAGCAGATCTCGACCGCCGGCATGGAAGCGTCGGGCACCGGCAACATGAAGTTCGCACTGAACGGCGCGCTGACCATCGGCACGCTCGACGGTGCCAATGTCGAGATCAAGGAATGCGTCGGCGACGACAACATCTTCATCTTCGGCCTGACCACCGCCGAGGTCGCCGAGCGGCGCAACAACGGCTACGATCCGCGCGCCGTCATCGAAGGATCGCCCGAGCTGGCGCAAGCGGTCGCGGCTGTTTCGTCAGGCGTCTTCTCGCCGGACGATCCGGAGCGTTACCGCGACCTCGTCAACGGTCTCTACAACAGCGACTGGTTCATGGTCGCCGCGGATTTCGATGCCTACACCGCCGCCCAGCGCGAGGTCGATGCGGTCTGGCGCAACAGTCCCGACTGGTACGCCAGGGCAGTCCGTAACGTCGCGCGTGTCGGCTGGTTCTCCTCCGATCGCACGATCCGCCAATATGCGAAAGAAATCTGGAACGTGCCTGCCTGATGTGATTGCATGAGGCCGCAAACAATGTGGTCCCGGTGGTGTGAACTTGAAAGTCGGATCACACCACTAGAAAACAAACACTCGGTGCCTAAAACAAACACTCGGTGCCTGGGGAGGGACACTGCCTGATGAAGAAGCCGCGCGCGACCGCTGCGACAAGCGGGCCGGACGGACTGGCGGCAGCCAGCGATGTTGCGGCGATTGTTGCCGGTACGCATGGCGATCCGTTTGCCGTTCTCGGTGTTCAGGAGGATGGGAAGGGTTTTGTGGCCCGCTGCTTTGTTCCGAATGCCGAATTCGTCACCGCTTATACGCTGACCGGCACCATCGCGGGTGAATTGTCCAGGCGCGACGATGGCGGCTTTTTCGAAGGCAAGCTCTCGATCAAGAAGCGGCAACCGCTTCGCTATCACGCGCGCAATGCCGGCGGCGACTGGTGGCTGACCGATCCCTATTCGTTCGGTCCGGTGCTCGGGCCGATGGACGACTACTACATCGCCGAGGGATCGCATCTCAGGCTGTTCGACAAGCTCGGCGCCCATGTCATCGAGCACGAAGGCGCCACGGGCGTGCATTTCGCCGTCTGGGCTCCCAATGCGCGGCGTGTCTCTGTGGTCGGCGATTTCAACGAATGGGACGGCCGCCGGCACTCGATGCGCGACCGCCGCGACACCGGCATCTGGGAGGTGTTCATTCCCGATATCGGTGCTGGCCGGCCCTACAAATACGAGATCATCGGCCCCGACGGCGTCAGGCTGCCGCTGAAGGCCGATCCGTTCGCCTTCAAATCCGAACTGCGTCCGGCCACCGCTTCGGTCGTTGCTGTGCCGCCGGCGCATGAGTGGGGCGATGAGGCGCATCGCAATTTCTGGCGCAATGCCGATCACCGGCGCGAAGCCATTTCGATCTACGAGGTCCATGCCGGCTCCTGGCAGCTTCGCGACGACGGTACGTTCTTGTCATGGGACGAGTTGGCCGACCGGCTCATCCCCTATGTGGTCGAGACCGGTTTCACCCACATCGAATTCATGCCGATCTCTGAACATCCCTATGACCCGTCCTGGGGCTACCAGACGACCGGCCTCTACGCGCCATCGGCGCGCTTTGGCGATCCGGACGGCTTTGCCCGCTTCGTCGACGGCGCCCACCGTGCCGGCGTCGGCGTTATTCTCGACTGGGTGCCGGCGCATTTCCCGGTCGATGAGCACGGCCTGGCCAATTTCGATGGCACCGCGCTCTATGAACATGCCGATCCGCGCAAGGGGTTTCATCCCGACTGGAACACCGCGATCTACAATTTCGGCCGCCGCGAGGTGGTGTCGTTCCTGGTCAACAATGCGTTGTTCTGGGCCGAGAAATACCATGTCGACGGACTTCGCGTCGATGCGGTCGCCTCGATGCTGTACCTCGACTATTCGCGCAAGGCCGGCGAATGGATCCCCAACGAGAAAGGCGGTCGGGAGAACCTTGAGGCGGTCAACTTCCTGCAGAAGATGAACAAGGAGGTCTACGGCCACCATCCGGGCGTGATGACCATCGCCGAGGAATCGACCTCTTGGCCGAAGGTCTCGGCACCGGTGCATGAAGGCGGGCTGGGCTTCGGCTTCAAGTGGAATATGGGCTTCATGCACGACACGCTGGAGTATTTCTCCAAGGAACCGATCTTCCGAAAGCACCACCACAACGACCTCACCTTCGGCCTGACCTACGCCTTCTCCGAGAATTTCGTGCTGCCGCTCTCGCATGACGAGGTCGTGCACGGCAAAGGCACGTTGCTTGGCAAGATGGCCGGCGACGACTGGCAGAAGTTTGCGACGCTGCGCGCCTACTACGCTTTCATGTGGGGCTATCCCGGCAAGAAGCTGCTTTTCATGGGGCAGGAGTTCGCGCAGCGCCGCGAATGGAGCGAGGCGCGCGCGCTCGACTGGAACCTGCTTGAATTCCGGCCGCATCGCGGCGTCTGGCAGACGGTGCGCGATCTCAACTATCTCTACCGTTCGCGCCCGGCACTGCATGGCCGTGATTGTGAGCCGGAAGGGTTTTCCTGGCTGATCGTCGATGACAGCCAGAATTCGGTTTTTGCCTGGCTGCGCAGTGCACCGGGCGGCAGCCCGGTGGCCGTCATTTCCAATTTCACGCCGGTGCCGCGTGACAATTATCGCGTGCCGTTGCCGATATCAGGCAAATGGCGCGAAATCATCAACACCGACGCTTCCGAATATGGCGGGTCCGGCAAGGGCAATGGCGGCATGGTCGAGGCACGGGCGGAGGGAGGAAGCATCTCCGCGACGATGCTTTTGCCGCCGCTGTCGACGATCATGCTCGAGCTCGTTGCCGACTGAGCCCGTCGAGACTGAGTAAAACGGCGATATCGAGTAACTTGGGAGGGTAGAAATGGCAGACTTGAAACGGACCCAGCCGCTGGCGCGCGATGCCATGGCCTATGTATTGGCCGGCGGCCGTGGGAGCCGCCTCAGGGAACTGACCGACCGGCGTGCCAAGCCGGCCGTCTATTTCGGCGGCAAGACGCGCATTATCGACTTCGCGCTCTCCAATGCTCTGAATTCCGGCATTCGCCGCCTTGGCGTTGCCACCCAGTACAAGGCGCATTCGCTGATCCGTCATCTGCAGCGCGGCTGGAACTTCCTGCGGCCCGAGCGAAACGAGAGTTTCGACATCCTGCCGGCCAGCCAGCGCGTCTCGGAAACGCAGTGGTATGAAGGCACCGCCGACGCCGTTTATCAGAACATCGACATCATCGAGGCCTACGGGCCCGAATACATGGTGATCTTGGCCGGCGACCACATCTACAAGATGGACTACGAGATGATGCTTCGCCAGCACGTCGACGCCAATGCCGATGTCACCGTCGGCTGCCTCGAAGTGCCGCGCATGGAAGCCACCGGCTTCGGCGTCATGCATGTCGATGCCAAGGACAACATCATCGCCTTCGTCGAAAAACCCGCCGATCCGCCCGGCATTCCCGATAAGCCGGAATTCGCGCTGGCTTCGATGGGCATCTACGTGTTCAAGACCAAATTCCTGATGGAGCAATTGCGCCGCGATGCGGCCGAGCCGGGCTCAAGCCGCGACTTCGGCAAGGACATCATCCCCTATATCGTCCAGCACGGTAAGGCGATCGCGCATCGCTTCGCCAAATCCTGCGTCCGCTCGACCGCCGAGAACGAGGCCTACTGGCGCGACGTCGGAACGGTCGACGCCTATTGGGAAGCCAATATCGACCTGACCGATATCACGCCTGAACTCGACCTCTACGACCGCGACTGGCCGATCTGGACCTATGCCGAATTGAAGCCGCCGGCAAAGTTCGTGCATGACGAGGATGGCCGCCGCGGTTCGGCCGTGTCCTCGCTTGTCTCGGGCGACTGCATCGTCTCGGGTGCGTCGCTCAAAAGAAGCCTGATCTTCACCGGCGCGCGCATCAATTCCTTTTCGACGCTGGAAGAGGTCGTCATGCTGCCCGACGTTCATGTCGGCCGGAACGCAAAGTTGAAGCGCGTGGTCATCGACCATGGTGTTAGGATACCGGAAGGCCTGGTGGTCGGCGAAGATCCCGTCCTCGATGCCAAGCGCTTTCGCGTCTCGGAGAAAGGCATCTGCCTGGTCACGCAGGACATGATCGACAAGTTAGGGCTTTAACGCATGCAGGTTCTGTCGGTCACGCCCGAGATCTTTCCGCTGATCAAGACCGGAGGGCTTGCCGACGTGACCGGCGCGCTGCCCATTTCCTTAGCGGCCAAGGACGTGACCGTGCGCACGCTCATCCCAGGGTTTCCGACCGTCATGGCCGCCTTCAAGAAGAAGCGGGCGGTTCTGCAATATCCCTTGCTGCAGGGCGGCAAGGCCTCCGTCCACTCCGTTCAGCTCGCCGGGCTCGAGCTTTTCGTGCTCGACGCGCCGCATCTGTTCGACCGTCCCGGCGGCCCCTATGGCAATGCGACCGGGGTCGATTGGCCCGACAACTGGCGGCGCTTCGCGGCGCTGAGCCAGGTCGGCGGCGACATTGCCGGTGGCGCCATCTCGGGCTACCAGCCCGACATCGTCCACGCCCATGACTGGCAGTCGGCGATGACGCTGGCCTATATGCGCTACGGCAAGGCGGTCGGCGTGCCATCGATGATGACTGTCCACAACCTCGCTTTCCAGGGCCAGTTCGGCGCCGCCATCTTTGGCGAACTCGGCCTGCCGGCGGCGGCAATGGCGCTCGACGGCGTCGAATATTACGGCGGCGTCGGCTTCCTCAAGGCCGGCCTGCAGGCCGCCTGGGCAATCACCACGGTCAGTCCGACCTACGCGCAGGAGATCCGCTTGCCGGAATTCGGCATGGGCCTCGACGGCCTCATCAACATGCGCTCCAGCGATCTCTATGGCATAGTCAACGGCATCGACACCGACATCTGGGATCCGGAAACCGACAAGCACCTGGTGTCCACCTATACGGCTAGCACGCTGAAGGCGCGCGCTCCCAACAGGGTTGCCGTGGAAGACCGCTTCAGCCTTGAGCGCGACGATAGCCCGATCGTCTGCGTCGTCAGCCGCCTGACCTGGCAAAAGGGCATGGATACCTTGGCGACAGCGGTCGATGGCATTGTTGCGACCGGCGCGCGCCTGGCCATCCTGGGCTCGGGCGATGCCGGCCTCGAAGGCGCGCTGCTCGCCGCCGCCGCCAGGCATCGCGGCCGCATTGGGGTCGTTGTCGGCTACGACGAGGGGCTGTCGCACATCATGCAAGGCGGCTGCGACGCCATCGTCATTCCCTCGCGCTTCGAACCGTGCGGGCTGACGCAGCTTTACGGCCTGCGCTATGGCTGCGTACCCGTGGTTGCCCGCACCGGCGGCCTTGCCGACACGGTAATCGACGCCAATGAGGCTGCCGTTTCGGCCGGCGTCGCCACCGGCTTCCAGTTCGCGCCCAACAATGGCGGTGCCTTGCTGCACGCCATCCGCCGCCTCGTCGACGCACATGCCAGTCCGGCGGTCTGGGAATCGTTGCAGCGCCAGGGCATGAAGGCCGATGTGTCGTGGGACAAGAGCGCCGAAAAATATGTCGAACTCTATCGCTCGCTGCTTTCGAAAAGGGTTGCCTGAAGCATGATACGAACCGTCCCCACCAAGCCTTATTCCGACCAGAAGCCCGGCACGTCGGGCCTGCGCAAGAAGGTGCCTGTCTTTCAGCAGGAGCACTATGCCGAGAATTTCATCCAGTCGATCTTCGACGCGCTCGACGGTTTCAAGGGCAAGACCCTGGTGATTGGCGGCGATGGCCGCTTCTACAACCGCGAGGTCATCCAGAAGGCCATCGCCATGGCGGCCGCCAACGGCTTCGGCAAGGTGATGGTCGGGCAGGGCGGTATCCTGTCGACGCCGGCCGCCTCGCATGTCATCCGCAAATACAAGACCTTTGGCGGCATCATCCTGTCGGCCAGCCACAATCCGGGCGGCCCGCATGAGGATTTCGGCATCAAGTACAATGCCGGCAATGGCGGCCCGGCGCCGGAAAAGCTGACCGACGCGATGTTCGAGAAAACCAAGACGATCTCAAGCTTCAAGATCGCCGATATCGATCCGATCGACATCGACACAACAGGCACGGTCAAGGCCGCCGGCATGACGGTCGAGATCATCGACCCGGTCGCCGACTATGCCGAACTGATGGAAAGCCTGTTCGATTTCGATGCCCTGCGCAAACTGTTCAAATCCGGCTTCCGCATGCGCTTCGACGCCATGCACGCGGTGACCGGCCCCTACGCCAAGGAGATCCTGGAAAACCGGCTCGGCGCGCCCAACGGCACCTGCCGCAATTTCAAGCCGCTGCCGGATTTCGGCGGCCATCACCCGGACCCGAACCTCGTCCATGCCAAGCACCTCTATGACGAGATGATGGGACCAGACGCGCCGGATTTCGGCGCTGCCTCGGATGGCGACGGCGACCGCAATCTGATCATCGGCAAGGGCATTTTCGTCACCCCGTCGGACTCGGTTGCCGTGCTCGCCGCCAACGCCCGCCTGGCGCCCGGCTACAAGGCCGGTTTGAAGGGCATTGCCCGCTCGATGCCGACCAGTGGCGCTGCCGACCGCGTCGCCGAAAAACTCGGCATCGCCCTCTATGAGACGCCGACCGGCTGGAAGTTCTTCGGCAATCTGCTCGACGCCGACATGGCGACGATCTGCGGCGAGGAAAGTGCCGGCACCGGTTCCAACCACGTCCGCGAAAAGGACGGCCTTTGGGCGGTGCTTTTGTGGCTCAACATCCTTGCCGCGCGGGGCGAAAGCTGCAAGCAGATCGTCGCCGAGCACTGGGCGACCTACGGTCGCAACTACTATTCGCGGCACGATTATGAAGAGGTTGAGAGCGACCGCGCCAACGCATTGGTCGACGAACTGCGCGCCAAGCTCGGCGCGCTGCCGGGTGCCAGCGTGCGCGGCATGACAATCGCCAGCGCCGACGACTTTGCCTATCACGATCCCGTCGACGGTTCGATCAGCGAGCATCAGGGCATCAGGGTGCTGTTTGAAGGTGGTTCGCGGGTGGTCTTTCGGCTGTCCGGCACCGGCACGTCAGGTGCCACGCTGCGCGTCTATATCGAGCGCTACGAGTCGGACAAGTCGAGGCACGACCTCGACACCCAGGCCGCCCTTGCCGATCTGATAGCCGCGGCCGATGATATTGCCGGGATTCACAGCCATACCGGCCGCGCCGAGCCAAGTGTGATTACTTGAGGATGGCGCTGCACGCGCCCATAACTCTCGCAGAGCGCCAGGTTAGATAATGACGGGCGTATGGCGCTGCACCCCCCTCTGGCCTGCCGGCGATCTCCCCCTCAAGGGGGGAGATCGGCAGTTTCAGCGCCTCGTTCCTCATGCTGCGTTGGCCGTTGGCGAAAGCGATGCGACGGTCCGATCTCCCCCCTTGAGGGGGAGATGCCCGGCAGGGCAGAGGGGGGTGCCTCGCGCTAACCTTGGCGGTATTTTCCAGTGACCCAGCTCGGCGCCACCATCACCCGCGAAGGCATCCGCTTTGCCGCTTGGTCGCAGGCCGCCCGTCGGCTTTGGGTCTCGATTTTCGACGAGCGGGGCAACCGGGAGATCGAACGGCTCGAACTGCAGCCGGAAGGTGAGGGCGTCCATGCGCTGTTCGTTGCGGGCCTTGGCCAGGGCATCCGCTACGGCTTTCGCGCCGATGGCGACTACGCGCCGGAACGCGGACTGTGGTTCGATCCCGCCAAGCTCCTGACCGATCCTTATGCCGTCGAGATCGACAGGTCCTATGTCTATGACTGGCGGCTGGCCCAGCGCCGGGGCGAGGGCGCTGATACCGCACCGCTGATGCCGAAGGCGATTGCCGCTGCGCTGCCGAAGCCGGTGCAGGCTGCCCCGCCGCTATTCCAGCCGGGCGGCCTTATTTACGAAGTGCCGGTGCGCGCCTTCACCATGCTGCATCCGGACATTCCCGAAGGATCGCGCGGAACAGTCGCCGCACTTGCTCACCCGGCGGTTATCGAGCATCTGAAAAAACTGGGGGTTGGCGCGGTCGAGCTGATGCCGGTGACCGCGTCGATGGACGAGCGACATTTGCCGCCGCTCGGGCTGCGCAATGCCTGGGGCTACAATCCCGTGACTTTCATGGCCCTCGATCCGCGTTTGGCGCCGGGCGGCGTCATGGAGTTGCGAAACACGGTCGCCGTGCTGCGCGAGGCTGGCATCGGCGTCATCCTCGACCTCGTCTTCAACCACACCGGCGAGAGCGACTGGCTTGGCCCGACGTTGTCGCTGCGCGGTCTGGACAACCAGGCCTACTACCGGCACTCATCAGACGGCGGGCTGGCCAACGATACCGGCACCGGCAACACGGTCGCCTGCGACCATCCTGTCGTCCAGGAGATGGTCCTCGACACGCTTCGCCATTTCGTCAGGGATGCCGGCGTCGACGGCTTCCGCTTCGACCTGGCGCCCATTCTGGGCAGGGTTGAAGGAACATTCGATGCCGAGGCGCCGTTGCTGAGAGCGATGCGCGACGACCCGCTGCTGGCCGATCGGGTGTTGATCGCCGAGCCGTGGGACATCGGTTCCGACGGCTATCAGCTCGGTAATTTCCCGCCGCCCTTCCTCGAATGGAACGACAAGTATCGCGACGATGTCAGACGCTTCTGGCGCGGCGACGCCGGCATGGTCGGTGCGCTGGCGACCCGGCTTGCCGGTTCGTCCGATGTGTTCGCAACGAACAGGCAAAACGCCAGTCGGACCGTCAATTTCATCGCCGCCCATGACGGCATGACGCTCGCCGATATCGTGCGCTACGAGCGCAAGCACAACGAAGCCAATGGCGAGCAGAACCGCGACGGCCACAATGAAAACCTGTCTTGGAACAACGGCGCCGAAGGGGATGCGGACGATCCGGCCGTACCAACTGCTCGCCTGAACGATCAGCGCGCGCTGCTCGCCACGCTGTTTGCCTCACGCGGCACCATCATGCTGACCGCGGGCGACGAATTCGGCCGTACCCAGCAAGGCAACAACAACGCCTATGCGCAGGACAACGAGATCACCTGGCTCGTCTGGGCCGGCCGTGACCAGGCGCTGGAGCGCTACACGGTGGAACTCTCGAGGCTGCGCCGGTCGATGCCGGCGCTCTTCGATACAAGCTTCCTAACTGGCCAGCCGCAGGCAGGTTCGGGGACGCCGGACGTCGCATGGCTGACCGAAACGGGCACGCCGCTCGATGGACAAAGCTGGCAAGATCCGCAGCGGCACCGTCTTGTCATGATCCTGGGTGGCGCCAGCGACGACGAGCGCCGTCTCGCGGTGCTCGTCAACGGCGATCGTAGGGCCTGCATGTTCACCTTGCCTGAGCGTGAAGGATTTTGCTGGGTGCCAGCCCTCGAAACCGCCGAGCCAGCGGACAGCTCGCGACCGATATCGGGACGGGCGGTGATCTTCATGATCGAACGAGCGCAGGCCGGCACAGGGGAGAAGCGCAATGGCGGCAGGTGACAAGACCGGATGGTGGCGCGGTTGCGTCATCTACCAGATCTATCCGCGCTCCTTCCAGGACACGACCGGCGACGGCAGCGGCGATCTCGCCGGCATTACGTCGAGGCTCGCTCATGTCGCTTCGCTTGGTGTCGACGCAGTCTGGCTGTCGCCTTTCTTCAAGTCGCCGATGGCCGATATGGGCTACGACGTGTCGGATTACTGCGATGTCGATCCGATGTTCGGCACGCTCGAGGACTTCGATGCGCTGGTCGCCGAGGCGCATCGTCTCGGCCTGAAGATCGTCATCGACCAGGTGCTGTCGCATTCGTCCGACAAGCACGACTGGTTTGTCGAAAGCCGCGCCAGCCGCGATAACCCCAAGGCCGACTGGTACATCTGGGCCGATACCAAGCCCGATGGCGGCGCGCCCAACAACTGGCTCTCCGTCTTCGGTGGCCCGGCCTGGGAATGGGATTCGACCCGCCGGCAGTATTACATGCACAATTTCCTTGCCTCGCAGCCCGACCTGAATTTCCACAACCCGGAGGTCCAGGACGCGCTTCTCGACACGGTGCGGTTCTGGCTGGAGCGCGGCGTCGACGGCTTCCGGCTCGATACGGTCAATTACTATGTCCACGACCGCTGGCTGCGCAGCAATCCGCCCCTGGCGTCGAGCGTCGCCGGCACCAACGGAGAGACCAACACCTACCTCTACCAGGAGCATCTGTTCGACAAGACGCAGCCGGAAAACCTGGCGTTCCTCCAGCGCTTCCGGGCCCTGCTCGACGAGTATGAAGACCGCGCCGCGGTCGGCGAGATCGGCGACGAAGGCCGCTCGCTGCAGACGCTTGCCGCCTATACCTCCGGCGGTGACAAGCTGCATATGTGCTACACGTTCGACCTGCTCGGTCCGCAGTTCTCGGCGGCGCATGTTCGCGGCTGTGTCCAGGCCTTTGAAAATGCAGTTGCGGACGGCTGGGTCTGCTGGGCATTCTCCAACCATGACGTCGTGCGCCATGTCAGCCGCTGGACAAGGCCGGATAGCGATCCCGACGCGGTCGCAAGATTCTCGATCATGCTGCTCGCCTGCCTGCGCGGCTCGATCTGCCTCTATGAGGGCGAGGAACTGGGCCTGGAGGAGGCGGAACTGGCCTATGAGGATCTGCGCGATCCCGTCGGCATCCGCTTCTGGCCAGGCGTCAAGGGCAGGGATGGGTGTCGCACGCCGATGGTCTGGGAGGCCGGCGCCGACAATGCAGGCTTCTCCACGGCCAAGCCGTGGCTGCCGATACCGGCCAGCCATCGCACCCACGCGGTCGACGTCCAGAATGCCGACACGGCCTCGGTGCTGAAGTCCTATCGGACCACGCTGGCCTTGCGCGGAGAGCATGAGGCGCTGGTATCAGGCTCGATCCGCTTTCTCGACGCCGAGGGTGACGTGCTCGCTTTCATTCGCGAGGGCGGCGGCGAAAGACTGCTCTGTGTCTTTAATTTCGCCGAGGGATCGGCCAATTGGCAGTTGCGGGGGGACATCGGAGCGGTTGTACAGCTGGATGGCAATGCCGCGGTCGTCGAGACCGAGCTTTTGCTGCCAGCGCTCGGAGCCTTTGTTGGCAGGCTCGACTGATACCCGGACCGTTACTGCACCAGCACCGCACGTCCGCATGTCGCGCCGGTGACCCGGACATCGGCTTCGCCGAGATGCACGCCGAGCGTATCGAGCAGATTGTAAAGCAATGTGTCGACTGGTGCGGTCACGGTTTTCAAGAGCGTCGTCACCGCAGGTTTCACTGCGCCGAGCAGGGCGGTTACGTCAAGCCCGAGGATACCCAGCGCGTTGACGGAGAGTGACAACTTGTCGACCAGTGATGTTGTCAGCGTCTGAGTCAGGTCCCGTGTCGGCGTCGTCTTGATGGTTTTGGCGGCGATCTCGGTTTTGTTGAAGACCAGGTTGGTCGGGCTGACGTTGGTGATATCGGCACCCGCCGACCCCTTCACCAGTATTAGCGGGATTTTTAGCAGCAACAGATTGAGGCTGACATCCGCTATGTTGGCGTCGGAGAACGACTGCGGGTTGCTGAAATCGGCGAAAGCGGTGGGGCTGTTATCGGCGTCGCTGGCGGCAAGGTTCACCGCGGCGACGCCGGGCTTCGCGGCAATGGTAACCTTCAGGCTGTCGGGGCCGGTCGGGCAGCTGATGTCGGTCAGCTTGGCCTCGGCGTAGGCCACTTCGACATTCAGCGGCAGCTTGACCGACAGCAGGCTGATGCCGCCGCCCAGGTTTGGATTGCCGACGCCGACCGTGACCAGCAGCTTGATGCGCGTTTGCGCGGTGCGCACCACGGTGCCGGCTTCTCCAACCGCCAGCCATGGCGAGGATTGCGGCGGTTCGCCGATGGCGATGGCGAGCGTGGTCGACAGCACCCCGGGAATGGTGGCGCCGAGGGCGACGTCGACCTGCTTCGAACCGTTTGCCAGTCCGGCAGCGGCCGTCAGCATTCCCAAGGCGCTGGCATCGACGCCGAGGCCGGCGGGCCTTTGCCCGAGGCCCAATTTGCCGACGGAGCCGAGATCGACCAGATGACTGAGCGGGATCTTTACCGTGCTGGTCGACTTGGACGCGATCGTCTGCAGGGCGACCTTGGCCGTGTTGCCAAGCCCGGGCACATTGGCCATGGCCGTGGCGATCTGGCCGACGGTCGCCTTCGATGCCAGCACATCCGAATACGACACGCCGGTCAGGTTCAGCTGTGTGGCAACGCCGTCGACGAAGGAGAGCACGCTCACATCCGCCGAGATCAGCGCGTTGTAGTCCATGACGCTGAGCGAGATGTTGCTGCCGAGAAGTCCGCCGAGAAGCGCGTTGAGGATGCCGCCATTGAGGCTGGCGAGCCTCGATCCGACCGAGAACGTCGCCTGCGGCGTCATGCTGGCGGTGGCTTGGGTGCCGATGACGGGAGTGGGGATCAGCGAACTCGCGAAATAGCGGGCAGGGATCTTCTTCAGGGTGACGCGGACGGCATTGTAGGGTGTTATGCTGGCCTGGAAACGCTGGCCCACATTGGCCCCGGATGCCACATATCTCCCGGGCGTGACCGTCACGACGGTTTTGCCGGCCGCCGGCTCGATCGTCTGTCCCGAGCTTTGAACGACAACCCCTGGCATGCCGTTGTCGGTCAGCGTGGTGACAACCGCTGTGTTGACTTTGGTCATGTTCGAGGCGGCGGTGATCGCCGCCAGATCCACCATTGCCTGTGCTTCGCGGCGCTCGGTGTAGATCGAGGCTTCGTCGATGGCCACCGCGGCCAGGGCCAGCGCCACCGGCGCGCTCAATGCCGCCATGACGGTGAAGTTCGCTTTCCTGTCACCCAGCATCAACCGGGCAAGCCGACCGATCCCATTGCACGCATGCAGCAGCATTTAAATGCCCCCGACCCTGATCGTTGACTGGCGCTTGATGGTGGTCCCGGGCATGGCTATGCCCGGGAAAAGGTTCCAGATCGGCAGGTTGCGGGCATCGTACTGGATGGCCACCACGAACTGGCTTCCATCGGCCGCGCTGTCGTTGGCCTGGTAGGTCAACTTGCTGACATCCACGAAGGGATATCCGCCGGCATTGTTGGTGACGAAGCTGGCCACGAGCGTCTGGCGCTCGGTCTGGTTCAGCCCGGCAATGGCCGTGCGGGCCGCATCCGCCGCTATCTGCTGGATCGAGTTGGCGGCGCCGAAATATATACCGTATGCAACCATTCCGAGTAGAAGAAGAATGAAGATCGGCGAGAGTAAGGCAAATTCAACCGCAGAAGTTCCACGTTCCTCTTGAAATTTTCGTACCAATTGAAAGACCTTGGGCAATTTACTTGCTCCGTTGCTCATAGCCGCCACGCGTCTGAGATCGAACTGTATAGAAGGCAATCATAATGTAACCTGTGGTTGCTTAAGAACGCATTAAGACATTCCGGCAAACTGGCATGGCTCCGATTCGCGGTGAAAAATGGCGTCGAGGTGAAGAAACCAAGTCAAGCTTCTGGTTTCGACTGGTGTTTCAGCGGCCACGCCATAGCTTTCGTCCGCCTTACTTTGGGTGACCCAGAGAGTCTGTTGAAATAAAAATTCTCCGCGTTAGTGTCTGGGCACGAGCCGCAGGACGGGAACCAGCGGCGCGCTCAAGGGGTCAGATATCGGCTCCAGGGCGTCAACACTTAATAGGCGCGCCAACGGCAGCGCCGACAGGGAGAACTTCATGCTGAAAAACATGCTGAAGGCGACGGTGCTCGCCACGACCATGGCGCTGGCCGCCGGCACGTTCTACACGCCGGCTTTCGCCGAGACCGTCTATAACAGAGGCAGCGCCGCCGAAGCGGAGACGGTCGATCCGCACAAGACCTCGACAGTCTACGAAGCCGATATCATACGCGACCTGTTCCAGGGCCTGGTCATGCATGACCAGAAGACGAACCTCATTCCGGGCGCGGCCGAAAGCTGGACAGTGTCCGACGACGGCACTGTCTACACCTTCAAGCTGCGCAAGGATGGCCTCTGGTCGGATGGCAGCCCGGTGACGGCGGACGACTTCGTCTATTCGTTTCGTCGGCTGGAAGACCCGGCCACCGCTGCCGAATACGCCTCGATGCTGTACCCGGTGAAGGGTGCGGAGGACGTCAACACCAAGAAGGGCAAGCCGGAGGATATGGGTGTCAAAGCGATTGATGCAAATACCCTCGAAGTCACGCTGAAGGCGCCGACGCCTTACTTCCTGGAGATGCTGACCCATCAGGCCACCTATCCGGTCAACAAGGCTTCGATCGACAAGCTCGGCGCCGACTGGATCAAGGCGGGTAATCTCGTTTCGAACGGCGCCTATACGCTGGCCGAGTGGATTCCCAACGACCACATGAAGCTGGTCAAGAATCCGAAATTCTGGGACGCCGCGACCGTCAAGATGGACGTCGTCAACTATATCCCGACCGAAGACCGCTCATCGGCGATGAAGCGCTTCGAGGCCGGCGAACTCGACAGCTACGGCGACCTGCCGACCGAACAGCTCGCTGACCTCAAGACCAAGTTCGGCGACCAGGTCCGCGTCGGACCTTATCTCGGCACCTATTATTATGCGATCAAGACCGACAAGGCGCCGTGGGACAATGTCGAACTGCGCAACGCCATCTCGATGGCGATCGACCGCGACTTCCTCGCCGAGAAGGTCTGGCAGAACTCGATGCTGCCTGGCTATTCGATGGTGCCTCCGGGCATCGCGGGCTACTCGCCGGCAACGGCCAAATACGCCGACATGTCGCAGATCGACCGCGAGGACGCTGCCAAGAAGACCCTCGAGAAACTCGGCTATACGCCCGAGCATCCCTTGAAGATGGAGATCCGCTACAACACGTCGGAAAACCACAAGAACACGGCCGTCGCCATCCAGGAACAGTTGAAGCCGCTCGGCGTCGACGTCTCGCTCGTCAACACCGACACCAAGACCCACTACTCCTTCCTCGAGCAGAAGGGCGACTACGACGTGGCGCGTGCCGCCTGGATCGCCGACTACAAGGATCCGGAGACCTTCCTCGGCATCACCCGCAAGGCCAGCGGTAACAACTATTCGAGCTATGTCAGCCCGGCATATGAAGCGGCCATGGACAAGGCGGCGGCTGCCGGCGGTAAGCCGGAAGAGCGCATGAAGGACCTCGCTGAGGCCGAGCGCATCCTTGTCGATGACGTCGGTAACATTCCGCTTCTCTACTACAGCTTCCACGACATCGTTTCCTCGAAGCTGCATGGCTTCGACGACAATGTGATGGATATCCATCCGTCCCGCTTCATCAGTAAGGACTGATCCTTAGCCGGGCCGCCGCGCAACTCAATGCGCGGCGGTGCTGGTTGGCCATCGCATCGGTCCGGAAACCGGAATCGATTTTCGGTATGTCGGTGCGAAGATTTGAAGGCTAGAGCGCAACCGTCCGGCTGGACGCGCGTTGCTCTGGATCAAGCGGGGCACCGATGCTGCGATACGTATTACGGCGGCTTCTGACCGCCATCCCGACGCTGTTCGTCATCGTGACCATGGCGTTTTTCCTGATGCGCGTCGCGCCGGGCGGCCCATTCAACCAAGAGCGGGGGCTGAGCCCCGAGATCAAGGCCAATCTCGAAGCCCAGTTCGGCCTCAACGACCCGCTCTGGCTGCAATTCGTCCATTATCTCGGCAATCTGCTGCGCGGCAATTTCGGCCCGAGCTACAACATGCCGGACTTCACCGTCACCGAACTCTTCGCCAAGGGCCTGCCTATATCGGTTCAGCTCGGCGCCTCGGCGCTCGTCCTGGCGCTGCTGCTCGGTTGTGTGCTCGGCACCATTGCGGCGCTTAACCAGAACAAGCTTGGCGACTATACGGTGATCGCGCTGGCGACGGCCGGCAGCACCATCCCAACCTTCGTCATCGCGCCGGTGATCCAACTCCTGTTCGGGCTGACCTGGAGGCTGCTGCCGATCGGTGGGTGGGGCGATGGCGCTTTCATCAACAAGGTCGGTCCGGTGTTGACGCTCGCTCTGCCGCAGATCGCCATCGTCGCCCGGCTGATGCGTGGCTCGATGATCGAATCCTTGCGGTCCCATCACATCCGCACGGCGCGCGCGCTCGGCCTGTCCGATTGGTCGGTGGTGGTCAAGCACGCGCTGCGCGGCGCCATCCTGCCGATCGTCTCCTTCACCGGTCCGGCGGCGGCGGCATTGCTGACCGGCTCGGTCATTGTCGAGACGATCTTCTCCATTCCAGGCGTTGGCCGCTATTTCGTCGATGCCGCGCTCAATCGTGACTACACGCTGGTGATGGGAACGGTGGTGGTGATCGCCATCTTTACCATTGTCTTCAACCTGATCGTCGACGTCATGTACGCGGTCGTCGATCCGAGGGTGCGCTATGACTGACATCGCAGCCACAGCCGCCCCCGCCGTCATCGGCCGTTCACTCTGGGGGGATGCCTGGGCGCGTCTCAAGGCCAATCGCGCCGCCATGTTCAGCCTGTACTACCTTGCCCTGATCGGTGTCGTCAGCGTATTCGGGCCGTGGTTCGTGCCACATCAATACACTACCATCTATGCCGACTATGTGCGCATGCCGCCAAGCCTGTCAGCCTATCCGAAGGCCGACATGGTCGAGACGGCGCTTACCGAAGCGATCAAGCGCATGCGGGTCGAGATCAAGGAGTGGCGGCAGGAAGGCAACCAGGTCTTCGTCACCGTCAAGTCGACCAGGCCGATCGACGATCGCAACATCCGTTATCTCGACCGTTCCGATGCCTTTGACGGCACCAAGATCGAGAGCAAGTCGCCCGACGGTCTTGAAGCGACGATGAGCGCCTCGATCAAGCAGCAATATTTCCTGTTCGGCACCGACAACACCGGCCGGGACCTATTGTCGCGCACGCTGATGGCCGGGCGCATATCGCTGGCCATCGGCCTGCTCGCGGGTGTCGTGGCGGTGGTCATCGGCGTGGTCTACGGGGCCGCTGCCGGCTTTGCCGGCGGCAAAATCGACGAGGTGATGATGCGCATCGTCGACGTGCTCTATTCCTTGCCCTTCATCTTCTTCGTCATCATGCTGGTGGTGTTCTTCGGCCGCAACTTCGTGCTGATGTTCCTGGCGGTCGGCGCCGTGCTGTGGCTCGACATGGCGCGGATCGTGCGCGGCCAGGCGCTGTCGATCCGCCGGCAGGAGTATGTCCAGGCGGCGGAAGCCATGGGTGTCGGCCAGCGCGGTATCCTGCTGCGCCACGTCATTCCCAATCTGCTCGGCCCGGTGGTCATCTACATGACGCTGCTGGTGCCGCAGGTCATCATCCTGGAGAGTTTCCTGTCATTCCTGGGGCTCGGCGTGCAGGAGCCGATGACCAGCTGGGGCGTGCTGATCTCGGTCGGCGCCAAGAACATCGGCACCGCCAACTGGCTGCTCCTGTTCCCCGCCTTCTTCCTCGTCTCGACGCTGTTCGCGCTGAATTTCGTCGGCGACGGCCTGCGCGACGCACTTGACCCAAGGGATCGCTAAGATGGGGATCGCCGAGATGGCTGCTTCCGAAACGATCCTCAGCGTCAAGGATCTGCGTGTCCGCTTCCGCACGCTTGACGGCGCCGTCGAAGCAGTCAAGGGCATCAACATCCATGTCAAATCTGGCGAGACCGTTGCCGTGGTTGGCGAATCCGGGTCCGGCAAAAGCCAGACGATGATGGCGGCGATGAGCCTGCTGGCATCGAATGGGGAAGCGACAGGCAGCGTCGATTATCGCGGCCGCAATCTTCTGACGCTTAGCAAATCCGAGCTCAACCAGGTTCGTGGCCGCAAGATCAGCATGATCTTTCAGGAGCCGATGACTTCGCTCGATCCGCTCTATTCGATTGGCAATCAGTTGATCGAGCCGATCCGCCGGCACCGGGGCCTGAATGCCCCCGACGCGCGGGAAGAGGCGCTCAAGCTGCTGCGGCTGGTGCATATTCCCGATCCCGAGCGGCGGATGAAATCCTATCCGCATGAAATGTCCGGTGGCCAGCGCCAGCGTGTGATGATCGCGATGGCGCTCGCCAACGACCCTGACATATTGATCGCCGACGAGCCGACGACGGCGCTCGACGTGACCATCCAGGCGCAGATCCTGATGCTTCTGGCCGAATTGCAGCGCAAGCTCGGCATGGCGATCGTCTTCATCACCCACGATCTTGGCATCGTCCGCCGCTTTGCCGACCGGGTCTATGTCATGCGCCAGGGCGAGGTTGTCGAGGAGGGGGAGGCGGAGGCCATCTTCGTCAATCCCCAGCATGCCTACACGAAAATGCTGCTGGCGTCCGAGCCGACCGGCAGCAAGGCGCCGCCGCCCGCCAATGCTCCGGTGCTGCTTGAAGGCAGAAATGTCGAAGTGACGTTCAGGATTGGCGGCGGGTTTCTTGCTGGTGAACCGCTGATGCTGCGTGCCGTCGATCACATCTCGATCCGGCTGCAGCGCAACCAGACCATCGGCATCGTTGGTGAATCCGGCTCGGGCAAGTCGACGCTCGGCCGCGCCTTGCTGCGGCTGTTGCCGAGCGACGGGCTTATCCGTTTCGGCGATCGCGACATTTCCCAAGCCGACAGGCAGGCGATGCGGCCGCTGCGGCGCCAGATGCAGCTTGTCTTCCAGGACCCGTTCGGCTCGCTGTCGCCGCGCATGACCGTCGGCCAGGTCATCACCGAAGGACTTCTGGTGCATGAGCCTGATCTCTCGGGCAAGCAGCGTGATCAACGCGCGGTCGACGCCTTGCGCGAGGTCGGCCTCGACCCCAACGCACGCAATCGCTACCCGCACGAATTCTCCGGCGGCCAGCGGCAGCGCATCGCCATTGCTCGCGCCATGATCCTGAAGCCCAGGCTGGTGGTATTGGATGAGCCGACCTCGGCGCTCGATCGCTCTGTGCAGAAACAGATCGTCGAACTGTTGCGCAAGCTGCAGGCGGACCACGAATTGTCCTATCTCTTCATCAGCCACGATCTGTCGGTCGTGCGCGCCATGGCCGACTACATCATCGTCATGAAACAGGGCAAGATCGTCGAGGAGGGGCCGACCGAGGCGATCTTCAGCGATCCGCGGCACGCTTACACACAGACGCTGATGGCCGCCGCGATCGACATGACGCGATTTCGCCTGAGCGCCTGAACCAGGCTTCGCACCGATACACTGGCTGTCCGCTCAATTTGTGGAGCTCGGGCACTTGCGTGCTCGCACAGCGGCAATGGCATCCTGTTGCTGCTTGAGCCGGTCGATCCTGGCTGTTTCACGGTTGGCCACCGCGGTCTTCACGCGTGAGCCGCCGAGCAGCCAGCGTGGAACATTGGTGTTGGCGACCTTGCCGCGCGTGATTGCCGTTTGCGAGATGTCACGGGCGACGTCTCCCATCGCCCTGTTGAGGTCGGTGCACGTCATCGAATCGTATTTCGCTGGATCGACGGTTCTGCCGAGCGATGAACAGCCAGCGACGAGAACCAGCGTCGTCACGAGAATCAAGGGCGAGGCTGTGGTTGAATTCAAATTCATGTCGCACTCGGCCCGCCGTTTCACTGACTCCATCAAGTTCACGACCCTAAGACCGACAGACCTTTTCGTCAAAATGTGCGGCCTCGAAGAAACCTCCCACTGGGCCCGGCCTTTGCGGCCGACGCAGGAACATCTCAGTCACTGGAATTGCTATCTGCCGAGTGTTGGGCTCAATCGCTGGCAAACGGAGAGTACCGGTTCCGGCGACGTCGGGGCGTCCTTTCCTACGCTGCCTCGGCCACGAACCTCGACGGGGGGCAACCGCCGAGCACTGTCTGAGCGATGTCGGCGTCATTTTCATCGACATGCGCCGTCACCAGAACGACCCCTTCGGCAACCTCCTGATCATCCGCCTTTATGGCGGCCGTGGCGAATGTTCCAAACAGACCGGCAACGCCGCCACAGACCGCGCCAGCCACCGCTGTTGGCAATACGCCCGCAGCAACAGGATTGATGCCATAGGCCGCAACGGCACTCAGGCAGACCAACCCGCCGGCGGCAGCGCCAAATAACGATCTCAAAGCGGAAACCCGAAGAGATCCCGCCTCGTCATTGTAAGGCCCGATGATCGCGATCTGTACGCGAGGAATTCCGGCTGCCACCAAGTCGCTGGCGACCCGCGCCGCATCGGCGGGGGAATCAAAAAGTCTGCAAATCGTCGGCATGGTCGCTTAACGCTTCTGGCTGTTCAGCGTCGTCTCGGTGAGGAATGACGTGGCAATCAGATCGTCAACCTCGATTCGGCCCTCGCCGCCCTCCATGATGGCTGCGACCTTCTGAAAAGTCTTCATCTCGTCTTCGGTAATCTGGGCTTCCTGCATCCTGGCCTTGATCTCTGTCATGCGCATGCTCAGGGCATGGGATTTCTTGGTCTCACGGTTCGACATGCTGCTGCTCATAGTTTCATTGATCATTTTTTGCCCGCCACCCGAATTTGGGGCAAGGGCAAACGTTTCCAACCCTGGACTTCGGTCGGGGAGGGGTCGGACCTAAGTCTGGTCGTGGGGCGCAATGGTCTTGCCGACGGCGCCGCCAAAAGCATGACCCAGGATGCGTGCCAAAAGGCCTTTCGTGGCCCGACTCATCAAGAATCGGGCCGGAGATCTGCGATCAGTACCCGTCGTTCTCGATCACAACGGGATGGTGCCGATGGTGGTGACGATGGGTGGAGACGGAACCTGTCACGACAACAGTATCGCGGTGATGATGCCGGCGCCCATGGTCATAGAACGCTACGGTACCATGGCGGCGGTGGTGCAAGCGCTGACCGTCTTCGTTGATGATCTTGACGCTTTCGTGATGTCGATGATGGGTTCTAACAACCACATCGGCTTCGGCTGCCGAAGCCACAACGGGCAGTCCAAGGGAAAGCGCCAACGCGCACATGATCATTGTTTTCATTGCAGTTTTTCCATTTTCTTAATTAGCCCTTCATTGGATAAACTGCCCCTGATCGCTTTGGTTCCGGTCGTCCGGCATCGACCCGAACGTTCACCGGTCATCGCTGGATCTCGTCAAACGGCGGAACATTAGGCGTGCCTGATGGTTTATTTCCCGCAGCCGGGATCACGATTTGGTGTCTGCTGCGGATCAGTCGGCAAAGGCTGGTCGGCCCGCGTTCTCTGCCAGAGGCGCGGGCTTCCCAGGCAACAGGAGAGAGATCATGAACAATATCATTTGGCTCGTTGGAGCTGTGGTCATCGTGATAGCGATCTTGAGCTTTTTTGGCCTCCGCTGAGGGGGACGCGCGTACCAGTCGGGATGTTTACCGGAAACTGTCCGCGAGCGCACGCATGAAGGCATCAGGCGGCCGGTTGAGACCGTCTGGTTACTGTCCAGCGCAACAGGCATCGCTGTCGGCCGGGTCATAGAGGCACGGCGGATAGAAATTCGCCCATCCGACTGGCGGGGGACGCGAGTAATCTCGCTTGAGGCGCAGGTGGAGCGCCGAAGTCGGGATGCGCTAACTCTTTGTTTTCTCTGGTCGGAGTGGCAGGATTTGAACCTGCGACCCCCTCGTCCCGAACGACGGGGTCTGCCAGAAAAAGCCCGGATTTCCGCCATTCCTCATTACGGTCGGCGACCTTTGTTCACCTTTGTTTCTAGCATATCTGTGGGGTTTCTGTGGGGGCCTGTGGGGACGTTCGTCGTCTGTGCCTCCGGCATGCGGACCACATTTTTTGGAAGGCTCCTGTAGCGCGACTTGGAGACAATCGCCTCGGCCGCCTCCGCCTGGAAGTCTGGATGATGGTGGCCATACGTCTGGATCAGCATCTCGACGGTCATGCCGAGGAAGCCAGCGGCTGCCCAAGGGTCGGAGCCTTGTTGCATTAGCCATGTTGCAGCGGTGTGGCGGAAGATGTGCGGAGTCACGTCGGTCCGGAATATGCGTCTGACGCTTCCATCCGGGGCTTCAACATCGTCGTACCAGCCCAATCCGGCTGCCTCGACCACCGAGCGGAACGCCTTCTTAATTGACTGGACGGGCTTCCCGTTCCACTCAACGACGTAGTCGTGGGCTATCATTCGACCGACGTTTGAGCTCTTGCCGCGACCCATGGTCTTGATCTCCAGCGGAGTGATAGCCCATCGCCGTACATGGGCAAGCAGACGATCGGGCAGACGCACCGGCGGCTGGCGCTTCTTGGTCTCGAGGCGACCAGCTGCGCGACGATAGAAAACGCCGCGCTCCAGGTCCAAATGGCCCGCCCCTTCGGTAGGTCGAACGGCGGCACCACAGATCGCCGCCGAGCGCGTGCCGGTGTAGAGCGCGACAAGGATAAAGCGCGCGACGTGACGCCCTGTGCGACGGTGGCTAGCCCGACCTTTCCACGACTGACGCATACGCCACGCAGCGCGGATCAAAGCCGCCGCTTCGTTTCGTGTCAGCCAGCGATCTCTGGGCACGGACTTAGAGGGCAGCACGATGGCCGGCGCTGAGGTTATGTAGCCTTCTCGATGATAGTTGTTCAGTGCTGCCCGCAAGTCCTCCAGCTGCCGCCTAGCGGCTGCACCACCGCCGTGTGCTTTAGCATAGTCCCGGCAGCTCTTACCGTCGATGTCGCCGATCATCCTGTTGCCAAACCAGTTCAGCACCGAGACCATACGGCCAGCGGTTTCCTTCGGCTTGGCGTGATTTGGCGCGATGTCGGTTAGGTAGACACCAATGGCGTCGGCTATTGCGACCGTAGCGGGATCACGACTGCGCTCGCGGACCGGCTCGTACTTTTCGGTGATAAAGCCGGCGAGGCTTTTCTCAGCTTGTTCGCGGTTGCCAGTGCCGCCGCAAGCGCTGACGAAGGTGCCGCCGTCACGGATGAACCAGCCGGCCCGGCTCCGCAAGGATCCGTCCTGCTTCCTGCTTTCGTCCCGCCAGACGAGGCGTGCCCCTTTCGAAGTCCTCGACATCTTTCCCTCATCTCGGCGATCGCGGCCAAGGTGACATACTCCTTCCCCGCGATCATCTCTGTTACTAGTCGGCCAGCATCCCGTTCCTTGCGCAGCCCTGGTGCCCCCATCGTACCGTCGGGGAAAGCGATTCGAGCGGCTATGTCCAGCCGGAGCGGCGCGTTTTGGTCAGGGCGATTGCTTTTCTCAAAAATGCGGTTGGTCATAGATCAGAAGACACGCTGGTGTGTGGAAGCCATAGGTGGCGGAGCCAGCCTGATCTAGTTCGCTGGACAATATGGTTCTATGGCCCTTGGGCGTGGTACTATAGGGGGAGAGGCTTTTCTTGACCGCGGGACGGACGGCGGCGAGTGCTATTACCCGAAAAAGCGAAAATTTGTGCGTGCCGTAGGTAGGTCCATTCCCGCGCAAACCCTGCCCGTCAGCACAGAATATCGTGTGCCCCTTCCGCTAGTCCCCTCGAGGCGCGCACGTGATCGAAAGATCCGCGGTCGAGCCGGTTCCAAAACCTTCCGGCAGGTGGCCGAGATGCAGGGCGGAAATGTCGGCCGAAAAATCCAGCCGGCTGTACCGCTCATCCTCGTCCCCGAAGCGGGACAGCTCGGCCAAGCAGGCGCTGCCCAGCCGGTGGATTCGTTGGGGGTACGACTGCCGATCCGGCAGATCCGAAGAACGCCGCGCGAGCCTTGGGCAAACGTGCCACCGAAGAAGACCATTGGACAAACATTGGCTGCGTGAGGAAGGAGGAAGTGCGTGGCAAAGGATCATTCAGGATCCTCAGGATCAAACTTTGCCATGCGTTCAACGGCCTCTCGAAGCGTTGCCGCCTTCCGCCGGCCTCGCTCCTGGATCATCTCTCGGAGCCGATCAGGCAGGATGGTCGCCACGAAGTCCGCCGAGGTTATTTCGGCATCCTGATAGGTGAACTTGAGCGCCGTTGCGCCGACCAGATTGACGTGTTGGGCAATGACGGACGCGAGCTCGTTGAGGCTGGCGGCGTGGGCGTACAGGAGCGCGGTGGCTACAGGCGATCTGCGGATAATTGCATTGCTGACCAGGAGCTCGAAGCCCTTCCACCACATCAGTTCCCCGATGCCTCGCCCTGTGACCGAGGCGGCGGACTGAGCCGCGCTCACGTACCTGGCCAGAAAGTCATTTTCATAAACGACTTCGTGGTCGCCTCGCGCCCAGTTAACCTCCGCGTTTCCCTTTTGGTTAACCCTTGCGTGGAGATAGGCCCGCGGTTTCCTGTTCTCATCGCGTACGGCGGAGCTCCAGTTGGCGGGATAGATAAGGACATCGACGTGTTCTTGGTTCAAGCCGCAGGCGTAGTCGTTGTCGAGCATTTGGGAGAGATCCTCGTGTAGTCTGGATGTTCCGGTCCGGTCGCGATCACGCGCCAGGGCCAGATAGTCGGAGCTCGAGATGAACGGGTCGAACAGTTTGGTCATTGAAAGTCCTTTGAGGAGGAAGGCTGGACGCCGTGAAGTTTGGCTTCGGCTATGTTAGGAACGAGTCGCCCGTTCGAAGCGGCGCATGACATGGTGATAGACTTCAGGGGTCTTGTGGCCGGCGTCCGTCATCAGGGTGGCAGCGCTTCGCAGCGTTTCAATCGTTGATTTAAGGGCTGTAAACTCTTCATCTTCGTGATGAAGGTCCAGTTCCGAGGAGAGTTCGCGAAGGAGGTCGGTCAGCACTTTTGCCGTTGTCTGGTCGATGGTCATGTTGTGAGTTCCTTGGGATTGGTAGTTGATCGTATACGGTGTGTTTGCACTATATGCGATACATAAGTGGCGCAAAATTGCCTTCAATAGGCCGCCAAAGATTTTTTGCTGGAGAATGTTCGGATGACCGAAGCCGAGTGGGAGCGACTGATCAGCGGGGTGTTGAAGGCCGAGCTAAAGCTTCAGGGTCTGAGCTACGCCGACTTGGCCGAGAAGTTGGCTGTCATCGGCGTCGAGGAGAAGGTGCCGAACATCCGCAACAAACTGTCACGCGGACGCTTCAGCGCTGTCTTCCTAGCGCAGTGTCTTCACGCGATAGGGTCGAAGAGGCTGAAGCTCGACTGACTTTTGTGGGGGCGCCGGCGCCTGGTCCATGCAGTGATATAGACACAGCTACCGCGGCTAGTTGACCAGTCGGGTTTGGGCCCTTGGACCTGGCTCAGGTTTTGGCGCAGGCGGGATTGGTCACTCGGAGACGATCTCGACGGAGTTCTCTTCCCCTAGAGTATCGCGGATTACGCGCCTAGCGGAACGAGCTTGGCGGGACCAAATGGGTCGGACCAATCCATTGAAAGGAAACCAATGTCCGACAAATATTTGACAGTCTCAGAAGTTGCCGACTTGCTTGGTGTGCTCAAAGAAAACGTTTTGCGAATGGCTGAGCACGGGGCGCTCCCACCTCCGGTCACGACAAACGGTGAACCACACTTTCCTGAGGAGCCTATCTTGCGTCGACGTGAGGAGGAGGACGACGCTATCCCCTCTGCAGGCGTCTACCTCTCGACGGGCGAAGATTTTTTCTATCATAGGGTGGTGAAGGCCAGCCACATGCTTGTCTACAAAAACTGTCCATTCGCAGTTTTCAGTCTCTGGGACAAAAGCCTTCACATTCGCCCATGGCTCACACACTTGGTCGATGATCTTCCCGATCACGAGACCATCTTGCTTTCCTGTGAGGACGCAAGTGTCCCTGAGGTCAGTTTGGAGGATCTTCCAAAGCCCACTTCAATCGCCTGGGGGCCGGACGGTACGATTTGGATGTGATGGTCGCAGCTCCAAATGTGAGCCACTGATCCCAGCAAGCATTAGTACCGCGTCATGGATGCCGAGTTTCAAATGCTCGGCGTCCAAAAGGCTGCACTTGTGTGGTTCGCGGCCTGCGCACGTCACACGCCTCGTGGTGAGATCTGACTGCAGCACGACGCAGCACACTTCGGTTGTTCCCCTCATCGGTAGTCAACATCTGTTCGCCACTGGCAGCGGCCAGGTGAACCGAAAGGCGGAATACATGAAAGAACAAAGTCCCATAGACCTCTTCCCATATTTGGCTAAGTACGAAAGACATCTTATGGTCGACCACAAGGTAGCTCTAAAACTTCACATCACCAAGCAAGCGCTCATCGAACTGGTACAGGCAGGGTTGGGCCCGAAGCCCCATCCCGCCTTTGCGTCTGGACACTACTGGTTTTCGAAGGCGTTCGTTCCAAGCTGGAAATCCTGGGCAGCTCGGGAAGCAGGTGACGACGATATAAGGCAAGCGGCCGATATCATTCTGAAAGACGATCGCACTCGGCGCATTCGTGAGTTCGAACACTATGACAACGCAGATCCGCGCAGGTTTCTGACTACCTTATTTTCTCGGAAGGCATGGTAGGTCCGCATGCAGTCCGACAGGAAACAAATTAAGAACTACGTCGAGCGGATGTTCGGGCAGGACAGCGGGGGAAACCTGGTTGTCTTCGAACGCGATCTGTCGGGGGAACGTAAACGGCATGCGGTCTTCCCATACGCCGATCGGGAAATCGTCTTCGACTTCCTGGCAGCGCAGCCCGATAACGTTCATCGGTATCTCGCGGTGGCCCTCCACGACGGGCAAGCCTTTGAGGAACAGACGCGCCGAGGGGACACAGCCTGTGCCCTCGCCTTCTTGGCGCTCGACATCGACCTGGCTACGGGGGTCCACGCTGCCACGAACCTCCCCAAAACCGAGGAACAGGCGCTCGGTCTGCTAAATGAAGCCGATCTGCCCGAGCCGACTCTGGTCATCCATTCTGGGGGAGGACTCTACCCGATCTGGCAGTTTCAGCAGCCGCTGCTTTTGGAAAGCAAGGACGATCGGAGCCGCATTCAGCGGCTCTGGTCAGCGTGGTATGAGCAGGCCCGAATAACTTGGGAACGGCATGGCCTCAAGTTGGACCCTATCGCAGATCTCGCGCGTGTCCTGAGGGTCCCCGGCACTTTCAATCCTAAGACTAAGCCGGCCAAGCCTGTCCGCATCTTGGGCACGTCAAGTGATCGGCTCTGGACCCTCGAGCAACTGGAAGACGTTGTCGCGGATCGGGTTGCTTCGAGTTCCAACAATTCGCCGCGTTTCGGCGAGCACCAACTAGCCGACGCGCTTCGTCAGGAAATGATGTCGGGCGACGAAGATGCCTGCAAGAATGCTGCTGGAGCTCTGGCGATGATCTCCGGATGTAGTTTTCTCAAAGGGTGTGACGAGGGCAGCGAACGCCTAACAGAACCGCAGTGGAAGGATGCTGCGGACCTTCTGGCGCACATTCCGGAAGGGAGGCGGTATTTTCACAATCTGTCCAGCCGTGATCCCCGCTACTCATATCGCGAAGCGGAGGCCAAACTGGATCACGCCAGTAAATACCGCCCGAAGCTATGCGAGACGATTGCCGAAACAAACTCCGAGTGCGACGGCTGCCTGTTCCGTGAAGGAATGGTGATTCGCACCCCGGTGCAGCTGGCAAAGTCGGAACCGGGGCTTGTGCCACTGCAGGGGCGATATGTGCTCGACGCCAAAACTGGTTTGTTCTTTGACATCTCGACGGGACGGGACAAGACGAAGGACGATTTCGATCGCTCCTTCACGCGGAATATACAGAAGAAGCGGCTGGCCAGCACCACTTTCCGCAATTCGGCACTCTCATGCTTGGCCGATGAACACGACTTCCTGGTTGGGAATGACAAGCTCATCGTCGAGGAAAATGGCATCCGGACATTCAACACCTGGCAGGACGGAGGCGTCGCCGCGGTGGAAGGTGACGCCTCGATCTGGCATGACCATCTTCGCTATCTTTTGCCTGGCGAGGGCGAGAGGAAATGGGTTCTCCAATACCTTGCTCATCTCGTCCAGCGGCCGGCTGTTAAGATCAAGTCGGCTATCGTGCTGCAATCTAAACAAGGCGTCGGCAAAAACCTCTTGGTGCGCGCCGTAAAGCGCATGTTTCATGAGAACGATGTTCGCGAGGTGTACGGTGGCATCCTAGGCGAGCGTTGGCAGGCGGAGCTGGGAAACACTCGTCTGCTAGCCCTCGACGAACTGCAGATCGACGAGCTGAAGACCGCTTACAATCGCCTGAAGAGATGGACCACGGAGGAGATCCAGTCCGTCGAGCGCAAGGGGGTTGATGCGTTCAACGTGAGAACGCCGCGCGGCATCATCATCATGACCAACAGCGACAAGCCCATGGCCATCGAGCATGACGACCGGCGGCTCTTCGTGTGCAAGGTGGAAGCCGCTAAACGGGAGGACGCATACTACAGTGAACTTTGGCAGGTAGGCATGTCAGACGAGAGCGTTGCGGCCTTCAAGCACTATCTCCTCCACCTCGATCTATCAGACTTCGACGCGAATGCAGAGCCGCCGCTTACCGGTGCCAAAGAAGAGTTGATCCGGGCCAGCGCATCCCTTCTGGAACAGGTTATCACTGAGCTTCGGGAAACGGGTTCGGCGCCGTTCAATCGTCAGGTGTACCTGGCAGAAGATGTGGCCAGCGCCGTTGAAGAGCGCATGAGGCGAACGGTAACCGTGCAGCAGATCACTCCGATCCTGAAAAAGCTCGGTGACTGCAAGCGGAGCACTAAGACATCAGTCCCGCGCCTTGGAAGATCGCCGCGTGGCTACGTCTGGGCGTGGCAGGAGGTGGAAAGGTGGCTAAACGCTTCGAGCGACGAGGTCAGAACTGCTCTGGTGGCTAGAGACGTGGATGTCATGACATCGGGATTGATGCCGATTGTCGCGGCGGCTGTCCAAGTGGCCAACTGACCAGGTGCGCGGAGCAACGGACCATGCAGACTTGTATCTCTTCTAGCTATCACTTTGAAGAAAAAGAGGTTGGACAGTTGGACAGCTGGACACCGAAGGGGATCGCCAAACACCTCGACGTAAAGCACTTCTTCTCGGTTGCCATGACGACAAACCTTCCTCCATGGCGCCCGATACCATCTCGCCTCGCGGCAAGGTTTCTTGGCGCCAGCCTCCAGAGCTTAGCGAATTGGAGAATGCGCGATTTGGGGCCCGCAACCGAGCCGATGCGTCGGGGGCAGGGCAACCGAATATACTATCGCCCTGACAAGATCGCCGAGTGGCTCTCTGGTGGGAAATGTTGCGACTGGCAGTTCTCGGCTTTGTGGCTCCAGCACATGGGCATGCCGCTCGATGTGATCAGCGAGGATGCCGTACGCGATCGTATCGCCCAGCTGGAGGGCGTGAGCAACCTATTTCCGGCAGTCAATCGGCTCTGGCGGAATTTCAGAGAGGTCGAGGCAGCCTAGGCCACGTGAAATAATAGTACGGAACGCGAGGAACACTCACGTTCGGCAGCGCATCTCGCAGAAAGCTAGTGGACCAGTGCAACCGCCGACTGGCTTCGTCGTATCAACCCCAGTTCAGCGAACTAGGCCCTCCGGCGAGGCGATGATTCCTGCCTACAGGTCTTTCGCGGCAACATTCGGCGTATCAAGCTGACTGGGCTCGGCCTTTCTGGCCGATACTATAGGGCAAGTCTAATCTGCCCATCGAAAGGCGAGACAGCGGTGACTATTTCACAGCTCGAGCCGGCGCGGCAAGCGTGTTGGCGGCGAACTCGAAAGGATGTCGATGGAATTTCGTGAATACGTATCGCTCGCAGCTAATTTTTTTGAACACAGGTGGGATTGTAATTTCCTCTATGTAAACTCTGACATTGATGGGACTGCCATCAGATATGTAGTGCAGGAAACTGAAAAAATCGGCGAAAGAGGATTCCTCTTTCTCTTCCTGCAAACAGAAAGCGGAAATGCTGAATCGGCAAAATCTATAGTCAGCTATCTCAATGAAAAATATACCTGGGTGAGCGTTGTTGCGTTAGAACAATGCCGTGGTGCTGGAGCCGCAATGTGCGGCGGTTTCGATGAAGTGTGGGTCAGCGAACCAAACGCGCTTCAGGTAGCATATCAGTGCCAAGTGCCCTTCCACACGCTAAACAGAGAAAAGGTCTGGAGTGAATTCAAACTCCACAACGAAATGGGGGATCAAGATGATGATGGAAGGTTCGAAAGGGATCTTCAGGAACTCACAGAGGACGTTCAGAGAATGATCTCAAGGCAACCGGTTCAGCAACGTGGCCGTGACATCCGGTATTTGAACAAAATGGATCAACCGAAGCACGTAAGGTAGTATGGGGCAGTTCCAGCTGGTGACCTGTCACTTAGCTGGTTTTTTGGGAAAGGCGCAGCTGCGTTGCGCCCCTCCTCCTATATTTCATCCGTGCCGATACCCGGGGGTAGCATGGGGCCGACATCCAATCAGTCGCGAGATTGGCTCCACTTTTCCGCTACATGTTGAGGGACAACCCTAGTTGTTGCTGTGGTGACGTTCGACCATGAGCATTGGGACAAGCCCAGCGCGGTCTCAGCAAAGGCTCGCAGGCCATGCCGTCGGCGTCACGGTCCAGCTTGCCGCCCCGCGAGCAGTAGTGGAGATACCACTGGGCCTCGTCGCATGAGCTAATCTGGCCACACGTTCGCCTTCGCGCGCACGACAGACCGCTTTGCGCAACCAACTTGCAACTGATGATGCCTAGAGGCTGGCGCGACGGCGCCGCGCCGTCCGCGTACGCCGCCCGCCAGTCGCACGGCTCTTGGAGTTTCCCCAAAATCCGCCTTGGTCGCTTCAGCCTTTTGCCCGCTACCTGCATAGGCGCCGTGGCGGTAGCGAGGCCTAATGCAGCGCTTGGCCGTGCTCGACCATCCAGTCCGCCACGCTGGTGCCGTCTGCGCGCCGGCAATCGCCAACGAAGCAGTAACAGCGATCCCACGTCACGAACGTGCGCTGTACTGTGTCGATGCCGCCCGAAACGCGTCGAGCGCTTCGGCCGACCAATAGCAGCACGGATAGTCTAGGAGACGACCTCTGCTGTGAGCTCGATGGGATGAACTTGGCTGCTGCTGTTTTCGCCGGACAAAGGGTTCCTCATTCTTTCTGCTTGGTGAGTGCAATCCACAGCCTGCCCCAAAAGAATTCCACCCTCTACGAAGGGCATTCGAGCGAAGGACATTGGGAATGGTAGCCTGCTTAGGGATCGGTATCACTGACGGCGCCAGCATCAGACCTCTATTCCTTATGCAGGCCCAACGATATGGCCGCTTTGCGCCCAAAATCGGCCGATAGGCCGTTCCTATCCGTGCCGATAAGCGGGCATCGATAAACAACCCGCCATGAACGGCTTTCGCCGCAGAGGGGAACACCCGCGCGGTCCAGCCCGAGACCCGGACGTGGCCTTCGAGGGACTCGCGAACAGAGATGTCATCGTCGACGACACAGACCGTTTCGAGCGTTGTCAGGCCGGGGTACTCCTATGGCGGAGGGCGGGTGAGGGGCCATCGTCGCGTTGAACGGCTTTTGCATGCAGAACCCTCATCCCCTTCCTAGCGCAGCTTCCACGGCCTTGACGATCGCCTCCTCCGTAAAAGGTTTGAGCAGAAAAGCCACCGCGCCGCGCTCGAGCACTTGCGCTTCCAACATCGCATCGGCGTGAGCCGTTATGAATACAATGCCTACGTCGATTTGCCGATTCAGAAGCTGAATCTGCAGTTCGGGGCCTGTCATCCCCGGCATCGAGACGTCAATAACCAGACACCCAGGCGACGTCAGTACTTCGGAAGCGAGAAAAGCTTCCGCCGACTCGAAGGGGCGCGTGACGAACCCGTAGGAATTCAGGAGGTCAGGAAGGGACTCACGAACGGATTCGTCGTCGTCCACCACGCAGACCAGATCACGGTGCATCATTACGCTTGCCTTGAATTGAGACCTGCAACCTCTACGGCCTTGCACGGCAGGGAGAATGTGAACGTCGCTCCAGGCTCGTTCCCGTTGGGTACCGCCGTGAGGCTGCCACCGTGGGCCTGGATGATCGAGCGACTGATGGACAGCCCTATCCCCATGCCATCGGGTTTGGTCGTCTGAAACGCCTCGAAAAGCTTTTCGGTCTCCTGTGGGTTGATACCGTGCCCGGAATCGCGGACTTCAAGCGAAATATCGCCATCGGGTTCGCACCGGGTCGCGATCCGAAGCATTCGGACACGGTCCGTGACCTCGCTCATGGCCTCAGCGGCATTCAGGACGAGGTTCAGAATAACCTGTTGGATCTGGACTCGGTCCGCGGCAGCGGGGGGCAGGTCTCCTGCAAAGGTCGTTCGCACGATCACACGGCGACGCTGTAGTTCGCTTGCGAGAAGGGCAAGGACTTCGCGGGCAATCTCCTGCAGGTCGATGGGTTCAAGGGTCGGGGCGCGACGAGCGTAGAGCGAGCGCAGGCGCTTGATCACTTCCGATGCGCGATTGCCGTCACGGAGAGTGCGCTGGGTGTTCGCTAAGGCTCCCGCCAAGTCAGGCGGCTCGGCCGCGAGCAGGCGCAGGCAGGTGCTTGAATTGGTGATGATACCAGCCAGTGGTTGGCTGACCTCGTGGGCTATGGATGCGGTGAGCGTGCTAAGCGCCGTCACGCGCGCGACATGAGCCAAGTCCTCACGTGCCCGATTGAGGTCGTCTTCGGCAAGCTTCCTGGCCGTGATATCCTGCAGCGCGCCCATGAACACCGGGCGATCGGGAATCTGGTCGATCCGATGGCCGACCACTTGAGCGTGGCGGATACCCCCATCGGTGTTAATAACACGGAATTCGAGCTCGAAGTTTTCGCCTATTCGCGCGCCGCCGATCAGGGCCTCGACCTGACCCACGTCGTCCGGATGAATCGCCGTCATCATCATGTCCATAGTCACCTTGCAACCGGGCTCAAACCCAAACACTTTGTAAATGACCTCAGACCAATTGTGCTCATCAGCATGGACGTCCCAGGTAAAGCTCCCGGTCTGGCTCAAGCGTTGGGCCGCGGTAAGGTAAGTGTTGGCCCGTGCCAGTTCGTCTTCCGCCCGTTTGCTGACCGTGACGTCTTGCGTGCTGCCCAGGTAGAGGAGACGCTCAGCGACTTCCGGAATGCGCGCAATGACGGTGTGGACATGCTTGGTCTCACCGGCTGGCGTGACGATCCGATAGAAGACGTCGAAGTCGGTCCCGAAGCGCTGACCGTCGGCGGTAACCTGAGCAACCCGGGGCAGGTCCTCGGGATGGATGCCGCTGAAGATCGTGTCCATTGTCGGAGGCTGTTCCGGGTCAACGCCCCAGATCCGATAGTTTTCGTCTGACCAGTCGATATCATCGGACTCTGGGTCCCACGTGAAGCTGCCGATCCGGCTGAGCGACTGAGCGATCTTTAGGTAGCGGTTGGCGCGCGCTAGCCTCGCTTCACTCGCCTTAAGAGCGGCCTCAGCGAGCCGGTCTTTGGTTACGTCTTGGTTGCTGCCGATATAAACAATACGATCGGTGATCTCGGGAATCCGGGTGCTAACGGTGTGTATATGCTTTACGCCTGCCGACGTGACAATGCGGTAGATGACATCGAAGTTCTCGCCAGACCGGCGGGCACCATCGATGGTCTTCAAGACCACATCTACATCGTCGGGATGGATTGCGTTCACGATGACGTCTAACGTGGGCGTGACGGCCGGGTCGACCTCCCAAATCCGATAGTTCTCGTCCGACCAGTCAAGCTTGTTGGAATCTACATCCCAGGTGTAACTGCCAACGCGACTGAGGGTCTGCGCGGCCTTGAGGTAACGGTTGGCACGCCGCAGACCAGCCTCACTCGCCTTCAACGCCTCTTCGGCGACTTTGGCTTCGGTGATGTCCTGAAGTGCGCCGAAATAGGCCGGCCCATCCGTGGTTTCCGACATGCGTGTGACGACCGAGCGAATATGCTTGGTGACGCCCGCGGGGGTTACGATGCGGTGCACCATCTCGAAGTTGGCGCCTGCCTGCGTCGCCTCGCTCATGCCCGTCGTGACCCACTCCCGATCATCGGGGTGGATTCCGTTCAAGACCATCGACATTGCAGGTGGTAGCGAGGGGTCGATGCCCCAGATTCGGTAAGACTCGGCTGACCAGTCGAGGTGGCCTGTTTCAACCCCCCAGGTGAAGCTGCCCGTCTTGCTGAGCCGTTGGGCCGCGGTTAAGTACAGGTTGACCCGCATGAGATCCGCTTCGCCCGTCTTCAGAGCCGCTTCGGCCAGCTTGCTCTCGGTGATGTCCTGCGAGCTGCCGAGATAAACCGCCCGGTCAGAGATTTCGGAAATGATCTCCATCACAGTATGCAGGTGCTTCACGCCCCCAACAGGCGTGACGATGCGATAGAAGACCTCGAACCCTTCCTTGGCTTGCGTAGCCGCGGCGAAGGTCTCCAGCATCTGCTCGCGATCCTCCGGATGGATGGCGGCGATGACCATCTCTATGGTCGGGGGCACGGCCGGATCGAACTCCCAGATGCGATAATTCTCCTCCGACCACACCTGCTCGTCGGAAGCCGTGTCCAGCGAAAAACTGCCGGTCTTGCTGAGCCGCTGCCCTCCCACTAGGAAGTGGTTGGCCCGCCGGAGGTTGGCCTCCCCGGCCTTCAGGGCGAGGTCGGATCTGGCGCGCTCGATAGCGATGCCGGCAATGCGCGCGAAGCGGTCGACCAGTTCCTCGTCCTGGCCCGTGGGGCCTTGCGGCACATGCTTGTAGATCGCGAAAATCCCGAGCACGTTTCTATGACTGTCAAAGATCGGGGCAGACCAGCACGACGCCAAGCCGAAACCCGTGACGAGTTGCGGCCAGGGCGACGCTGCCCAACGAGGATCTCGCGGCGGGTCGGCGGCGATAATGGTCGCGCGGGATACGACGGCCAGTGAGCAGGGGCCGTACTCCGGGTCGATCTTCAAGCCTTCGAGCGCCGCGTTGTAGTCTGCCGGAAGGTTTGGGCCCGCCGCAACCCGGAATCGCTGCCCGTCGTGGTCGACGTAGAGGATACTGCACACCGAGCTAGACGAGAGATCCTCAACGAGAAGACAAAGCTCGTTAAGCACGCTAGGAAGCGGCAGACCACGTGCGACGAACTCAAGCAGACGCTTTTCCGCCGCCAACTGAGCCTCGGCCCGCGTGCGGTCCTCGATATCGGTGTTCACGCCGCACCAACCGATCAGGTTTCCCGCCATGTCTCTGAGTGGACGGGTCTGCAGGTTGAAACGCCTATAGACACCATCGTGTCGGCGGAGCCGAGCCATCACGTTGATTTCCTCAGGCGCCGTGACGCTAAGGGTTTCTTTCCACGCCGCCTCAACGACCGCCAAGTCATCCGGATGGAAGAGCGAGATCCAGCCGGAAGCGTTCGCCAGCTCGAGCGTAGTTCCCGTGTACTCGCGCCAAAGTCGGTTGACGAAGTCACAGGATCCGTCTGGCGTGGCAGTCCATACCATCCCTGGCAGTGCGTCCAGCAGGCGAGTCTGATCCGTCTCCATCATTGACTTTCGTGCTGTCCCCGGTTGACGAGAATGCAGAGCCCGACCCGCACGCGTCCATAGGACTATGGTGTCGGTCGTCGCGGTTCCTGTAGCCGCTCTCGTTCACGGCTTGTTAGCAGCACTCGGAAACGGCCCAGCCGTAGGCCGCTGGTTGTCCACGAAGCGTGACAGGAATCTAGTGGTAGGCGTTGGTGACATTGCGGCCCCAGATCCACTCTCGGCGCTTGCCGTCTGCGCTTTGGAGTCCGGCGCAAAGGTCCGCCAGGCGCCGCCACCTTCTCCTTGGCTGCATCAGCCAATCCAAGTTGATCCTGGAGGCTTCCGGGACCGTCGGACTTCTCGGCGCCGCTGAAGGTGTGGGTTGGGGCCAGCTATCGCGTGACTGGGCCAGTCGATCGCGCGGCCTTGGGTCGCCAAGTGCGCCTTTGGTATAGCCAATACCATCGCTCAATTTTCGGTCGTCGGCGTGCCGCTTAGTTCTACATCCGTACCTTCGTGACCGCGGGCTCGCTTCGGCTCTGGCGGGCGGGCTGCCGCGGCCTTGACGACAAGGTCGAGGCGGGATGTCCCCGCGGCGCACTGACAAACGGAGACGGTCAATGAAGATATTGATGATCCTCACCTCCCATGTGGAGCTCGGCGAGGCGACGCGTTGGGCCCACGAGGTCGATGGCCAAACTAACCCCCATGTGATCACCACATCCGCGCTGATCGCCGAACTCGAGGAGGTCGTGTCTTGAGCGCCGCAGGTTATTTCGCCATCGACCGGTCGGAGCCGGGCATCTGGCGCGCTACCTTCTCCAATCCGCCCATCAACCTTTTGCCGCCAGCGGCAATTACGGAGTTGCAGGCCATAATCACGGCGGCGGAGGCAGATGCGTTCGTGCGGGTGATGGTCTTTGACTCAGCAGACTCCGATTTCTTCATCGCGCACTTCGACACGGCCAAGGCCGCCGAGATGAGCCGCGAGCCTGGATGGAGCGGCCATTCGCCCTGGATCGACGTTGTGATTCGGCTGAGCCGCTCGCCCGTAATCAGCATCGCCAAGATCAGCGGGCGGACAAGAGGGGTCGGAAGCGAGTTTGTCCTGGCGTGTGACATGCGCTTTGCCAGCCGCCAGCGCGCGATCCTGGGCCAGCCGGAAGTGGGCGTCGGCCTCCCGCCGGGGGGCGGTGCGCTTGAGTGGCTGCCGCGCTTGGTGGGTCGAGCCCGTGCACTCGAGATCGTGCTGAGCGGCGACGATTTCCGAGCCGACGTGGCGGAGCGCTACGGTTGGATTAACCGGGCCCTCGACGATCACGCCCTTGGGCCCTTTGTCGATGATCTCGCCCGAAGGCTGGCGTCTTTCGATCGCGAGACCCTGGGCGAGATCAAGACCTTGGTGAATCGTGTCGGCGTCCCAGACGGCGACGCGATCGAAACTAGCAACCGGGCATTTTTCGATGCGCTCGCCCGAACCGCCGCACAGGCGCGGCGCAGCCAGCTCGCGGGTATGGGCTACGGCGAGCGCAGCGATTTCGAACTGAACTTTGGGCGGCGGCTGCCGGACCTGCAGCCCGGCGCGGCCCCCGTCCTATCCGCTGCTAGACCCACCTAGAAAAACCGAAATTCACACGAACCGGGTCGGTTTTCCCGACCATGTCCGTAAGGCGGCCATCAAGCTGCTGCAAGCCTCGGCTCGATCACGACACGCAGTTGGAGCAGTGGCACTGGGACGTCCTTGGATGGGCTTCTTCGGGCGGCATCATCCCTTCGATGCCGTGCATGGCGAGGTCGAGGCGTTCGTCGGCACCCTTGCCGAACGCATCGCAACACTAGGAGAGAAGCGCGTGCAGACGACCGCCGCGAAGCATGGCGGCGGCGATGGCCCAATTCGCCAAGGCGCACCAGATCGACATCGGTTCCGCTACCGCCGTTTCCGATGCCGACGCGGCCGACGTCATCATGGAAGTCCCCCGGGGCGCGGACAAACAGCTCAGTTTCGTGGAAGCGCCTCTTGATGAGCGCTGGCACCTGCGCCACCACTTCATGCCTCGGCTCCGCCGTCCCCACGCTTGCCAGGCGCCTCAAGGGACCCCCAGGCCGGAGGCGCCGCGCCTTGTTTTCTGCCCGGCAAAGCCGGTGGAACTTCTCGGATCAAGGGCCGCGGCCTCGGTCCCGAACTTACGAAAGTCGCTCGGGACGCCCGACGCCGTTTGCATTGCCCTTTGCCCACACTTTGCGATGGCTCTCCGGGTGACACCTTGGTGTCCGCGACACCAAGGTGCAATCGACTCACTCTTCTGAGAGCCTAATCTGGGTACCACCTTGCCTTCTGGCGCCGCAGTCAGATCATGGAGACCGCAATGGGCTTGTTGGATGGAAAGGTCGCGCTGATTACTGGGGCCGCTGGAGGGCAGGGACGTCTCGCTTGCCTCGCTTTCGCGCGGGAAGGAGCGAAAGTCATCGGCTGTGATCTCCAGGAAGCCGACAACACTGAGACGGTGCGGACCGTGCTAGCGGCAGGGGGAGACATGACGGGCTTCGCACCGGTGGACCTCACAAAGCCGGCCGAGGTTGAGCGCTTTGTTGCCCGCGCGGCAAAGCGCTATGGCGGCCTGGACGTCGTCTACACCAATGCCGGGGGCCCCCGTTTCGGAGCCGTCTCCGAGATGCTAATCGAAGACTGCCGAACGACAATCTCAGTGGAACTCGACACGGTTCTTCGTCACGCGGTACGCTTGGCCGCATCTTGTCGCGCGCGGCCGTGGTGTCATCATCAACATCAGCTCGGTTGCAGGCTTGATCGGCTTTCCGCAACCGCCCATGGCGGCTCATGCCGCGGCCAAGGCCGGCGTCATCGGGCTCACCCGCCAGTTCGCGGTCGAAGGCGCACCGATAGGGATCAGGGCGGTGACCATCAGTCCTGGCGCGATCCTCTCGCGCGAGGCGGATCTGGACGGCCCGGAACGCGATGCTGTGACAGCCCGGACCCTTCTCAAACGCTGGGGCCGGCCGGAAGAGGTTGTCGAGGCCGCAGTATTTCTCGCGTCCGATCGAGCATCGTACATCACCGGTGCAAACCTCGCTATCGAGGGCGGCGCCACCGCCTGGTGATCCTTCGATGACATCGCCTCTGCCGCGAGAAGCGATACCATCACATGACTGTCCTGTTGCTCGGTTCAGCGAAGCAACGCCGAGACTCGATGCTGAGGGCGATCACGAGCGTTCCAGCTAACGAACCGATGTACGTGCGAACGTAGTTACACGTGAGGGCCTGAAGGCTGGCTGCGGCACATCCAATTCGACGATTGCATCACTGCGGCCTCATTGGTCTCAATGATCCGCGGCTTTGCCGTCAGCCATCAAGTCTTCGTTCAAAGAAGCGACCGCAGCAGTTACGTCAGCGTGAGCAGGCAACTCCAGACGAAGCGAGCGCGCCATCGGTGGCAACGAATCCCCTCTTAGCACCGCAAGTGCACTATTAATCAGAATATTACCGCTGAATTGTTCGAACGTATCGACGATACCATAGAACAATAGTCTCCATCTGTTCGGGGTATAAATTACACGATGACCGGCTTAATTTCGGCGGTTGTAAAGACCTCATCGAGGAGAAGGAATTCGATATGAACATCAAAGCTAAATGTCTCTGCGCAGCAATTGCATTTTCGACACTCGAGGGAAGCGCTTTTGCTGGCGCCCTTGATGTTATCGACCCTATTAGCCAGCGGTCGTTTTATTATACCAGTTCCATCAAGGGTCCGACCCACACGGATCCCATTATGAGAAGCAGGTTCAGGGCAGCCCTCGAAGTCCTTCCGATGGGCAAGCGCAAGGCGATGATAAGAGAATGTCAGGACGCAGGGATGACCAAGCCTTATGCGGAATTCTGTGCGGATCTGAATCCTCTTGGCCAAGGGAAGTGAATTCTGGACGAGCTGAACAGTGGCGGGCTTCGTGGCCCGCCACTTCTTGTCGCTGTGCAAGTTGTATCGGCCTGTCGCTGTTGGAGTCGGCTGAGTCTCGGCAGAGAATTTACTGCCCAGGACCGTCGTTCAGGGGTTATTTTAACACCAAAGTATTAACCGATACCTAAGGTCAATAAATAGTTGATAATAGTACGGCAGATCATTTCTGTGAAACATTGTTTTGAGATAGGAGATATGTAATGCTTCTCTTCTGTTCTGATTTTTTGAGGTTAGCGGCGAAGGTAGGTTCATTCCTGGTCGCTGCTGGACTCGGCTTAACGCCAATCGGGGGCGCCCGCGCCGAGACCTTGCCCGGATAGCCCGGCGCCCCTTACCAGAGTATGCCGTCGTTGGCGCCGATAGGCACTCGTGTCGATCACTACCTTCCGATCCCCAAGGAAGACGTAACTCCGACCATCGACCCGAAGAAGGGCTACCGGAACCAAAAGCTAGGCCGTGGCCTCTATATGGTCACCGACAACGGCTACCAGTCAATGTTCATGGTGTACGAAACAGGTGTCGTTGTGATCGACGCCCCTCCAGGATACTCAGCGCATTTGCGCCAGGCTATTGCTGAGGTGACGGATCAGCCTATCACACGTGTCGTCTACAGTCACGCGCACGTAGATCATATCGGCGGCGTAAGCGACCTCGCCGGCCATCCGATTATCATCGCCCAGCTTGAGACCCAGCGGCTGCTCGAACGCGCGAAGGATCCGAGACGACCCCTACCGACGGTCACTTTCAAGGATCACCACACCTTGAAGGTCGGTAGTCAGGTCCTTGAGTGGAGCTACCCCGGCAGCAGCCCTCATGAGCCGGGAAACATCTTCATCTATGCTCCAGAACAGAAGGTCCTGATGGTGGTCGACGTGATCTTCCCAGGTTGGATGCCGTGGCGTCGCTTCGCACTTGCCAAGGACATTCCCGCATACTTCGACCAAGTGGCGTACATCGATACCTTGCCGTTCGAAATGCTCGTCGGCGGGCACGTCAACCGCGTGGGCACCCATTCCGATGTCGGTACCCAGATCGAATTCATGAATGACCTGAAGGCAGCCGCGGCTGCAGCTCTCAAGTCGACGCCCCCTGGCGAAGAAATGGAAGCCGAGGACAGGTCTAATCTCTGGGCCGTTTACGACACCTATATTGACCGAGTCGTTGTGAAATGCGTGAATGCCGTCACGCCCATGTGGCAGTCCCGACTGGCCGGCTATGACGTTTTCATCTGGGATCAGTGCTATGCGATGGAGCAAAGCCTTCGCATCGACTGAAAACTTGGCGGCTCGAGAGCCAGACGGGGCCGTCGTCGCGCGGCGGCCCCGCGTATAACTGGGTATTGCCACTCTTGTCCACACGACAGGCCGACACGCAGAAACTGCAAGATGCCTTGACTGCACGGGCTGCGGGCAGGAGCGCTCGGTTCAGCGGATATGTTTGGCGAGAACCAATCTTGAAAGCTACGCCGCTCACCGACCTCGTCTATGACAGGACTCGGACGACACTCTAGCTCATCCTGCCGCCGTCCCATACCATTAGGACCAAGCCTGATTCTCGATCCGTCGGCCGGCGCCTAACCCAAAGATCTGCAGGTAAGGGCGCAAAGGCCGCCGGCTGCTCCTGATGCATTGCGAGTTCCGGAAGCTTGGACGCCTCGACTCCTTCGGTTCGAGGCTCGCCCTCATGGCCAGTTACGGGCTGAAAAGCTTCCTCATCGCTCAATCCCTCATCAGATCGAGAGGGCGTACGGCGGCTCGCCCGCTGCTCACGCCTGGTGAAATGATGCAGTTGCCGGCTACCAACGCATAGCCTCGGATGCTCCCGCCAATATGCCCAAAAAGGCATTCAATAACGAGGATGCCCGCGTTGGGGAACGTATCATGGCGCCTTCCGACGTTGGTGGCGCCAATGGAGGGAGACATGACAACTGGACCAGCCTGCCTCTGCCTTCCGTCCCCGGAATGCTGAGACCATGGCGGCGGCGTGGGGCGCTGACTTCGAGATCGGTCACAAGGACGACGTGGGAGACAAGTTGCGCATGATCGTCGAATAGAGCGCCTCATGCAAGGCTTCGGGACCAGTACTGAACTAGGGAGTGTCAAGCCCTGCCGCCACCCAGGCGGAGGTGATCATCGACGGTATCTAAGGTATTCTCTCCCAAGCGATACCTTTACAAATAACAATATGTGTTATGTTGGCATATGGCAAAAATACGCCGCTTTGTGGCCAAAAAAAAGTATTTCCGACACCTAAGTGCAATTTATTTGTTGACGCCCTCAGTCGATTACTAGCGCGTCGAACAGAGGAGATGTTTCATGGGCGATCATCGGCCTAGTAATTCACGCGTGGCAGCTATCATCAAAGCGAAGCACGAAATTAGCGTCAACCAAGCGCGGTGGATACTCATTCCGGTGTTCGGATTGTGGATCCTGGTTTCCGCTGCAGGCATGATCCTCGGCTAAGAAAATAGGCTCGGCAGTGAGCTCAGCGGCGACACAAATGCCCTTAGCAGGGCAAGTGCTGCCTGACGGCTATAGGGCCTTGGCCGCAGTGCTATCGATATGCTGTTGCATTCAACGCGTCTTCCAATCAACCCGGCCAACACAGCATAGCCATAAGGTGCTTCTCCCACTTGTGGTCCTGACGTGCGCCAATCGCGCGTTCCATTTCGAGGCGCATAGCCAAGCCACATCAGGCACCGGCCGAAGGCTCCGCATAGCCGCGGCCATCATGCTGATCGAGAGGCCGTTTGTAGTGCCTCATTGTTATAGCTGAGTTGCACATCCGTCCTTGTGATCAGGGCCAGGAGACAAGTGGCTGACGGCTGTCAAGGTGGTATGCCGCGCCCAGCAACGTCTTGCTGCTCGTGAAGTGACGAGCTCTGCGACACTGGCCGCCCCGACGACACGCCGGATAGGGAACATCCCCCTCAGCTCTTCCCCCCGCTTCTCGAAATTGTCAGCCAACCAACGCCGAGTGTCGTGTCGACAAAGCCGCCGGCGATCAGGTCACGCGGGGCCGGGCCATTTCGAGCGCCAGATTGGCGATGAGCGCAGGCAATGCGACCGCACGATTGTAAGGCCCGGACCGGGATAACGTGCGCCAGGGCCACCCATGAATGTTAGCGATCGACCTTGCATCAGCTTGCCCACGATGTATCGGCAATATCGATCGCGAGCAGCAGATGCTTTGTGAGATCGTTGCCCCCTCGGGTGGCATTTCAAGTAGTGGGCTACAGCTGCGCGCGCCTCCAGCGCGTCGCATCGTTGGCGTCGAAAGTGGCGACGGGTTTCGCACCGGTTTCGTGCACCTCATGTTGTCGGGGCCTGGCATCATGAGGTTGGAGGCTACCGAGCTAGCACGCAGGCCCATCTCTAGCCCAAGCCCGGCGCGGCCTCCAATTACAACAACAGTCTGATCAAGCAGGTGGTTCGCACTGGGCAAGAGGGGCGCGGTGGCACAATTAATCCTTACGCCACGGGTTCACCGCCGACTATGTCTCAATTCAATTGCCTTTATCTAGAAACCGCGTGGCAGCTGGTCATCCGCCCGTAAGCCTAAAGAGGCAGCGTTTTGCCCGCATATTCGGCAACGATGTATTCGGCGTACCAATCCGGCCAATTCTCATCGTGCCGGCCACCGTCGCGCTGTTCGTGCACTCCATGCGCAGCAGCCGCGCGGCTGAGTGCACCGGCAAGATCCGCCAAGGAAGCAAAGCTTGTGGCATCGGCATTGACCCTACCAGGGAAGCGGTCGGTGATCTCTTGAATCAGCCACGTGTTGCGGTCAGGATCGTTGAATGTAGCGAACGAGACGTAGCTACGTCCTTCGGGGTCGCGCCCCTGGATAGATGGCTGGCCTGGCCCCGGGCGGTGGAATACCTCACTGACTTCCGCCCCATTTGCCAAAAGCTCGGCACGGGCGGTTTCGATGTCAGACACCACAAGATAGGTTGTACTTGCAGCGCCGGGTGTGGCCGATGTGAGTCCTGTTCCGAAGTGCACCGATGCCGGGGAACCCGGAGGCGTAAATTGCACCACGCGGAAGGATTCTCCGACCGCGAAATCAGCGTCTAGTCGCCACCCGAGTCGGCAGTAAAAGCCCTTGGCGCGATCTACATCCGTAACCGGGATCACAACTACTTCAAGCTTCATATCGCTTGTCGCCGTCGGCGTGGCATTGCCGTCACAAACTTGGACAATTGTCATAGGTTCTCCATTTGTCGATTTCCAGGCCGCATCCCAGCCGCGCTGCTATGCATCCACGGCAACCCTGTAACGGGACGCCGGCATTTTCCGGGACAGATTCGGGATCAGCTTCTGGCGCGCTGCTTCGTAGCTATCCCAGTCCGACCTGTCCGGGAGCGACGGGATGGTGACGAGCTCTCCTTGGTCGAAACCGGCCAGTGCGGCGTCGACCAAGTCTTCTGCCCGCATCACTCGTTCGTCCGGGTAGTTGGAAAGATCACCACCGGCGACCTCCCAAAAGTTGGTTTCCACCGCGCCCGGGAGCACCGCCTGGACGGCGATATTCTTGTCCGCAAGCTCCTTGTGAAGTGAGAGGGTGAAGGCCGTGACATAAGCCTTTGTTGCGCCGTAGACACCGTTGAGCAACTCCGGCCAGAGGCCCATAGCCGAACTGATGTTGATGATGGCCCCGCCTCCCCGTGCCACAAAAGCCGGCGCCGCCGCATAGGTCAGGCGGGTCACCGCTGTGACATTCAGCTCTATCATATCATCCATGGCGTCGACATTGGTCTCCAGTATGGAGCTGACAGCTCCGAGACCTGCATTGTTGACAAGCATCGAGATCCCGCTTCCACCGCGAAGGAGCGCCTCAATCCTGCCGCGGTCAGCCTTGTCGTTAAGGTCGGCCGCAACCGTTTTTACGGCGCGGCCTGTTACGCCCGATATGTGGCGCGCCACGCCGTCAAGCTTTTCCTGGTTGCGCGCCACGAGAATAAGATCGTAGCCGCGGCGTGCGAGCCGGTCGGCATAGATGGCCCCGATGCCCGAGGACGCGCCCGTTACCAATGCAGTTCCTTTTACCGACGTTTTCATGGTGTTCTCCACTTGAAGGTGCAGCTTGACATTGGCGCGGCCGGGCCGGGGAACCCAGCCGCGCCCTTGCGAGGAGGCGTGGGAGGCGCCTGTGCTCGCACTAGATAGATTCGCGTAGCGTTTTGAACGAAGCCCGAAGCTCGGCGCTAAAGGTCGCCGGCTGTTCCCAGGCGGCGAAATGACCGCCTTTAGGAAGCCGGTTATAGTGGATGAGCTTCGGATAAGCCTTCTCGGCCCAGCTCTGCGGAGCTTGGTAAATCTCGTCGGGAAACGCGCTGACTGCCACCGGAATCTGGATGCCCCGAGGATCGAAAAATCCTCCTGCAGGGAAGTGTGCGTTATCCCAGTAGAGACGCGCCGAGGAAATCGCGGTGTTGGTCAGCCAATAAAGTGTGACGTTGTCCAGGATGTCATCACGTGTCAGACCCTCGGTTTGTCCGTCGAAGACACGCGCTATCAGTTCATAGCTGCGAATGTCGTGATCAAGCATCCAAGCCGCGAGGCCGACCGGCGAATCAGAAATGCCGTAGAGCGTCTGCGGACGATTGTTCATCTCAATCGCGTAGCCGAGTCCGTTTTTGTAAAAATCGTCGAGCTGATTCCAGGCACGCCTTTCGTCCGGAGTCAGAGTTGCCGGCGGCGGCGTCCCAGCGGCAAGCGCCTTCGCAATTTCCGCTGGGACCGTGGCTGCCATGTTGGTGTGGATACCCAGCAGTCCGGAAGGCTGCTGCAGGGCCATCGTTTCGGTGACCGCATTGCCCCAATCACCGCCCTGAGCCACGTACTTGGTGTAGCCAAGACGCTGCATAAGCTCCGCCCAGGCCTTCGCGATGCGGGTCGGAGTCCAGCCCGGCGCCGTTGGCTTGCCAGAGAAGCCGTAGCCCGGCAGCGATGGGATGACCACGTGGAAGGCGTCGGAAGCGCTGCCTCCATGAGCTGTTGGGTCCGTCAGTGGCCCGATGATCTTCAACTGCTCGATGATTGAACCCGGCCAGCCATGCGTGACAATCAGCGGCAGGGCGTCTTTGTGCTTGGATCGGACATGGATGAAGTGGATGTCCAGCCCGTCTATGCCCGTTATGAAGTGTGGCAGCGCATCCAGCCGCGCCTGCATTGGGCTCCAGTCGTAGTCTGACGCCCAGTAAGCGGCCAGTTTCTGGATTGTGGCCAATTGAACGCCCTGCGTGTCGCCAGCGACGGTTTCCTTGTCAGGCCAACGAGTCGCACTGACCCTTTTGCGCAGATCGTCAAGCTGGTGTTGCGTGAAACGGGCGGAAAATTCGCGGATAGAAGTTTCTGCCGCGGCCGCCTTCAAAGCACTCGGAACGACGGATAACGCTCCCAAGGCAACTGTGGTGGCAATGACTTCGCGTCGGTTGGGCATCGTCGATTTTGCTCGCATTGCGGTGTCCTCTGTTTCCCGGTCAAGTCGATGGGTGAACATTTCGCTCGACGTGAGCCGGAATGCGATTGCACGAACGTATTGGCGATACCTTTGTGTTGCCCGCGGCTGGCCGCGCAAATCTGGGACAAAACCAACACCAAGGCATAGTGGACGTCACAGCCCGCCTGGCGCAGGATCAGAGCCGCGCGATTTCCGCGAAGGGACGGCAATGAAGATGGACCAATGAAGATGGACCTAGGCCGCGTTCTGTATGCACTGCCCGGACTGGTCTGGACTGCATTGCGAGACGGCCGTATCGATTTCGTCAACCGACAATGGGCCGAATACACCGGTCTCGGCCTCGATGAGGGTCACGGCAGTGAATGGAAGTCGATCGTTCACCCTGACGATCTCCCCGCGCTGCTTGAACGATGGCAATCGATGTCTGAGGCGGCAGACCTGGCCGAACTGGAGGTTCGCCTGCGTCGCTTCGACGGAGTCCACCGCAGGTTCCTCGTCAGGTGCAGTCCGCTATTCGATGATCAGGGGCAAGTCGAAAGATGGTGCGGCGTAGGAACGGAGCTAGAGACATTGCAGCCTGTAGTAGAAGGCCTCTTGGAGCAGACGACTAGTTTCCAACACATTGTGGATAGCATTCCGATCCCGGTCGCCGTGACGTCGCCGACAGGCGCTGTCGAATGGCTTAACCAGCCAACTCTCAATTATTTCGGGAAGACTTTGGAAGATTTGAAGGGCTGGAAAGCGTCCGACGTGGTACATCCAGACGACCTGGAGAGAACGATCGCCGCGCAGGCCTACGCTCACCTTCAGGGGACCAGCTACGATGTTGAGAGCCGTCACCTACGCGCCGACGGTGTCTATCGGTGGTACAACGTCCTAGGACTGCCGTTGCGAAATCCCAGCGGGGACATCCTGCGCTGGTTCCATCTGCTCATTGACATCGATGACCGGAAGCGGATCGAGGAATCGCTGAGAAACAGCGAAAACAATCTACAAATGATCATCGACACGATACCCGCCCTTGTATGGTCTGCGAGGGCCGACGGTACGGCCGACTTTTTTAACCGGCATTACCTGGAGTACGTCGGTCTCGGCCTTGAAAATATAGGAGATTGGGGATGGATAGCTTCCGTCCATCCGGCTGACATCGAGACTTTGAAATCCGTCTGGGGCGAAACTATGGCCACCGCGCGGCGCGGTGAATGTGAAGCGCGGCTTCAACGCTTCGACGGATCGTACAGATGGTTTCTGTTCCGCGTGGAGCCATTGTTCGACAAGGCCGGAAACATTGTTAAGTGGTACGGAGTCAACACCGACATTGAGGCACAGAAACGCGCGGAGGCCGCATCGCGAGCGAATGAAGTCGATATTCGCAACATAGTGGACTCAATTCCTGCCCTTGCATGGTCAGCCCAGCCAGACGGATGGGTGGATTTTATGAATCAACATTATGTCGATTTCACCGGCCTGCCCATAGAGGAGCTTCTCGGCTGGCGCTGGGTAGCCGCTGTTCATCCGGACGACATCGAAGGAATGGCCAAGCTTTGGCGCGAAGGCATTGATACAGGCCTCCCCCTGGAAGCAGAGGGCCGCCTACGCCGCCATGATGGAACGTATCGATGGTTCCTGTTTCGATCCAGTTCTGTTCGCGACAAGAATGGAAGCGTGGTCAAATTCTACGGTTTTATCACCGATATCGAGGATCGGAAGCGTGCTGAGCAGGCCCTTGCCGAAAGCGAGGTCGAAGCACGCCTCGCCATGGACAGCATCGACGGTATGATCTGCCTCTTTACACCAGAGGGCGCGCTGAACGGCGGCAACAGGCAGCTTCTGGACTACTTCAACCTGCCCCTCGAAGAAGTAATGAACTGGGCAACGAACGGGATCACCCATCCCGACGACCTGCAACATTGTATCGACAGTTTCATGGCATCCGTCGTTTCGGGTGAACCTTACGATTTCGAGACCCGTTTTCGCCGTTTTGACGGCGTCTTTCGCTGGTTTCAGATACGCGGGCTGCCTCTCCTCAACTCTCAGGGAGATATCATTCGCTGGTACGGGCTCCTAACCGACATCGACGATCGCAAACATGCGGAAGAGAAGTTAAAGCACAGCCAGATGCTATTGGCCGAAGGTCAGCGAATGAGCCTCTCAGGCACCTTTTCATGGCTGGTCGAGTCAGACGAATTGACATTCTCCGAAGAACTTAAGCGCATCTTCGGTTTCGACGAGGGCGTTCTGATCACATTCGAGGCCATTCAAGGCCGGGTTCACCCGGAAGATCTCCCGCTACTTGCTGGAAAAATGGCGGAGGTGCGCTCAGGCGGCGACAATCCGGAGTATGCAATCAGGCTGCGCATGCCTGACGGTGCGATCAAATATCTCAGGGTGATAGGTCGCTTGATAAGAAGCGACAACGGCCGATCGGAATGTATCGGAGCAGTACAAGACGTTACACAGAAGCGGCTGGCCGAACATGCCCGCGACGAGCTGCGGTCGGAACTTGCCCATGTCACCAGGGTGACAAGCCTCGGCGCAATGGCCGCCTCCATCGCGCATGAGGTCAATCAGCCGCTTTCAGGCATCGTCACGAACGCCAGCACGTCGCTAAGGATGCTGGCTGCTAATCCCCCTAACATTGAGGGGGCCCGGGAAACCGCGCGTCGCACCATCCGCGACGGAAACCGTGCGGCAGATGTGATAACGCGTTTGCGTGCGTTATTCGGCAAGCGTGTTTTCCAAGTTGAGCAGGTCGACCTCAACGAAGCCGTGCGAGAGGTCGTCGCGCTTTGCTGGAGCGATCTGCAACGAGCCCGGGCCAGTCTAAGGACCGAATTGGCCGAAGGGCTTCCGCTCGTTTCAGGCGACCGAGTCCAACTACAGCAAGTGGTCATGAACCTGCTGCGCAATTCTGCTGACGCGGTAGCAGATATCGACAACGCACCACGACACGTCGTCCTGACGACCACACTTGGCGAAGGGGATGCGGTTCGCCTTTCTATATCCGACTCGGGTATCGGATTTCGCACCGTCGATCCTGCTCGCGTATTCGATGCGTTCTACTCAACTAAGCGCGATGGTATGGGCATCGGATTGTCCGTCAGCCGAACGATTATCGAGAGTCACGGCGGGAAGCTGTGGGCTGAAGCAAACGAAGGACCGGGCGCGACCTTCACACTTTCCGTCCCGACAATGGCCTGCGATCTTACGACACCGTTCGATTCCGAACGGCCAAAAAGCAGTGCATTACGGTGAGGTTTTGATGAACACAAAAAGTCCACTCGTGTCGATCGTCGACGATGACGAATCTGTACGTGAGTCCTTGCCTGACCTCCTAAGGGAGTTGGGCTACCGTGTAGAGGCGTTCTCATCGGCCGAACGCTTTCTAGCGTCAGGCGTCGAGGTCGGGACCAGTTGCTTGATACTAGATATTGCGATGCCGGGCATGACTGGAACCGAGTTGTTGCGCAACTTACGCAACAGGGGGCAACAGGTGCCGATCATTTTCATCACCGCACATCGGGATGAATTCGTCAGGCGGCGACTAATGGCCGACGGGGCCGTGGATTGCCTTTACAAGCCATTCAGCGACGCCGCCTTGCAAATGGCTCTGGCGAAGGCAATTCCATTCGTTTGAACAACACGACCGAATACGAGATTTGTTGACTGGAGCTGCGCAATGCTTAGGGATTTAGGTTACTCACCGAACCATATCGGATCAACACCCATGACGAATGAGACGCCTGTCGTGTTCGTGGTCGACGACGACATTTCAGTCCGCGAATCCCTCGAGCTGCTCATTGGATCCGCCGGCTGGCAGCCGGGGATATTCGGATCTGCCATGGAGTTTCTTGCTCAACCTCGGATGGCAGTGCCAAATTGTCTTATCCTTGACGTCAATCTGCCCGAGTTGAATGGGCTTGATCTGCAGCAACTCATCGCTGCCGAGCGTACCGAGACCCCAATAATCTTTGTAACCGGCTACGGCGACATACCCACCAGCGTCAAGGCAATAAAGGCTGGTGCCGCCGAATTCCTGACAAAACCGTTCCGCGAGGATGTTATGCTGTCGGCCATAGAGCACGCACTCAAGCGCAGTAGGGCCGCGCTCTCATCGCAATCTGATCTGGAGGTGCTCAGGCAACGATACGCTTCACTCAGTCGGCGTGAACAGCAGGTTCTGTCGTTTGTTGTGTCCGGTCTGATGAACAAACAGATCGCTTTTGAACTCGGCATCAGCGAGATTACAGTCAAGGCGCATCGGGGGCAGATGACACGTAAGATGCACGCCAAGTCGCTGCCGGATCTCGTCACCATGGCCGCTACACTTGGTATCAACCATTGACCATGCATGCCGGGACCGATTCGATTGTATCGATGACACCTTGGGACAATAGGTCAAGAGTTCACCTGTTCGCTACCCTGATCGCGGCATCGCAGCAGTGATGGGTTAGGGAAGTCCGCGACCCTGAGGCGCCGGTCCATGCGACTGCAGCATTCCCATCCGACCACATCGAGTGAGGTTTTCCATGTCCATAGCATCTGATATCCCGTCAGGGTCGCCTCGTCCCCATCAGCCCGGCCAAGAGCACTTCTTGGCCATCCGACCAGAGGAAATCGTTTGGGAACCATTCGCCGGATACCCGAACGCAGCCCGCGTAGCGACCCTGGTGGGAGATCCTACCCGGCCAGGGCCCTACGCCGTCCGAGTCAGGTTGTCTGCGGGGACTCGGATGGCGCCGCACCGCCATCCTGAAGACCGTCTCTACACCGTGATTTCCGGCGTCTTCTATATAGGCCGCGGCGAAGTCTTCGATGAGGATAAACTGGAGGCTTTTGCGCCGGGAACCTTGATCTTCCTTCCGGGTGGCCAACCACATTTCCATTGGGCGAAATCGGGAGACTATGTGACACAGGTAATTGCGATCGGCCCATTGGGGCTGGATTATGTGGATCTCAAAGACGACCCTCGCACGGAACAATGAACCGAGCCCCGCGCCCCTTGTGATCAACTAGTCAAAAGATTGCGAAGGCCTGGTCGAACGCGCCCAGGCCAACGCGCCAATCCAGGCAATTGATATTCCTAACTGGTGCTTTTCCCTTCCCGAAGACGAATATCGTGCATGCTCGCCCGACCACATCGCCGCCGGCTTCACGACAGCTTTAGATGGCCGGCGAATGTCAATTCATGTCGCAGCTGCCGGGAAAACCCTTCTTGTCCACCACTATGTTGAGACAGTTCACCGCAGCGATCGTCTCATATTGAAGTCCGTCTCCGAAATGTTCACGCCTTCGGGCCGTACTACGATCGACACCGAGTGGGACCTCAGCGTCACTGTAGTCGACAACCGCCGATGCGAGTTTACAAACCGCCTCCGTTCCCGGGCAACAGACGACTTCCTCGCCTATCTCGCGCGCGAAGGTATTTCGTTCGATCAGATTCGCTCACAACAGCAACTTTGGTGCACGGCTCATAATACTGCACGAACACCTTCACTCGCGGCAAGCATCGAGCGCGCCGCTCTGATCAATGGCATTCTAAACAAATGACTCTAATGCCGGTGATATGGCCTTCTGCCGCTCACTGGGGCGTGGGATGGGAATGAGAGACGTCTGGGCCATAAGCGCAGGTTTGAGCTTAGGCAACTATGCATCTCGGCCGTGACGAATGGGGGCGGGTGTAGGTCGCGGGACGAGAGCACCGTTCCCGCCCGCGAAGACCTCGTCAGGCGGCGTGTGGATGGACCCTTGGCGGGGGCTCAGACTTTCGGGACCTCGCATCCACGGCTTTTGCGAGCAATGCACCAAAGTGTCCGCTATGCCTTTGAAGAGAATTGGGCGTATTTCGTCGAGACGAACGGCTTGGGCTGCCGTACGTTTGCACAAGCAGAGGGACTGCCCTGATGGATCGTATCGACGCAATGAAGGTCTTCGTCACGGCCGTCGAGGAAGGAAGCCTCGCGGCAGCGGCCCGCAGACTGAAGCGATCCCCAACTGCAATCAGTCGCGCACTGGGAATGCTGGAGCGACATGTCGGCGTCGAACTTCTTCATCGTACGACGCGCAGCCTGAAACTAAGCGAGGCTGGTCAGCGCTACGTCGAAGCATGCCGGAGGGTGCTGGTCGACCTTGAGGAAGCCGACCTGGTCGCGGGTTCGGAACGATCCTCTCCTCGGGGAACGTTGACCATCTCCGCACCTCCCATATTGGGGGAGGAAGTGCTGCGACCCATTCTTGACAGCTATCTGCGCGAGAATCCGAGCGTCTCGGTTCGGCTTCTGATGCTTGATCGGCTCGTAAATTTGGTCGACGAAGGCGTGGACGCGGCGCTTCGGATCGGCAACCTCACGGACTCAACACATATCGCCACGCGCATCGGAGGCGACGTCCGGCGCGTGGTTGTAGCCGCCCCGAAATACCTCGAAAGCCACCCCGACATCAACGAGCTTCCCGATCTGGCCAAACACGACCTCATCGCCTTCTCAAATTTCGGTCTCGAATCCTGGAGCTTCGCACCGCCCCAGGATTCGTCCATCCCGAGAACCGTGCACTTCGCTCCTCGGTATCTCGTCAACAGCGTTCGGGCGGCCGCCGCGTCGGCTGCGGAGGGAATGGGTGTGACACGGCTTTATTCCTATCACGTCGCTGAGTACGTCCGCGACGGCCGCCTCAAGATCATTCTTCCGCACGCCGAGCCGCCGGCTCTGCCCGTTCATATATTGACCCCTCAAGGCCGTGCAGCCGTTCCGAAAGTCCGAACGTTCATTGACTTCGCTGTTCCGCGTCTTCGATCAGAAATTGGACGCATCGCGGCGGAATCGGGTAGCCTTGGGTGATTTGAGTTGCGGCGGGCGTCTTTAGGCAAGTGACTATTCTGAAGAACAGCGGACGCGTCTAACTCCCTAACCAACATGGCGAGCTACGGCTTAGCGCCTGACGTGAATGGCGGACACAAACGCTGTCGCAGGTAGCCAGCGGGGAACACGCCGGTCCGATCGGATCGACCCTTTCACGCGCCGCACAGGCGGGGAGGGCGCTGCGGCACAGCCCTTCGGAGACGCCGAAACCGTCCTTTCCGGAGACGTCGGCATCGAGGCCGCCAGCGCAAGCCCGTTGGCGCGATCGACGTCGGACAATGCGAATGACGGCGTTGAACTTCATGTCGATGTGGTCGGCGTGCACGGACGTCGGTGAGCTTGGTTCTTGGACCATTCCGTCGCACGGGGCAGTTACACCAGATCCGAGAACGATCTGCGATTGCCAAGGTCAGCGTCCATTGTTCGAAGGTGTCGACCCGCCGCTCACCCCGACAACCGGTGCTTAGGTATCGGCGATACCTAGGCACAATATCATCGGCAGCGCTTCTGCCAGACGATCCTTGGACCACATCACAACCACTTCGATCCAGACGGAGGACGTCATGTCAGCAGAAGTCGAGACCAAGACCGTACTGTCGCCGACGAGGCGCGAAGTACTCGCCGCCACAGCCGCAACCGCCGCCCTCAGCGCTCTCCCGAGACCTGCCCGCGCGGCGGCGGGAGGCGACGCAGTGCGTCAGTTCAAGTGCGAGATTCCGCAGCAGGACGTCGACGAACTCCGTCGCCGCGTTCGCGCCACCCGCTGGCCCGGCAAGGAGACGGTCTCCGATCGCACGCAAGGCGCTCAGCTTCAAAGGTTGAAGCCGCTCATCGAATACTGGGGGACACATTACGACTGGCGCCAGTGCGAAAAGAAGCTGAACACGCATGCGCAGTTCATGACCAGGATCGACGGCCTGGACATCCACTTCATTCACGTCAAGTCCAAGCATGAGAATGCGCTGCCGCTGATCATGACGCATGGCTGGCCGGGATCTGTCCTTGAACTTGTCAAGACGATCGGACCGCTTACCGATCCGACCGCGTACGGCGGTGCCGCCGAGGACGCCTTCGATGTGGTCATACCTTCTATGCCAGGATACGGCTTCTCCGAGGTTCCGACCGAGACTGGGTGGGGACCGGACCGCATCGCACGTGCCTGGCACGCGCTCATGAAGCGGTTGGGCTATGACCGCTATGTCTCGCAGGGCGGCGACTGGGGCGCGGTCGTTTCCGACAAGATGGCAGCCCAAGCGCCGGAAGGCCTGCTCGGCATCCACACTAACATGCCGGCCACTGTCCCTCCGGAGATCGCGAAGGCTCTTGCCGATGGCGAGCCCGCTCCCGACGGTCTCTCCGCAGACGAAAAAGTCGCATACGAGCAGATGAGCGCTCTTTACACGAAGGGAGCGGGTTACGCCCTGATGATGGTCACCCGGCCGCAAACCTTGGGCTATGCGTTGACGGATTCACCGGTCGGTCTTGCCGCCTGGTACTACGACAAGTTCGCAGACTGGACGTACAGCGGAGGTGATCCGGAGAAGTCGCTGACTAAAGACGAGATGCTGGACGACATCTCGCTCTATTGGTTCACCGGGACGGCAACCTCGGGCGCGCGTCTGTACTGGGAAAACAACGCCAACAACTTCAACGCTGTCGACATCAATATTCCCGCGGCAATCACCGTGTTTCCCGGCGAGATCTACCAAGCGCCCAAGAGTTGGGCCGACAAGGCATACCACGACCTCATCTACTACAACAAAGTCGATAAGGGCGGGCATTTCGCCGCGTGGGAACAGCCTGAACTCTTCACATATGAACTGCGTGCGGCGTTCAAGACCCTGCGCTGAAGCGTCGAACGCTGCTCTCACGAATCTTGATTACGAACTGCGAGGCGAGCAATGCCCGATAGCGATCTAGTGAACCGGTTTCCGCGCGTACGTCTCATGAATGGACCAACGCCGATCCAGCAGCTCAGTCATCTGGAGAAGGTCCTTGGCGAAAAACGCAAAGGCGTCTCGATCTGGGTGAAGCGTGACGATCTGATGGAACTCGGCGGGGGCGGTAATAAGCTCCGCAAGCTCGAGTTTCTCCTCGGGGAGGCGATGGCGGAAGGCTGCGATACCGTGGTCGTGACCGGCGGAATTCAGTCCAACTTCGCCCGATTAGCCGCCGCCGCCTGCGCCAGAACCGGTCTGGCATGCGAAGTCGTTCTGGCTCAAATGGTGCCCCGCGAGACCGAGATCTATCAAGCCAACGGCAACGTCGTATTGGACCGACTGTTCGGTGCGCACGTCCATATTCTGGAACTGGGAGACGATGCAGGCGGGTTCGCTTTGCGCCGGGCGGCGGAGATAGCGGCGTCTGGGGGGAAGGCTTTCGTGGGCACGCTCGGCGGTTCGACTCCGGTCGGGGCTCTGGGCTACGTCGGCTGCGCATTCGAAATCGAATCGCAGTCGACTGAAATCGGCACTCCGTTCGACCAGGTCGTCATCCCGAACGGCAGCGGCGGCATGCACGCAGGCCTTGTGGCGGGAGCAGCTATCTCGGGAAGAGATCCTTTCCAAATAAGGGCACATACCGTCCTGTCGCCAGCGGACGCATGCGTCGCCGCGACGGCCGGCAAAGTCAACGCTGTCTTTGAGCTTCTCGGGAGCAAAGCCCGTATTCAAGCGGAAGATCTGAACATAAACGGCACGCAGCTCGGTGGGGGCTACGGCATACCGACCTCCGAAATGGTTGGAGCGGTCAAGCTCGTCGGCCGCTCGGAAGGCTTGCTCCTTGATCCCGTTTACGGAGGCAAGGCCTTTGCGGGTCTGCTCTCCGATATTGAAACCGAAGTCATCGCCCCTGGATCGAACGTCCTATTCATCATGACGGGAGGTTCCCCCGGGCTTTTTGCTTACGCAGACGCCCTGAACAGCAACTGATCCTCTTCAAGAGGTAATCATTTTCAACTCAAAAATGAGGAATACTATGGCTATGAAACCAAAAATCGCCATCATCATCGGCTCCACGCGGCCTACTCGTTTCGCCGACAAGCCGGCGCTGTGGATCCTGAAGCAGGCGCGGGGCCGCAACGACATCGACGTTGAAGTGGTTGATCTGCGCGACCATCCCTTGCCGTTTTTCGACGAGGTGGCATCCAATGCCTATGCTCCCAGCCAGAACGCGGAAGCGGTCCGCTGGCAGCAGACTGTGGGTCGCTACGACGGCTACATATTCGTCGTCGCGGAATACAACCGCTCCATCACCGGCGTACTGAAAAATGCCCTCGACCAGTCCTACACGGAATGGGCTCGCAAGCCGTTTACCGCGATCGCATACGGCACTGCAGGCGGTTCACGCGCGCTCGAACATCTGCGTGGGATCGGGGTCGAGCTGCAGATGGTCTCTACCCATGCGGCTGTTCATATCGGCGGCAGCGATTTCTTCACAGTCTCCTCAATGGGCGCCAACAAGCCGATCGAGGAGATCGAAGCCAACCTCCTGCCGTCGGCGAAGACTGCGCTCGACGAACTTGTCTGGTGGGCGGGGGCAACGATGGCCGCCAAGACTGCAGGCGCCTGACGTGGGATCCGGATGTCGCGGGGGCATGAGCCGCCCCCGCCATTGATATCGTCTTTCTTGGCGCGGGGACGGCCCGCCTAGCTGTGGAACCTCAACAGGTTGTCCAGGGTTAGATCGAGGCGTCTGATGGGTAGTTTGGAATTTAGGCTGCCGTGTGGGCGATGCCAATTGTATCTGTGCAGCCAGAAAGGCAGTTCGGCGACGAGGGTCTGGCCAACCTCGAATCCGGCACCGACAAAAGCGCAAAAGTCCCCGATTGGAGCCCCAACCCCGCGACCGGGCGCCGGCGGCGGCTTTGCCGACCAGCGCAGAGGTTTAGTGAAGGGCGGTGCAAGTCTTGAAGATGATCGGCGGCGAGGGCAGACGCGTTTCACCGCCGACGACTGAAGACGCCAGTGGAAACTTCGACGCTCGAACACCGCGATTTCCTGCAAACTGCCGTCGCGGACCCCTTTCGCGAAGAGGCGAAGCCGTCCCACGGACTAGCGAGCTCACTTTGATGCGTCCACGTGCAGCGCTTGCAGAACGAGAACATCGCCCAGTGCAAGAAGCCGACCTTCGACGGAACCGCACTCCGCGGGCGCGATTGCGGTAAATCGCAGCCCGCCGCGCAGGCCTCGAGGGATGGCTTCCGAACCCAAGTAAGCATCGAAAAGGCATCCCAACACTCGACCCGCATAATACTTGTTCCGGGCAAAAAAATCCGGCGTGCGCGTAGACGCCTGCCGGATTGTGGAGACGGCGCTACCGCGAGACTACGCCGCCTGCGTGAGGGCGATCGCCGCGATGGTTTCCTTAGTGTCGACAATCGCGCTGGCATAGCTTGGGAGATTGACCTCCAGTGCCGCATGCATCATCTCTGGCGAGTAGTCGGCAACCGCGTCCTTTACGACCGTAACGTCGTAGCCGAGCTCCGCGGCGTATCGTACCGTGGCCTCTATGCAGGTGTGAGCGACGAGCCCGATCACGATGACCCTCTGGATTCCATGCCGCTTCAGTTCCAGATCGAGGTCGGTGTTGGCAAAGCCACTCGAGCACCAGTGCTCGGAGGCGACGACCTCGCCGGCCATCGGCACGAATTCGGCGCGGAATTCACCGCCCCACGTTCCGAATTCGAAACTCTTGCGGTGCCATGCCGCCCGCTGGATGGGCGCCACAAACTTCCAGTTCTCATAGTCGCCGGCACGATAGCGATGATGCATCGCAAAGAAGACCCGGAACTTGGCCTTGCGTGCGGCCGTCAACACCTCAAGCATGTGCGGAATGCAGTTATTCGCCTCCGCGACCTCCTGGATCCGAGGCCAGATCTTGCCGCCCTCGGAGATGAAATCGTTGTATGGGTCCACCACCAGCAAGCCAGTGTTGCTCCGGTCGAACGACAGTTCTGTCATGGGATACCTCCTTCGGCGCTCAGGCTGCCTTCGTGGACGTGTTCTGAAGTGCAGCCCGCTCGATGCTTGCCGCAAACAGAGGTGTCTCCCCCTTGTTGTGCGCGATCGACATCGGCTGCCGCTGAGAGCGGAAGATATCGAACGGAATCCCCTGGCTCCCGAGGTAGGCAATCATTTCGTCGGTCGCGTAGGATCTAACGCGATTCGTAAACTCGCAGCGGACGGCATCGATCTTCTTCACGCTCAGTTCCCAGGTGACGTGGATGGTCACTCGGCCGTTCGACGTGAAGACGTCGGAATCGGAGTCGAGGATCAGACGATTCTTTTCACCCAAGGTCTCGTGATAGTGCTGGACCATCAGGCTCCCGCCGATCGTTTCGACGTTGATCGACATCCGGGTGCCGTCCGCCGCAGTCGTGAAACCTGCTGCGATGTGCGCGGGGGAGCATCCCTGGTATTCTTTTTCCGGAAGATTGAAGCACCACTTCGGAATGTCGATCTTCTCGATCGGAGCGTTGATAATCGCCGAGAAGCTTGAATCGACGATCTGGTTTTCGATGCTGTGCATGTGTCTCTCCATGGTTTAACGGGGTTTTTACGGGCTGCGATTATCGCGTTACCGCAAGGCGAAGTGCGACTTCGCGACTGGGTTTGGCAGTTCAAATTGGTGCCCGCGCGACCTGCCGTCACTGGCGGGCTCCGCCTTAGCTATTTGTCGGCAAGAGACTGCGTGTAATGTCCCAGTCTTGCTTCGACGTCCGGGTCTTTCTGCAGGCCCATATCGATGAGACGGCCGATGTTCTTCTGCGCGACCGGGCGCTGGACCGATGTTATGAAGGCGTCCCATCCTGCCGCGATCTCGGGATCGCTCGGAAGGCTCGCGAAATCGACGAGGCGTTTGGTGTCAGCGATCGCCTGGCGGTCGAACCCGGAGATCCGGGTTGCCAGCCCGTCGACGAACGGATCGAGCTTGTCGTCATCGAACGACCGATTGACGTAGCCGTACTCCTCGGCGAGATCGCCGTTGATGTCGTCGGATCCAAGGAGGACTTCGAGGGCGCGGCCACGTCCCATCAGTCTGGGAAGCCGTGCCATCGGGCCGCCACCAGGGACGAGGCCCGCGCCGACTTCCCATTGCGACAGAATCGCCTTCTGGCGGCTGGCGAACCGCATGTCGCTAGCCAGCGCAAGCTCGCTCCCGACCCCCGTCGCGCGGCCGCGGATCAGGGCGATGGAAACCACGGGCGCCTTGCTGATGCGGACCAGCATGTCGGGGAGTGGGTGCAGTCCGGTCGGTCCAGAGGGGAGGCCGGTGGATTCAGCAAGGGGTGGCGTAAAGTTATAATGGGTCAGAAAGAAGCCGGGCACCGCGCTATCGAACACGATGACGCGGAGATCGGGATCCTTCTCTATCTGAGAAACGACCTTTTCCATCTGCGGGATTGTTTGCGGCCCGAAAATGTTGAACGGCGGATTGTCGAAGGTGACGCGCCAATAGGCAGCCGTCCGCTTCTCAAGCTTGATCAGCGCCTTCTCCTGACCGGCCACGGCTCTGACGTCCAGAGATCGATAGACCTTCTCGGGCGCCTTCATCTCCCCCGCGAGGGCAAGCGCCGGAATCAGCAGCACGGCAGTAGCAGTGAGCAGTTTTGACGACATGGTAATGGCTCTTGTCGTAGTAGGGGGTCTGATCTTCATGACTGCCTCCGTTTCGGGTTAGAGCAAGTTGCCTCGCTAAGATTCGATCTCGAAGACGAGTTCGATCTCGACGGGCATTCCAAGCGGTATGCTAGAAACGCCAAGCACGATGCGGGGCGGAAGCCGGGCGGCACCAAAAACCTCGAGCAACAGCTCTGAGGCGCCGTCGGCTACCTTTGGATGCTCGTGAAATTCCGCCGGGCAGGCGATGTAAACGCCCAGTTTGGCAACTGAACGAATCCTATCCAACGATCCTAGATGAGACCGCGCAGCAGCAAGACCGCTGAGGCACGCGGTTCGCGCTGCGTCATAGCCCTCGGCGACCGATAAGTCCTTGCCGACAAGGCCAGTGTAACGGGGGACGTGGTCGACCACCGGAAGCATGCCACTCAAGAACAGCAGGGAGCCGGCCCGCGCTGACTGGACGTAAGCGCCGAACGGGGTGGGTGCCACCGGCACGAGCAGATCGAGTTCCTTCAACCGCGCTTCCGCGCTCGCGACTACCATTTGACGTGATGTGCGCAGTTGTCGACGTGCAGCACCTCCCCGGAAATGCTTGACGATTTTGTCAGATAGACCACGCCATCGACGTCGCCTGTCTTCACCAGGCCTGCTCCGATCCCTTGTGACGTGCCGGTGCCGATCACAGTCTTATGCACGCTCATGCCTGCCTCCGTTCTGGCGACGCGGGTACCCTCGGCCGCCAGGTGGCGGTCGGTCGCTCTGGTGTTGAGTGTTCGTTGGACCGGCCACGAGCCGGGAGTGTTCCGACGGTCGCGCCGTCTTCCCCTCTGTCAAAAACCATCGCGCATTAAATTCAGACCCGGTATTGTACCAAGGTGTCTCCGATACCTTGGGATCGGAAGTTTCGTCAGCACACCAAGGTCTAGTGGACGTGGAGGGGGTCCGGAGCTATCAGCGTGGAACGTCACGCTCGGCAAGGAGTCCCCATGACCCGCTGGCCGGATCGCCTAATTCTCGACCTGTTCGGAAGTCGAGCTTTCCATCATCCAGGCGCCGATGGCTGGCCCAACGACGGTCGACATGGTCGTCGCCGCTGACAAGGCCGGCGCTCTCGGTTCCCTTCCAAGCCCACAGTTAAACGTTGTGGGACTTGGGCAGGCCTTGACCGAAATTAGGGCGGCGACAATGGCTGCGGTCAACGTCAACGTCAACTTCAGCCGAAGGTAAGGCCGCACCGATTCGATGAGAGCTTTGCTTGCGCCCTAAGCGCACGTTCGTCCCTCAAAAAACCGACGACACCATCGTACAATGGAATCGGCGATGTCCATCGAGCATTGCTTCCAGAGCGGACGAAGCGCGCAATGAATGAGGATACCGCCGTGGACTTAGATGCGAGGACGATGCCGATGAACCCGAATCTTACAGAAGTCGACGGCGGCGAGACGAAGCCGGGCGAAGGCAGTCCCTTGGATGCGCTGATCGAATTCTACCGAGCCTTCAATGATGGCGATCTCACCGGGCTCGAAGCCGTGTGGCTCGGCGGTTCGGAGCCCAGCATGGACAACCCTATCGGTGGTATCCGCCGTGGATGGCAGGAGATCGCAGACGGGTATTCGAAGGTCTTCAGAGGTCAGGCGAAGGTTCACGTGACCTTCCATGACTTCACCAGCCAGGGCGCCGACGACTGGCATCTGTTCGTCGGTCGCGAGCGTGGAGCATGCAGCACGGCGAAGGAAAAGCTCGACGTCGCCTTCCGGACGACCCGGTGGTTCGTACGCAGGGACGGGGCCTGGCGGCAGCTACACCATCACGGGTCGGTCGAGGATCCGAAAATGCTGGCCAATTACCAGAGATTGATTTTCGGATAAAAGATCGGCAAAAGAGGGGGGCGCCTCCCGATGTCGGCGCCCGCCGTAGAAGCGCTCTTGCTAGTCGCCAAGTTGTCCTCTCACCAAAGGCGCAACGTGGGTTCCCAGCAGTTCGATCGAACGACGCATCGCTTTCGCCTCGAGGGCGGCAGTGCTCATCTGGAAGGTGATTCGAGCGATCCCTCCCAACGTCCCGTTAACATGCAATATCTTCGCAGCAACAGTTTGCGGGCTGCCGACCAGAAACGCGCCACCTGGCCCGCACATATGCTGGAACTGAGCTTGTGTTGGCGGCGGCCAGCCGCGCTCCCTTCCCGCCTCCGTGAACATCTGGAACCACCCGGGGAAGAACGCTTCCCTGGCAGCGACATCAGTCTCCCCGACGAAGCCCAGAGCGTGGATGCCGATCTTCTGGTTCTTTGGAGGACGGCCGGCGGCCAGCCATGCGCGACGATAGAGTTCGACGAGGGGCAGGAAACGCTCGAAACTTCCGCCGATGATGGCGACCATCAGCGGCAGACCGAGCGTTCCGGCACGGACGAACGATTCGGGCGTCCCGCCGACGCCCAGCCAAATGGGCAAGGCTGGCTGGTGCGGGCGAGGAAAAACACCTTCGCCATTGATCGCAGGGCGAAAGCGGCCCGCCCACGTAATGTTGCGCTGCTCCCTAATCTTCAGCAACAGGTCCAGTTTCTCCGCAAAGAGCGCATCGTAGTTACGCAGGTCGAGTCCGAACAAAGGGTAAGCCTCCACGGAGGAACCGCGACCGACCACCATTTCCGCTCGTCCGCGGGATATGAGATCCAGTGTGGCGAACTCCTGGAAAAGCCGCACGGGGTCGGCGGCGCTCAAAACGGCGACGGCGCTTGTAAGCCTGATCGACGTCGTGCGTGCGGCAGCCGCGGCAAGGATCACCGCAGGTGCCGAATCGAGCGCGTTCTCCCGGTGATGTTCGCCCATTCCGAAGACATCGAGTCCGACTTGATCTGCGAGCTCGACTTCTGCGAGCACGCTCGCCATCCGTTCGATGGCTGACTGCAACTGACCTGTAGCGGGGTCGGTCAGCAGCATTGCGAAACTGTCGATTCCGATTTCCAATTCATAAATCCTTTGGGGACGACGAGGCGCTTAAGTAGTTGAGGACGCGGATGAACACGCAAGCTAGCATACGGCTGGCGAGCCTCGCGCCAGCCTGTTTTTATAATGGGTATCACGGATAACCAATCCCGTTGGACAGGGCGCAGGTTGAACCCTTCGTGATCGGTCACGCCCAGGAATCGACATCCCGTACCGCCTTGGCGAAGGCCTCGGGGGCCTCCTGCGGGAGGTTGTGGCCAACCCCGCCAGTTATCAGACGGTGTTCGTACTTCCCTTTGAATTTGCCGGCGTAGGATTTAGGATCCGGATGGGGGGCTCCGTTAGCGTCGCCCTCCATCGTGATCGTGGGAATGTGGATTTCGGGAGCTGAAGCGAGCTTGGTTTCGAATTCCTCGAACCGCTTCTCGCCTTTCGTCAGACCAAGCCGCCAGCGATAGTTATGAACAACGATCGCGACGTGGTCCGGATTAGCAAACGCCTTGGCGCTTCGCTCGAACGTCGGGTCGTCGAACTTCCAATGCGGGGAGGCGAGTTGCCAGATCAGTTTAGCGAACTCGCTCGTGTATTGTTCATACCCGTCTCGGCCACGATCCGTCGCAAAATAGAACTGGTACCACCACTGGAGTTCGGCAGCGGGTGGGAGGGGGGACTTTCCGGCGGTCTGGTTCCCGATCAGGTAGCCGCTGACGGAAACCAGGCCTTTGCATCGTTCCGGCCAAAGCGCGGCTACGATGTCGGCTGTCCGCGCACCCCAGTCGAACCCGCCCAACGTCGCCTTGCCGATCTTAAGTGCGTTCATCAGCTCTATGGCGTCTACGGCAAGGGCCGACGGCTGGCCATTGCGCATCCTGTCGTCGGAACGAAACCTCGTGCTGCCGTATCCGCGCAGATGTGGCACGATCACACGATGCCCCCTCTCTGCGAGCATCGGGGCCACCTCGGCAAAGGCGTTGATGTCATACGGCCAACCGTGAAAAAGGATCACGGGCGAGCCGTCGGCAGGGCCCAGTTCGGCGTATCCGATATTGAGGTCTCCGGCGTCTATACGCTTGTCGGCAACCAGTTCATGGCTATTCTTACGAACGGCCTTCTTTCCCTGGTCCGCACCCGCGGCGCGTCCGGGGAGGATACCCGCCGCCGTCAGTCCTAGTGCGACCCCGCCGAAAGACCGACGTGTGAGGTTCTCAAATTCAAGATTGCGCATGATTGCCTCTCTGATGATGGACGATGAATGGCTGCCGCTCAAAATTCTATCGCAGCGCGGCGGCTGACCAGCGAAGTTTGAGACTGACGGGTCAAAACCGCTAGTAGACGAAGGTGTCGGGAGTGACTGACGGTGACGGCCTCGTCGCCTTCTCTTGCCGAACTGATTGTTTGGAGGCGCACGACACGACGGAGACGATTTCTTTTGCGATCAGGATGAAGCTAGTGATACTCGAACCGGAACGCCTTTGTAGGATGGCGTGCCTGACAATCGATCGTAGTGATTAAGCGACATGACCACGTTCATCTCCGGATAGTAGCCCGCCAACGAACCTCTGGGGATGTCATAGGCGACGACCGTGAGTCCGCGCACGAGATGCTTGTCGTCTGCCCCTTCGGTCAGCCCCTGGACGTCGACACGATCTCCGTCTTTCAGTCCTCGGCCGGCGAGATCCTCGCCATTCATGAAGACCACGTCGCGCCGCCCGAACACACCGCGATAACGATCGTCCAATCCATAGATGGTCGTGTTGTACTGGTCGTGGCTACGGATCGTGGTCAGCATTAGTGAGTCATGACCGTCAGGTAGTGGATCTTCCCAAAGGCCTGGAGATGTCAGAAAATTTGCCTTGCCCCCAGGGGTGTCCCACCGGCGAAACGACGCCGCGATGTCCAGCCTGAAGCCGCCTGGCTTGCGCACGCGCTTGTTAAACTCACAGAAGTCGGGAAAGACCTCCTCGATCTTGTCGCGGATAACGTCATAGTCTGCGATCATGCCGTCCCAGTTGATGCCATGCCGATTGCCAAGCGTGGCTTTGGCGATCCCTGCGATGATTGCGGGCTCGGATCGGACGAGATCGCTCGGTGGGTACAGGAAGCCTCGCGACGCGTGAACCATGGACATCGAATCTTCGACCGTAACCAACTGTGGTCCCGATGACTGCATATCGAGGTCGGTGCGACCGAGGCACGGCAGCACGAGGGTAGTCTTCGCGGTTAGCAGATGGGAGCGGTTGAGCTTCGTTGCGATATGCACCGAAAGGTCGAGTTTGCGCATGCCTTGAAACGTGGCCTCTGGATCAGACATTGCGACAGCGAGATTGCCGCCGAGGCAGATCAGCGCCTTGGCGCGGCCATCGATAGCGGCTTCCACGGCGTCGACCGCGTTGTGGCCTTTCCCGCTTGGCGGTCGAAATCCAAACGCACGTTCCATGCCGTCGAGAAGTGTCTTGCTCGGAATCTCGGTTATGCCGACTGTCCGGTCGCCCTGAACGTTCGAGTGACCCCGGATAGGCGCGATGCCTGCGCCCTCGCGGCCGATGTTTCCTCGCAGCATCAAAAAGTTTGCAATCTGCTGGACGTTGTAGGTGCCCCTCGCATGCTGCGTGATCCCCATGCCGTAGCAGACGATGACCCTTTCTGCCTTCGCGTAGACGCCCGCAGTGCTCTCGATGGCCTGCTTCGTCAAGCCGCTGGCCTCGAAGATCTCGTCCCAACGGGTGGCTTCGACGTCGGCGCGAAGTGCATCAATACCGGAGGTATGCTCGCCGATAAACTGCCTGTCGAGGACTCCGCCGCGGCCTGCGGCAAGACTTGCTGCGTCAAGCTCGAAAACCGCTTTCATGAGTCCCTTTAGAGCGGCCATATCGCCGCCCACGCGGACCTGGTAATAGGCCGAGGCGATCGGCGTCGAGGACATCGTGACCATCTCGACGGGGTCTTGGGGCGCCGCGAACCGTTCGAGCGCGCGCTCCTTAAGGGGATTGAAGACGATGATTGGAACGCCGCGGCGGGCCGCCTGATGAAGAGTCGTCATCATTCGCGGGTGGTTGGTACCCGGATTGTGTCCGAAGCTGAAGATCGCGTCGGCGTGATTGAAGTCTTCGAGCGTCACTGTCCCCTTGCCGACGCCGATGGATTTTGGAAGGCCAACGCTGGTGGCTTCATGACACATGTTGGAGCAGTCCGGGAGATTGTTGGTGCCGTAGGCGCGAACGAAAAGCTGATATAGAAACGCAGCTTCGTTGGAAGCCCGTCCAGACGTGTAGAATTCCGCCTGATCTGGCGAGACGAGAGTATTCAGTTCGCTGCCGATCAACTTGAACGCCGCATCCCAACCGATTGGTTCAAAGCGGTCGCTGGAGGCGTCGTAGCGTAGTGGGAGCGTGATACGCCCGGCATCTTCCAACTGGTGATCCTTCCAGTTCCAGAGTTTTGACACGGTGTGTTCCGCGAAGAAGCTCGCATCGGCCGTCTTCGCGGTGGACTCCCACGTGATCGCCTTGGCGCCGTTCTCGCAGAACTCGAACGACGAGGTGTGCTTGGGGTCTGGCCACGCGCATCCGGGACAGTCGAATCCTTCCGGCTGGTTCGCCCTCAGCAAGGTTCTGCTGCCCTGCACGGCAATCTGCTGGCGGGCCAGCGTCTTGGCAACCGCCTTCAACGCATCCCAGCCACCTGCCGGATGGTCGTAGCGCAAAATACCCGGGGGGCGGGTCTTCTTCATTTTATTTTCCTTGAACGGTTTATTCGGCCTAAAGCGGCGTCCGCTGCCATTGCATGTCACTGGGCGAGGCGTTTGAAAGAGGCCGTCTCCCGGCGGAAGGAGACGGCCCCAAGGCGGATCTTGGCTAAATCCGCGCGCTCCGGCGGAGGGGAGGACGCAGGAGCGTTTCGCTGCTTGCAGCGGATCGCCTTGTCAAAGACGGAGGCGATGTCTAGACGCTATCCCTGACGCCGCCCCTGCATAAGTGCACTTTGGTATCGCCCGTCGTGATTTTGCCTTGCTGTCGACGGCCCGCCGCTGGAGGCTGCACCATGTTTGATGAACAAATGGATCTTGTAGCGGCCGTCGCGGTCCGCCTGTGCGACGCTGCGTTCGCATTTAGCGGCGGTGCAGGGAACGATCGTGTTTGTAAAGCGAACGTAACCTGCATCGGCCGGTCAGGGCTCAATGCGCCCAAAATTCCCCGCCTTGTCTTCGACGATGCGACTTGCAAGATCGCCGTTCTGCTTCAAAGCGTTTCGAGCCAGGGTCACTCCAAGGTGAGTCGAGCGGACGCCCTCAGGCGGGGATGCGCCGGCCTTCGTGATTTATCGACGCCGTTTAGCGCCAGTGGTAAACCGTCACCACGTCCTGCGTTTCCTTGAAGCGCAATGAAAACCACGCAATGCATTCAGTCAGATCGCACGAGATTTGATTGCAATAGGCGTGGGACGTGGTGACGTAGTCGAGCCCTGCGCGAGCCGAACCTGAATCAACAAATTCGCTTACCGCTCAGATCCCCAGACGGCTTCGTGAAGCTGCGTCGTGAAGCTGGTGTCGGTAGGAGCTCCAGGTAGACGCGCCGTCACCTCCTGCAAGGTCCATCCGTTGCCGTCGGGATCCTCGAACGTCAAATAAGAGGCATAGCTCTTCCTATCGGGATTCGGCCCCTTGGCAATTCCCTTGCCGTTAGAGTGATGGAAGATTCCGCCGACGTCGTGGAAAAGGTCGCTGACTTTTACGCCGCGTCGTACGAGGTCGTCGCGCGCGGCAAGGATGTCGGGCACGACTAGATGCATGCCCTGGGCAGAGCCGGGCGCCGCCGTGGTGATGTTCTGGCCGAACATCACGGAGCCTCCTGAGCCGACTGGGGTTAACTGGACAATGCGGTAATCGTCGCCCTTGCCGTGGTCGATGTCCAGCCGCCAGCCCAGGTTTTTGTAGAACGTTAAAGCACGATCCACGTCGGATACCGGGATTACAACGAGTTCAAGATTCATGCTGGGCGGACTGGTGTCTAATGTCTTAGCCGGTGGTTTCGCTTGCAGCGTCGGGTCGGTCATGTCGGCTCCTATTGTTAGCCCGCCGCAGGGTCTTTTCGCGGTGACGTCAGGTAAACAAGGTGGATTCTGACCGGTATTGTCCGAAGGTGTGCCCGACACTTTGGTATTGGCTGCGGCCCACTCGTTACGCCTGAATCGCGAAGCGCCGATAAACTACGCGCAATAGACATTCTGCCGAAAAGCGGTGAAGTGAATGCCGCTGCTCAGCAATTCTCCCGATGATTGTGAGCCCTTAAATCAATCGCACCAACGCCGAGGGCGCCGGGCGGCTCGAGCAAGGGCCGCAGCAATTGAAAAGGATATATATTATGAGCAATCAGCAGAAGGTCGCTATAATCACTGGTGCATCACAGGGCATCGGCGAAGGTCTTGTCCGCGCCTATCGCCAGCGGAACTACCGCGTGGTCGCCACCTCGCGTTCGATCAAGCCGGGTTCCGATGACGGCGTGCATGCCGTAGCGGGCGACATTTCCAATCCAGAGACCGCCGAGCGCGTCGTCCGCGAGGCGATCCAACGCTTCGGTCGGATCGACACGTTGGTCAACAACGCAGGCGTCTTCACTGCAAAGCCTTTCGTCGACTTTACGCAGGAAGACTACGACCTGAACTTCGGCGTGAACGTTTCGGGCTTCTTCCATATCACGCAGCGGGCTGCGAGGGAGATGCTCAAGCAGGGTTCCGGCCACATCGTCAGCATCACGACGAGCCTTGTGAACCAGCCGGTGTCGAGCGTTCCCACGGCTCTCGCTTCGCTCACAAAGGGCGGATTGAACGCTGTGACGAAGGAACTGGCGATCGAATTCGCCAAGACTGGGGTCCGGGTGAACGCCGTATCTCCCGGCATCATCAAGACTCCGATGCACGCGCCTGAAACTCACGAGTTCCTATCCGCTCTCCACCCGGTCGGCCACATGGGCGAGATCAGCGACATCGTCGACGCCGTGATTTACCTCGAGAACGCAAATTTCGTCACGGGAGAGATCCTACACGTCGACGGTGGCCAGAACGCTGGCCGCTAGTAGGTTCACCAGGAAGCGGGTCACGTGGCGTGGTTACGCCGCGGGCCCTGCCGACAAACTAAAGGAAAAAAATGGAACTCGTGCTGGCCGCCGATCCGATGTGCTCTTGGTGTTATGGATTTGCCAAGCAAATGGAACTTCTGATGCATCGGCGTCGGGACGTCTCATTGACGATCATCCTCGGTGGACTGCGCGCCGGAGCGACCGAGACGCGGGCAAGCAGTTCAGAGTGCACCATTGGCGAAGGTGGAGGAGGCCAGCGAGGTGCCGTTCAACCGCGAAGGCCTGCTTGCAAGGACTGGGTTCGTCTACGACACCGAGCCTGTATGCCGCGCGGTCGTTACCGCCCGGATCCTTCGCCCGCAGGCGGATCTTCTCAAGGTTTTCCGTGCATTCCAGCACGCGTTTTACGTCGATGCGCTTAACACCACGAACGGCTTCGTACTGGCGGAGGTGGGATCCCGCGCTTTCAAGGACTTGGTCACCCGTCAACCCCGATGAATTCCTCGAGGCCTACAGGAAGCGGAGTACCATCGAAGAGGTCGCGACAGACTTCGCGACGGCTCGTGCCATAGGCGTTTCTAGCTTTCCCACGCTGTTCCTCAAGAAGGGTGGAACTCTGCGAAGGGTCGGCGCTGGCTATGCGCATGTCGATGAACTGGAGAAGCATCTTGCGGCAATGGCCGCCTAGAAACCTAGAAAGAAGATTCGAATCTTGAGCGAGGATATTACGAAATGCCCATAGTCACTGTACAGGTAACGCGTGAGGGCTCGGCTCCTGATCGCAACTCGGTTACGGCCGAAGAAAAGGCCGCCATCATCGCGGGCGTCAGCCAAGTCATGCTCGACGTCCTCAATAAGCCGCTCGAGTCAACCTACGTGGTCATCGAAGAGGTCGAGCTCGACAACTGGGGCTGGGGAGGTCTTCCAACCGTCCAGTATCGGAAGACTAAGGCCGAAGGGAAAGCCTGACATCGAGTTGATCTCGTGAAGCTAACATGACGCCGCCGGCGGCCCGGCGGCATTGTGGTTCCGCCGCGCGGAGCGCCAAAGGATGCGAAGCTCTTGCGTTCGAGTAGTTCTTCAACAGAACGCTCCGGGCATCGGGCATACCATCGTGCAGTAGCGTTCGCTTCGGTCTGTAGGATCCTGCTGCAGATGGAGCGTTTCGGCAAAGGCGGAGACCAGTTCCTGGCAGCGAGCTCGGGAATGATTGCTGACTGGCCGTGTGGATTGGGGTCCCGTTCTCGAAATTTGAAGCCCATGAAAGTCTGAGCGACATTGTTGCGGCTCAAGACCATCTGTTTCGGACCACGCTGTTGCTCAACCGATACCAAGGTGCTGGCGATACCAATGTGCACATGCAAAGCAGGATGATCCCAGACAACATTCCATTCGTACGGCCACCCGCTGCGAAACAGAAATGGAAGGAACTTACACATGAAGATTCTCATGGTATTCACCTCGCATGACATACTTGGAAACACCGGGCGAAAGACGGGCTTCTGGCTCGAGGAGGGCGCTGCACCCTACTATGTCTTCCGCGATGCGGGGTTCGATCTGACGCTCGCGTCACCCAAGGGTGGGCAACCCCCGGTTGATCCGAAGAGCGATCTGCCAGAGAACCAGACGCCTGCCATGACGAGGTTCAAGCAGGACGAGGCCGCGCAAAAGGTGTTCGCCACCACGAAGAAATTGAGCGAAGTCCGTTCCGATGATTTCGACGCCATCTTCTATCCAGGCGGCCATGGTCCAATGTGGGATCTCGTGGACAATCCCGACTCCATCAAGCTCATCGAGTCCTTCTACAATGCCGGCAAGCCAGTGGCTGCCGTCTGCCACGCGCCCGCTGTCCTGCATCGCGTGACCTATCAAGGTGCTCCGATCGTCAAGGGGAAGCGGGTGACGGGCTTCACCAACGGTGAAGAAGAAGAAGTGCAACTGACGAAGGTCGTGCCGTTCCTCGTCGAAGACGAACTCAAGAGGCTCGGCGGTCTCTATGAAAAAAAGGGGAACTGGGAAATTTTCGCAATTACCGACGGCAGGTTGATTACCGGACAGAACCCGGCATCTTCCACCGCAGGAGCGCAGGCGCTCGTAAAGCTTCTGAACAGCGCGGCGGCCAGTGCTACCGCCGCATAGCCCTAACCGTGAGGCGAAAAGAGAGAGGTCGCGGGACCAGTGTCGCGCGGCCTTTTTTGCGACTTAGTGGTGGAAAAAATTGGCGCGCTCCAGGAGGCGATTCTGGCAAGGACCTTAGGCGGCGATATATTTGCACGGAGGACGTCGGCGGACTTCCTCTATGCCGCAAGTCACCGTTCCAGTAGTGGTGCAGGGAATTTTGGGGCGTGGCTCCTCGAGAGACACACAAATCTCTAGGCAGTACCAACCGCTCAAAGCCGAAGTCCTGCGATGAATGGAGACGAAAGAGAGCCAGGGGCGTCTCAAGGAAACTAGGTCACCACGGCTGGGGCGAGAGTCTCCGGGTCTGCGTTCCTGAGAAGCTTAAGCGCTCCCTCCAGTATCCCCACATCCTGGGCAACAGTGCCGCCGCTTATACCGACGCCGCCGACGACTACGCCGTTTTGTACGAGAGGTGCGCCACCACCCATCGCGCAAAAGCGTTCTTGTGACATCAAATGAAAGAGTTCTTTGCCGGGCTGCACGAGATCGAATAATGCTGATGTTCGTAGTTGCGTGAGCGCGGAGGTGTAAGCCTTGCGCTCTGAAATCAGCATCGAAAAGGCGAGGGCGCCGTTCATCCTATGCTGGAGCACAGTGTTCCCGTGAACATCGATCACGGTGACGCTCATCGGAACTTGAGCACGCAGAGATTCCGTCTCCACATGTCCGGCGATGTCCTTCGCCAAAGCAAGCATGTCCATGTCACTGTTCCCCTGTTGAGTTGTGTCAGGTCGGAATGCCTGGGAGTTTGCGGCGGCAGCAACCATATCGCTACTGAACCTTGGTATCGCCGAGCAAAGTATTCGGCTGCGTCACCTTCTCGGAGCGGATCCGATCAAGGAAGCTGAGGGCCGCTTCCAGCGAGGAGCATCGGCGAGTGCGCAGGACGTGCGGTTCGGATTGGGCCTCCGCATCATCAATGCCGAGCAGTGAAGTCCACCTAGGGGACGCCGACGTCTTTTAGGAGTTGCTAGGCGACATGGATGAGTGACGCCCGCTTTCGAATGCGCAGAGCGTGTGACGGCACCCTTCCCGCCAGGGATTCTCACGAGGGCACCGTCACACCGGCAAGATGTAGCCACCTACTCCGGTCGGCGATACGATCGTATTATAGATTGCCAATGGCTCTGTTCGCTATTTTCACAGAGACGGTCCGGGTGGACTGCGACGTCGCATACGGGCTACCTGCCCTCGCAGGGCTGGCTCGTGAATGCCAGCCCGTAGGGAAACAAGATGAGATCGGACATCGTGCCGGGCGCGCCATTTCCAGACTATGAATTGAGCGATCACACGGGAAAGCGACGTAGGCTGTCTGAACTCCAAGGTTGGAATCCGATGGTGATTGTCCTTAGCCGTGGCAGCTTCTGCCCCAAGGACAGATGCCAAGCGGAACGCCTACTTCAGCTTCATCGTGAGATGGAGGTAGGATACTGTAAGATGGTCACCATCAGCACTGACACCGTCGCGGAAACCCACGAGTTTCGGAGCGGCGTAGGGGCGCATTGGCCTTTCCTGTCAGACCCGCGACGTACCATCCAAAAGGATTTAGATATCGCGGAGTACACGGATCCGGCGCACAACCCAATGATACCACACGTCGTTGTTCTCGAGCCCGGACTGATCGTTTACAATGTGTATAACGGCTACTGGTACTTCGGCCGCCCCACAATCGAGGAGCTGCGGCAAGACCTCCGGGCCGTTGGGCGAAAATGTTTCCCGGACTGGGACATTGCGCAACCAGAGCTTCGAACCGCTTGGAAAGAAGGCCGCAAGGAACAATTCTATCCGTACGGTAGGTCGTTTTCCCAAACTCTTGCCGACGAACCGTAAGGGACTGGTAGAAGGCAGCGGGGAGGGCGAGTGCCAGCCAGCTTGTTCCCTTCCATCTCGGGTCCGCCGCGACATCCGAAGGTAACCTGGATACTTCTCACGGACTGCCATCCCACACGGACCAGCATTCGGACTGACTGCCTTGCCTTCACCGGCACTACTGTAGGTAGTTGGAGGAGCGCTTGAGAAAGTACAATCCGAACTTGTACGCACTACTCGGATCATGAGCCTGTGCTGCTCTGACAGCATCGATTGCGCACGAGGTAGACCAGCCGCTTTCAGGCATTATCACCAATGCCGGCGCCTGCCTCCGGGCACTGGCGGCCGATCCACAAAACGTGGATGGAGCGCTGGAAATTACGCGGCGTTCCATTCGGGAGGGCAATCGGGCGGTCGATGTGCGTGTGGTACAAAAGTATCGCCGATACCAACGTGCAATAGCATCCAATAGATCGCATAGGTCATCTGCATATCACTTCTGACCCTCGTCAGATGTACCTTTGGACGCCCATCGTCATTGGGACGATGGCGAAAACCCAAGAGAGGTCTACACCATGAACATCAAAGCGATTGGTCTCGGTGCATTTGCACTTTTTTGTGTCGGCAGCACAGCCCTCGCCGGCGCACTCGATGTCGTCGATAACATCGGGCCATTCTACACCGACGCCTCGATGAAGACCCTGAAGCCTATGCCTGAGTTCAAGGCGGTCTTCATGGCCAAGCCGAAGCCCATGCGCGAAATGATCATGCGCGAATGCAACGACGCAGCGATGAGCAAGCCCTATGCCGAGTTCTGCGCCAACGTGAATGCCCTCGGCGGGATGAAATAGTCCCCCGTCATTGCCCCCGCGAACGGCGCCTAAAATGGTGGCGGGCAAGCCCGCCATCAATTTTCCGCGTCGAAGACCACAATCAAACCATGGAGGGAGTTCGCGCATGAAGACGAACCTCTTGTTGGCCTCGTTCCTACTCATCACTTCGATTGGGCTGCCGAATGGCAGTTTTGGGGCCGACGATATGGGTCTATCGATGAGTTCCAAAGGATCGCACGGCTTATCCGTCCAGGGCTCGATTTTCGGCTGGTTTGCCGGCCAATCGGAGTTGCCGTCAATAACGCAAGCCGACGAGTGGCTCAATTCGCCACCACTGACGCCGACGGCACTCCGTGGAAAAGTCGTCCTTGTGAGTTTCTGGACTTACACCTGCATCAACTGGATGCGCGCACAACCCTATCTCCGCGCTTGGTCGAAAAAATACCAAAGCCAGGGGCTGGTCGTAATTGGCGTCCACTCCCCGGAGTTCCGGTTTGAGAAGAACGTCGACAACGTCCGCCGCGAGGTGAAAGCGCTGGGGGTCGACTATCCCGTCGCCATCGACAGTAAGGGAGCGATCTGGAGCGCTTTCAACAACAATTTCTGGCCGGCATTCTATTTCATCGATGCTCAAGGGCGAGTGCGTGATCAGCATTTCGGTGAAGGTTCATACGACGAGTCCGAGAAGATCGTTCAGCGATTGCTGGCAGAAAGTGGCAACGAGGTCGTAGGCAGTGATCTGGTGTCGGTCGATGCGCGCGGCCTCGAAGCCGCTGCGGACAAAGCCAACCTGAAGTCTCGGGAAAATTACGTCGGCTATGAACGCACCCAAGGCTTTGTTTCCCTGGGCGGAGTAATTCGCAACAAGTCGCATCTCTTTGAAGCGCCGGCACAGTTGCGCCTGAACGAATGGGCGCTTTCGGGCGACTGGATCATGGCAAGCGACGGCGTGTCGGTGAAAAGGGCCAACGGCCGCATAACGTACCGATTTCACGCCCGCGATCTGCATCTTGTGATGGGGCCGGCATCGCCGGGAACGTCCGTGAAATTCCGCGTCCTTATCGATGGCAATGCACCAGGCGGATCTCACGGACTTGACGTCGATGAACACGGCAACGGAACGGTAAGCGAACAACGCCTGTACCAGCTTATCCGGCAACTAGGGCCGATCGTAGACCGCCAATTCGATATCGAATTTTTTGGCCCTGGCGTCGAGGCATTCTGCTTCACTTTTGGCTGATTACGAAGCTGTCGCCCATCCCCGTGCCCCTTTGATCGAGCCGAGCAAAAGCGGGATTAGCAAGTGGAGGGATCAAAGCTGTCGATTTTTGGGTTCGGCGACTACGGCGCCGTTGGTTGGTGTGCAGGCTACCCAATCGATGCTTTGCTATCTCTGGTGCGGCGAGTTCCGAAGGTATCGGCAACACGTTGGTGCAATGGATTTGCGCATCAGGTCGTCAATCTGTCCTGCACTTTCCGAAGGGTTGGGAAGAATACGAGGGGCGCCATGATTGAGTTCTTTCTAGCGGTTTCGTCCGCTGCCGGTTCCGCCAGGTTGGTCCACGGATCGTCGTGCGGGACGCCAACGCCCTGGGAACTGCTCGTAGGCCTCGCGCTGGCTTTTTGGAGAAGACATCAACCTCGACATCACGACGTTAACCGCGCCACCCTTCCGGCTAAGTCGGCCAAGCGTGGGTGAAGCACGCTGATCGACATTCCTGAGAGTGCCTCGAACGTTCGTTACGTCATATCGCTTTTTCCACACCCCAACTGCGTTCCTCGCGCCGGCTGCGGTGGATCCCCAAGCCGTCGACTTTCATGGACCCTCGATGGTATGCCATCCTGACATCGGCAAGACGCTCTCAAGGTGCCGGCAAAGCCGTATTTTGCATCGCACTTCTTGTTCGTCCTCCAGGCCCACCAAAATTCACTTACAACATTTTGATTTTAGTGCTGCTTTGTGCCGCGGCCCACAAAGTGGACTCAACCCCCCTCGATAGAAGTCAGCTTGAAACAAACTGCCGTCTAATAGGCACGACAGTTCGCCCGCTTGAGCGATTGAGAGCACGTATGACAGACAAATAGACAGTGCTGGAACAGAACCAGTGTTTGAAGTTGCCGCGATGTGGCGCGCGATCACGATCATGCGACTGCTGGGCTTTCTGGCCAGAAACCGCGTCGCGTGCTGGCCGTGCTGGAGCGGCTCTACATTGCTTTTTTGGTTGTCCGTCTGCGGCTGACTGCGAGGGCGTCCTCTTCGATAGCAGCGGCTATGCAGGATCTCGGTAGATGCATGCCGCATGGCCCACGAGCGGCCAAGGCCCAAAGGACGACAGCATCATACCACCGAGGGCCATTTTCCGCGTGAGCCGCCACCTAGAAGCGATTGGCCTGGCTGGACGAGCGGCAGGATGTCCGCCGTGCGCAGGCGTACGAGGGCAGAAGTATACCTTTCGCTCGGAAATCTCGAGCGCGAAGATAGGCGCGCCGTTCATCCGGTGTTGGAGTACCAGATTGCCGTGAACGTCGATGATGCATACTGCGACTGGACGTCGGCCTTTGTCGCTTCCGCTTCCACACGTTCGGCAACCAACTTCGCTTTCTTGGGCAGATCCATGGGATTAGCCTCTGTTTGAGAGGACGCCGTTGCCATCGACAGCGGTTATCGCGGCGGCAACTCGCCTAGGTGAAAAGCCAGCCGATTCTCGACATCTCCGGGCGCCTGGAAGCCCTTAGCGGTAAGCGTTCTGATCCCTTCCTGAGCGGCGGGTCGGCTCAGCGAGGCGATGCAGGCTTCCCAGCCCGCGCCCAGCTCGACATCTGGTGGAAGGCTGGCGTTGACCAAGCGCTTGGTCTGCGCGATCGCCCATTTATCGAACCTGGAAATGCGCGTGGCGAGCGCATCAACGTACGCGTCAAGATCTGCGTCAGGCAGCGCCTTATTCACGTACCCATACGCCTCGGCCTGATCTCCGAGGATGTCCTCGGAGGCCAAAAGGACCTCCATAGCCCGATTGCGACCGATCAGGTGAGGCAGACGGGCCATCGGCCCGCCGCCGGCGACCATACCCACGCCAACCTCCCACTGGGAGATGATGGCCTTTTCCTTGCTAGCGAAAGCCATATCGCAGGCAAGGGTGATTTCGCTCCCGTTACCCGTCGCGCGACCTCGGATTAGAGCGATCGAGGCCACAGGCGCGCGCGTCAGTCGCACAAGAAAATCCGGCCAGGGCGGCAGCCCTGTAGACCCCGGCGGCAGCGCGAGCATATCCTCGATCCGTGCCTTGAAGTCTGAATGGTTGAGGAAGTATCCGTCGATGCTACTGTCGAACACCACAACTCGAACGTCTTCGTCAGCCTCAATGGTGTCAATCAGATGTGTGAATTCTTGCACCATCTGCGGACCCATGACATTGAGCGGAGCATTGTCAAACGTAACTCGCCAATAGGCGGGCGTCCGGCGTGTCAGGCGAATCTGCGAGGTCATTGTCTTGGCGTCCACTTGACCCTCCTTCGGTGTTTGCATCCTGGATCTGTTCAACATGAGGCACCGGCTTCCGGCACGCGATTGGACCAACGTATCGTCAGGACCATAGTGTCGGTCTGGCAGAGCAGGGCCGACGGTGATTCAAGCGGGCTTCTGCGCCGTCCCAAGCCGCGCCGTGCCGTCCTGCCTTGTTTTCGGGCAGCCCGATTTCTCACGCTCGAACGCAACAACGCGCTCCATCCTGCAGATAGTTGGCAAAGGCCATGTCGGCATCAGCCACCATCTGCGCTGCCCGGCTAGCAAAACGTCCCTAAACGCGTCAGATTGTTGCTTATTAGATGCCGCATCGGCGTGCCTCGGGCAACTCAATGGAAGGTGCCCGCGGCCGATCCGGTGTGGCCCGGAGTCTGACGAATGGAGCCGCCACCGATCGGCCAACACTATTCACGCAACAACTCTCAGATTTTGTGGGAGGACGGGGAGCGAATATTCCGTCGCGGCTTGCGATCGACCGACAATGGTGAACACCGTGCTGTCCTCATGGTGGAGCTTGCCGCGAGGCGCCCATCACGCGCAAGCGTCGATCGCCTTATGCATGAATACGAGCTTCGGGATAAGCTCGACGAGGTATGGGCGGCGCGACCTCTGGATTTCGTACGCGAAGGTGGTCGAACCACACTGATACTCGACGATGAGGGGGGCGAGCCACTCGACCAGTTGTTAACGGGGCCTATGGAAATAGCTGACTTTCTGCGCTTGGCCATCGGAATTGCAGAGGCTGTTGAGAGGCTGCACCGCAGCGGGTTGATCCACAAAGACATCAAACCCGCGAATATCCTGGTTAACGCTGCGACTGATCAAGTGCGGCTGACGGGTTTCGGTATCGCATCGCCGTTACCGCGGGAGCGCCAGCCAGTCCACCCTGCTGACACGATCGCCGGTACGTTCGCCTATATGGCGCCAGAACAGACCGGGCGAATGAACCGGTCGATCGACTCCCGCAGTGACCTCTACGCTCTCGGCATTACCTTCTATCAAATGCTCGCCGGAACTTTGCCGTTCACGGCCGAAGACCCAATGGAATGGGTACACTGCCACCTCGCTAGGTGGCCCGTCGCGCCTGCTGAACGGTTGGGCGATATCCCCGACATCGTTTCGGCCTTGGTAATGAAGTTGCTCGCGAAGACGGCTGAAGACCGCTACCAAACCGCGTCCGGCCTTGAGAGCGACCTTCGCCGCTGCGCGCACGAATGGAGGGCGCAGCGCCGGATTGACGACTTTTCGCTTGGCAAACACGACACGCCGGATCGCCTTTTGATTCCGGAAAAACTGTACGGTCGGCAGAGAGACATCGGGACTTTGCTTGCCGCGTTCGACCGGGCTGTCAAAGGTGGCGAGCCCGAATTGGTGCTGGTTTCCGGCTATTCCGGCATCGGCAAATCCTCGCTTATCAACGAGCTTCAGCCGGTACTCGTTCCTCCGCGGGGGCTTTTTGCCTCCGGCAAGTTCGACCAGTACAAACTCGACGTTCCCTACTCAACGCTTGCACAAGCCTTCGAAAGCCTGATCCGGCCGCTACTCGGCAAAAGCGAAGTCGAACTTGCTCCGTGGCGCGATGCGTTGCGGGAAGCATTGGGCCAAAACGCAGCACTGATTGTCGACCTCGTTCCCGAAATAAAGCTCATTATCGGAGTGCAGCCTCCGGCGGTTGAGCTGCCGCCTCAGGACATGCAACGGCGTTTCCATCTGCTGCTTCGGCAGTTCATTGGCGTATTTGCGCGGCCTGAGCATCCCCTGGCCCTCTTCTTCGATGATTTGCAGTGGCTCGACGCCGCAACTCTCGACTTCCTTGAGGATCTGTTGAGCCGGTCCGACCTGCACAATCTTCTTCTCATCGGTGCGTACCGCGACAATGAAGTCACGGCGGCTCACCCCCTCATGCGCAAGTTGGACATGATGCGTCCCCTCGGCAGGATTGAGGAAATTAAGCTCAACCCGCTGACGGTACCGGATCTGGGGGAACTTGTTGCTGCCTCGTTCCATTGCGAAGTCGAGCGGGCGTCCTCCCTGGCCCAACTGGTTCATGCGAAGACGAACGGCAATCCTTTCTTTGCGGTCCAGTTCCTGCACGTATTAGCCGACGAAGGCCTCCTAACCTTCGATCACGAGCAGAGGCAGTGGACCTGGGACCTTACTAGTATCAGCGCAAAGCAATATACGGAAAATGTCGTGGAGTTTCTCGCCCCGAAGCTGGCGCGATTACCGCCCGACACGCAGAACGCGTTACGGCAGCTCGCCTGCCTCGGTAACTTTGCCGAAGTGGCGACGCTCTCGATGATTCTGGAGATGCCCGAGGAACAGATGCATGGCGTCCTCTGGGAGGCGCTGCGCGATCAGCTGATCTACCGCCTTGATCGCAGTTACAGGTTCGCTCATGACCGCGTGCAGGAAGCCGCTTATGCGATGATCCCGAGAAGGTCGCGAGCCAGCGCACATTTGACAATCGGTCGACTGCTCGCATCCGGTATCCCACCGGAAGAGAGAGGCGAGGCGATCTTCAACATAGTCAACCAGTTTGATCGAGCCGCGAGACTGATCACCACCGAGCCGGAACGCGAACAAGTCGCTGAACTAAACCTGATTGCCGGGAAAAGGGCAAAAGCGGCAGGCGCCTCAATGGCGGCGCTGAGATATCTCTCGGCCGGCCGTTCCCTGCTTGGGAAAGCAGCATGGGCACGGAACCGTAGGCTCATCTTCGAAATCGAGCTCCAATTGGGCGAGTGCCAGTATCTGCTTGGGCGACTAGCGGAAGCGGAACGGCGCCTCTCAGCGCTGTCGAAGCGCGCTCAAAACCCCGTCGATGCCGGCGCTGTCGTCTCTCTGCGCGTCAACCTCTACATGGTAATGGATCGAAGCGACGATGCCGTCGCCTTGGGTCACGCCTATCTGCGTCGGCATCAACCTCGATGGCGGCTGAACCCGACAGCAGAAGATGTCAGGAAGGAATGCGGTCGATTGTGGCGGCAGATCGAGACGTTATCGATCGAGTCGCTGCTTGATCTGCCAGCGATGAGCGATCCGAACCAGCAGGCGACGATGAACGTACTAACGGCGGTGATTGGAGCAGCGCAGTTCACCGACGTGAATCTTTTTCACCTCATCATCATCCATATGGCTGCTCTCAGCCTTGAATACGGAAACACCGAAGGCTCGTGTCTTGCGTACGCAGTCTTAGGCAGCGTGCCAAGTCCGTATCCGGACCAAGCTCAGGCCGGATACCGGGTGGGTAAAATTGCCTTGGAATTGGTCGAGAAGCGCGGATTCCATCGCAGCAGGGGTATCGCCCACTATGGATTTACACTTTTCATCGCGCACTGGATACAGCCCCTGGCTACCTGTCAGGAACTGTTCCAACGCGCCTTCGAGTCCGCTCGGGCTGTCGGCGATCTGACCATTGCGTCCTTCGCTCGGGTCGACCTGGTTACAAATCTTTTGGCAACGGGACACCCACTTGAGGAGGTCGAGGACGAGGCCAACAGCGCTCTCGCTTTTGTGCAAAGCGTGGGCTTCGGGCAGATCGGCGACGTCATCGTAGCGCAAATCAGGTTGATCCGGGCGCTCCGAGGACAAACAAATGATCTGAATTCGTTCGAGGACGATGAATTCCGCGAAAGATCTTTCGAGCAGCGTCTTGAAGGCGATGCTCGCCTGGCTATCGCCGCCTCGCGATATTGGATTCGAAAACTGCAGGCCAAGGTCCACGCCGACGACTATGTTGGAGCGGTGGAGGCCGCATCGAAATCGGAGTCGCTTCTTTGGACGCTACCGTCCCAGCAAGAGCTGCCTGAATACCATTTCTATACAGCGCTCGCCTGGGCTGGACATTGCGAAGCCGCTATTCCCGAGGGCCGGCATCATGCTCTGCAGGAATTGCGCTCTCATCACGACCGGATCGCTCATTGGGCCGAGAGCGGGCCCGAGAATTTCGCCAATCGCGCAGCACTCCTCGGCGCTGAACTGGCCAGGCTTGAAGGACGAGAAAATGATGCAATGCAGCTTTACGAACGGGCAATTCGCCTGGCTCGCGAGCAAGGCTTCTTACATAATGAAGGGCTGGCTAACGAGTTGGCCGCGCGATTCTGGGCTGCCCGCGGCTTCGAGACGATTGCGAACGCGTATTTTCGAAACGCCCGTGACTGCTATCTCCGCTGGGGAGCCGATGGAAAGGTGAGGCAACTCGATCGGCTGCTTCCTGGGCTCAGGCCTGAGCACCCGATCGCCGGTCCGACCTCCACGATCACGACGCCGGTCGAGCATCTCGATCTCGCGACGATCATCCGAGTCTCGCAAGCGCTATCGGGCGAGATGGTACTGGAAACGCTAATCGACAGGCTCATGCGATCGGCTATCGAGCACGCAGGCGCCGAGCGGGGGCTTCTGATTTCTCCCGAGAGTGGAGAATTGCGGATAGACGCAGAAGCGACCGCGCGTGGCGAGGTCGTCGTCGTGCGAGTACCAGAACAGCGGGCGCCCAGCACGGCCCAGATGCCAGAGACGCTAATTCGCTACGCAATACGAACCGGAGAGACCGTGATCCTCGGTGATGCAGCGGCCCGAAACGCATTTTCTGGCGATGTTCACATCGTTCAAGGCCATGTTCATTCCATCCTCTGTCTCCCGTTGGTCAACCAGGGTAAGCTGATCGCCGTTCTCTATCTTGAAAACAATTTGATCCGAGATGTGTTCACGCCGGACCGTGTCACCGTCCTGAAGATGCTTGCGTCGCAAGCTGCAATTTTGCTCGAGAATACGCGACTTTATCGCGATCTGGCGGATCGAGAGGGAAAGATCCGGCGCCTCGTTGACGCCAACATCCTGGGCATCTGCATTTGGAGTGACGAAGACACCATCGTTGAAGCCAACGAAGCTTTCCTGCGTATCCTTCATTACGAGCGTAAGGATGTCGTGTCCGGCCGGTTGCGTTGGAAGGACCTGACCCCAGCAGAGTGGCGCGAACGGGATGAACGTGCCATGGCAGAGCTCCGAGCAAACGGTACCTTTCAAGCATTCGAGAAAGAGTTTTTTCGTAAGGATGGTGGTCGAACGCCTGTGTTGCTTGGCGGCACTCGATTTGAAGAAGGCCGTAACGGAGGCGTCGCCTTCGTACTCGATCTGACGGAACGCAAGCGCGCCGAAGAGGCACTCCTTGAAAGTGAACGAAACTTACGGTCTGCAATTGATGGGATACCCGGCCTCGTTGCGATCTTGGCTCCCAACGGTGAAGTCGAAGCCGTAAATCGCCAAATCGTCAACTATTGTGGCCGGCATTTGGATGAACTGAGGAGCTCGGGCCTAGGCGGAATTGTACATCATGACGACCTGTCGCGCCTTCTAGAGATTTTCACCAAGTCTATCGCCTCGGGCGTTCCCTATTCGATCGAGGCGCGCTTGCGACGGTTCGATGGCGAATTCAGGTGGTTCGACATCCGCGGCATTCCAGTCCGCGACGCATCGGAGCGCATTACCCGCTGGTACGTTCTGCTGACCGATGTCGAGGATCGCACGCAAGCGTTGGTCCGATTGCAGCAGATGCAGTCGGATTTCGCTCACATCAATCGCGTGAGCACAATGGGAGAGCTGGCTGCTTCGCTATCTCACGAAATCCTGCATCCCATTGCCACGGCGCGTAACAACGCGCGCGCGGGAATGCGTTTTCTGGAGATGGATCCGCCAAATCTGGATGAAGCCAGGGAGGCAATCGGCTGTGTCGTCAGAGACGCCGATCGGGCTCGGGACATCGTCGGCCGTGTACGCGATCACATCAAAAAAGCGCCTCCGCGTAAGGAACCCTTCGATCTCAACGAGGCGGTCCGCGAGGCTCTTGCCATGGTACACAGCGCATTCGCGAAAAATAAAATCGCGATCACTGCTCGACTGCCGGAAGAACAGATTCCTGTTCAAGGGGATCGCGTTCAGCTGCAACAAGTAATTGTAAACTTGGTTCTCAACGCTGTGGACGCGATGGGTTCGGGTAACGAACGAGCAAATGAGCTAACGGTCAGAATCGAACGAGGGGAAGCCGACGGAGTGGTGCTCGTCAAAGTCGCGGACACAGGGCCAGGCATTAGTCCGCAAAATCTTGAGCGTATGTTCGAACCCTTCTACACCACCAAGGACAGCGGAGTAGGGATGGGACTGTCGATCTGCCAATCCATTATCAAAAGCCATGGTGGCCAGCTATGGGCGGAGCCGAACAAGCCTTTCGGCGCCCTATTTCAGTTTACGCTGCCACCTCCGCGGGACGACTCATGAATATTCTCCGAATGGCTTGGCGCTTAAGGCCAAGCTAAGGCAGTGCTCAAGCTCGCCATCGTCCATCGGCTTCCCAAGGTAACAAACCACGCCGTCTTTCATCGCCTGTTTTTTCGCTGCTTCATCGGGGTATGCCGTCACCAAGATGGTTGGGAGGGCGCACCTCACCTTGACTAGATGTCGATAGAGCTCAATGCCAGTCATGCCGGGCATGTGAATGTCGGCGACCAGGCAAGCGGTCTCAGCCAAGACACGAGAGGCCAAAAAATCGGCAGCTGATGGAAAGGCCTCTACATTGTAGCCCAATAGTGTGATCAGTCGCCGCATCGAGTCGCGAAATAGCTGATCGTCGTCAACAATCGATATCAGCGCTGGCTTTGATATGGCGGGATCAGGCATCTTAGCCTCGCTTCGACGGCGCTCCTCGATCTCGCGCCTGCGTACACCGCTAGTGTCAACCGCAGTTCCTTGTGATGCAATGCCGCGATCCCTAAGCGATGGCTTAGATCGCTCAGCCGTTCGCTTAGATGAGAGGTGCTGTTCGACTTCGGCGACTGCCTGTAGGATGAAGCTGATATCGTCGGAAGATGCACTCCGCTTAAAGGCAAGTACCGGATGGGTGACGCAAATCCCAGTGTCCTGATCATTGATGACGATCCTGAGTTTCGTGACTCGGTTGCGCGCCTGTTGCGGACGGTCGGCTTAGAGACACGGCAATTTTCGTCCGTTTCCGAATTTCTCAAGGCTAATCCCACGGACGGCCCCACCTGCCTGGTTCTGGATGTGAGGCTGCCGGGGCAGAGTGGTCTCGAGTTTCAGCGAGAGCTAATTGCAGCCAATCGACAACTGCCCATCATCTTTATGACGGCGCATGCTGACGTAACGATGAGCGTGCAAGCGATGAAGGGCGGTGCGCTGGAATTTCTCACCAAGCCTTTCCGCGATCAGGATCTACTTGATGCCGTTGAGGCCGGCCTTGCTCGCGATCGGGCCCACAAGGATCGCGACAAGATGCTGCGTGCGCTTCGCGAGCGTTTCGGCTCGCTTAGTTCCCGGGAGCGTGAGATCTTCGTCGAAGTCGTTGCCGGCCGCCTGAACAAGCAGATTGCCAGCGATCTCGGGATCTCCGAATCCACCGTCAAGGTACATCGGACAAATCTGATGCGGAAAATGAGGGCGCAGTCGCTTCCCGAACTCAGCCGAATGGCGGGTGCGCTGAACTTGGTTTCGGACGAGCCTAGGCATCAGTAATCGGGCAATTGGCGTCATCGACGCCAGCTTTACATGGACACTTGCCCCATGTGATCGGTGCTTTGGCACGGTGAATTCAGAACGCGTCGGAAGAGACGCATGCCCTCCTCCTAAACGATAGCTTATCCCAGTCGACTACAAGAGAACTATCGAGTCCCAGCGGCCAATAGCGCACGGCCGATTAATCGTCATTTTAGTCACCAAATGAGAGCCCTTCAGAGCTCGCGAAAACGACTACGGCTTAGTCAGGATAGACCAGAACCACGATCGCTCGCCCTGGACCAAGATGACAACCTGGAACCACTATGATCTCGAACCGCAGCCTAGCACCAGACTGCGGGCAAAGGAGCCGGCTCTGGATCGCCGGATCGGCTGGCATCGTGCCGAGGGGTTGATCATGCTTTCTTGGGCTGTTCACAAAGAAACTACTTTCGGAATCCAGCCAACCAAAGCCGTTGCACCGTGGTGCCTGGAAATGGTGATCGGACTAGGTGCGATCACCGGCGAAACTGACGTCTAGGCTACAAGACGGTTCGACGATGCGAATGCCCTCACGCACCACCCCTGGCGGCGAGATCAACCGAACAGAGAGGGTCGCACGAACAAAGCCAAAGAGGCATCCGATCGAGCCTGCCGAGCACTTGGCGACAGGCGCGGTGGGGCGCTGGCGCGATAGAAGGCAAACGCAAGAACGGCTTGCGGAGTCTCGTGGCAGTTTCAAGAGGACTGCAGCAATGGAGATTGATCAGAGCGAGATATTGAATGCGCTTCCGGTCATGGCGTGGACAACATTGCTGGACGGATCTGTAGATTTCATCAATCGACTCTGGTGGGAGTACACGGGCTTTCGAATGGGCCAAAGCGGTGGCTGGGAATGGCAGGCTGCGGCCGAGCCGAGTGATCTGCCACAACTGCGTGAAGAGTGGCAAGTGATCCTGAAATCCGGGAAGCCAGGTGAGATGGAAGCGCGCTTGCGGCGCTTGGACGGGAGGTATCGCAGGTTTCTTATGCAGTTCAACCCGTTGCAGGACAAGGCCGGACGAGTCGTCAAATGGTTGGGGGTAGCGACCGACGTCGAGGATGTTCGGCCCGCAGAGCAAAAGCTGCGGCGAGGCGAGCTCGACCTGCAGTTGAGTATCGACAGCATCTCTGTACCCACGGAGGTGACGACGGCCACAGGCGAAGTCGAGGGCGTCAATCGACCTGCTCTGGAATTTTTTGGCAAGACATTGAACGACCTGAAGGAACGGAAAGCCTCCGAAGTCGTCCATCCAGATGATCTCGAACAATCGATTGCTGTCCAATTGGAGGCGCACCGGTCAAGGAGCGCATACAACATGGAGAGCCGGCTTCGCCGAGCCGACGGGGTGTACCGCTGGAACAACGTCCTCGGCATGCCTTTGCCGGACCAGCCAGGAAACATCCTACGTTGGCTCGATTTGCTCATGGACATCGATCAAAGGAAGCGGGCCGAAGACGCGCTGGCCGCAAGCGAGCGCAATCTGCGGCTGACCATCGATACTATCCCGGCCCTGGCATGGTCGGCGCGACCGGACGGTGCGGCCGAGTTTTTGAGTAAGCATTATCTCGACTACATTGGAGTGTCGGCAGAAAAAGCCCAAGGCTGGGGTTGGTCGTCAGCTGTCCACCCTGACGACCTGGCTGGGCTTACCGCAATCTGGAAGTCTTTGCTCGCCTCGGGATTGCCGGGCGAGGCCGAAGCGCGGCTTCGTCGCTTTGATGGCGAGTATCGATGGTTCATCTTCCGCGTAAGTCCGTTGCACGACGACAGTGGGAACATTGTCAAATGGTATGGTGTCAATACTGACATTGAAGACCGGAAGCACAGTGAGGAAAGCTTCCGCGCAATCGTCGAAACGACGCCCGAATCCGTGAAGGTGATTGCACGCGAGGGCACCGTGCTGCGTGTAAATTCCGCCGGCGCGGTCATGGCTGGCGTTTCGTCGGCCGACGTGCTGGTCGGCCAGAACTTCTTTGACTTTGTCGCTCCCGAGCACCGCGAAAAGTATAGGGCATTCCACGACAGTATCTGCGCCGGGCAAAAAGCCTTCATCGAGTTCGACCTGATTAATGCGCTTGGCGTTCGCCGTCACGTGGAGACCCACGCGGCTCCCTTGCGCAACGGAGACCGATCAGTCGCGCAACTGGGAATCACACGCGACATAACCGAGCGAAAGCAGATGGAAGAAAGGTTGCGGCGCAGCGAGGCATTTCTGGCAGAAGGACAGGATCTGGCTCGAATGGGGAACCTTTCCTGGCGTGTGGCGAGTGGCGACATCGTCTGGTCCGAACAACTCTACCGGATCTTCGAGTTCGAGCAGGGGACTAGGGTAACGCTCGATCGGATTGCCAGCCGGATCCATCCTGAAGATGAGCCGCAGTTGCAGGATATGGTGGCGCGGGCCAAGCGCGGTGAGAGCGATTTCGAATACCAGCCTCGAATCGTGCTGCCTGACGGCTCCATCAAGTACCTACGTTTGATAGCCCACCGTGCTCGCGATGATGAAGATCAGGTCGAGTATATCGGGGCAGTGCTCGACATTACGCAACGCCGGCGCTCTGAGGAAGCGGTGGAGAAGCTGCGATCGGAGCTTGCCCAGGTCACTCGCGTAATGAGCCTTGGCGCATTGACAGCCTCGATAGCTCACGAGGTCAACCAGCCGCTCGCGGGAATACTCACCAATGCCAGCACCTGCCTTCGCATGCTCGCAAGCGATCCACCCAATATCGAAGTCGCCCGAGAGACAGCGCGACGTGCGATACGTGACAGTAATCGTGCCACGGATGTGATCGCGCGATTACGTGCGCTCTTTAGCAAGCGCGAGGTGACCAATGAGCCCGTCGATCTCAACGAGGCCGCGCGAGAAGTCATTGCACTGTCGTCGAGCGATTTGCAGCGCAACCGCGTGATGCTCCGTGCCGAACTGGCTGACGACTTACCGCCGGTCGCCGGCGATCGCGTGCAACTGCAGCAGGTGATCATGAACCTTCTGCGCAACGCCTCGGACGCTATGAGCGTCATCGACGATCGTCCGCGGCTGCTATCCGTCTGCACAAGCCGCGATGCAGATGGCCAAGTTCGCTTTTCTGTACGCGATGCTGGCATTGGGTTCGGGACGGAGGGCACGGAACGGCTTTTTGAGGCGTTCTATACTACGAAGAGCGAAGGCATGGGAATCGGACTGTCCGTCAGCCGATCGATCGTCGAGAGGCACAACGGTCGGCTTTGGGCGCAAGCCAATGACGGTCCCGGGGCGACATTCTCGTTCTCGATACCAGATTGTGGCTGAAATACTCTCCCTCATGCAGAGCCATGGAGCGGCAGGCATCCGATCGGGCTATCGTCGTACCATCAATTGACGTGCGATGCGAAGCTCAAGCCCTCCTGCAATGCCCCGTGAACGCTTGAAAGCCGCGGCATCATCTTTGCAGTCGACACAAAGTCCTCGTGATCGCTTGACGCCGGCGCACAAATTCGCTCGCGAATCCGGTTCGTCATGCCGAGCGTGGCAACATGCAGCATAAGTACCCGGTCGATCGAGGCTATTCAAATGCGACCAACATTCAAAAGGGACGTCCTACTTTAAGACGCCCTGGATGAAGAGCAGGTCCTCATCCCGCGGAAAATCACATATCCCTATGCCGCATCCTGGATCAGCGCGGCCACCTCATGGCGGTGGGAGACCATTACTAGGTGCGAAGCGTCCGGGACGACCACGACCTCCCGAGCATGGGCGCGGGTGGCCATGAAAGCCATAGCAGGGGGCGGAATGTTGCGGTCTGCGGCGCCGTAAATTGACCAGGACGGGATCGTTTTCCACGCCGCCCGAACCGTTCGGTCGGACAGGGCGGCTCGATTCACAGGACGCTGGGCGGCGCCAATCAGCCGCGCGTCGGCATCGTCTTCACCGCGGCGAAGCTGACGGCCTTTATTATCGCTCCGCTTTTTCGTTGCGGCGGTCAAGCCGACAGCATGCCTGCGCGCTGGGATCGTCACCCTTCTGCTGGCATCTGCCGCAATGACATTGTCGGTGGATCTCACCTGGATCAGCGTCTGCCGTATGGTCCAGGGGCTGGCCGGCGGCACAATCCTCGTCGCCGGTCAGACACTGCTGCTCTTTCGTTTCCGGAGTCGAAGCCACGCGGAGACGAGCCCTCCAGTCATTCAGGAGCTAGCTCAAGAGGGTCAGCGCGACAGGATTGTAGTGCGATCGGATCGCCGGGGCTTAAAGGGCGAGGGGTGATTGGGAACACCCGATGGACCACTCTCAATCAAGCATCGCAGCGCTCCTCTTCGCAGGGAATTGAGCCGTTTCTTCCTCAAGGGTGCGTGCCGAAGTTTGAAGGTCTGCGAAATTCGTCGTACTAGGCCGTGAACTCATAAATGCGGTGTGACTGAGATGGGTGTGGAAAGAGGACATCCGCTTCTATAGGGATGGACGATGGTAGACCCACTACTTCTCACCTTCGTTGCACCAATAGTCGTGATCGTTGCCTCCGCTATTGGCTTGCGGTTCGGTTTCCCCTTTGGCTCGCCATTCCATTTGATGCCGTTGTTTTCGTGGTGGCCGGGTATTCTTCATGAGGGCGTTCAGCAGAGCTGCCTCATTGCTGAAAGCGAATGCATTGGCGCAACAGCCACTGTCTACATCGTCTCCGGCTTCTGGTTCATGGCCGTTGTGACCCTGATCGCCAGCGCTGCCCACGCTCATCTTCGTCCCGAAGCAGGCTGGCGAGACGGTTCAAACCGTCGTGAAAGTTTGGGGCTCTGACTTTGTGGGGTCCACGGCGCAGTTCTCCTACCGCGTTGTCTTAACAGCCTTCTCACTTCTTCCAAGTGGGTATGCCTTGGGAAAATGCACGCCCCTTGTGCCCGGAACCCGACACCGCGGGTGGCCATGCTGGTTGAGCTAGCTTCACAATTACTAGTTTGCTTCTGTACTCATGTGAATGGGGAAATATTAGACATGGGTGCAGCAAAGGGGCGAATATCGTGGCAGAGCTTACCGGGGCGGGTGCCATAGAAATCATCCCGATCCACTTCGACGTACCCGAACACCACCTTGAACTGAAAACCTTCATTGAGACTGCCGCACAGACAGAGCTGATTATAGCAGGTCTCAATGAGTACCTGTTTGAAGGAAGGCTTGAATATCAAGTTCTAGTACTACCGCCAGAAATCGGAACATTCAAAACCAGATTGGCAATAGCTGCTGCAACCGCTGCGACAATATCATGGGGTGCTGTCGAAAGCGACATTGGAGCGGCATTCATCAAGGGGCTCACCGGGCATGAACCAGTCTATTGGTCGGAACTCGCTGGTGGTTATGTAGGCGAGTTGCTCGCCGACGAGATGAAAGTACCGCCTTCCGCCACTGACGCCCGAATAGAATGCCGTACGGGCGCACTAATCCTAAGCGAGAGTACAAAATCATTCTTGCAAAAAGACGTTTCAGAACTCAACAAGATCGGTATTCGTCCGACGCAATTCCGAGAAGGGTATGAGGCTCGCAACAAATTCTATGAAGCATGTGCTGCAGATACTAAAATACAGGGAGTTGGGTTCACTGATGCCGATGAATTTCCAATCAGGCGCGGTGACTTCGGGCGGTTGCATGTGGCGCTTACGCCGAAGGAAAAGGATCTCGATGACCGGCCATGGCATGTTGCAATTGATACCGTCAAAGTGACGTCGCCCAATTGGGAGCGCGGCGACAAGCAGCGACAATGGAAGGGCAGAGACAGTTCAGGCCATGAGCGGCTTTTCAGGATCGAAGACGAGCAGTTCTGGCACCTTGTCACAAATCAAAAGCTGAATCCGCACATCTTCGATACCATAAAGGTGCAGTGGGCTTTCCGTTCAGAAATGGGCAAATTGAAGGACACCCGCGTTCTGCGGGTCCTAGAATATAATGAAAATACCCTAGCGCCGCCGCTTGATGGCAACGCATTGGATGCACTCCTCGGCCAGTATGGAGATATGGTTGGCAGCGCAGCCGGTTCGGGAGGCTTATTCGACCGACTCTGATGACTCGGCGACGCTCGGTTCATCACGAAGTGAATAGGATCCAAAGGCTGGGAGCCTTTTCTTTGGAAAACCATACGGATCGGCGGGTCATTCTTAGTCTGGATCGTTTCGCTGCCTGATCGGCCCGTTGCGGTAGGTAGGTAGGTGGGCTTTCTCAGATGAGGTATCCGGCGACAATGCTCACGCCGACCGTAATGTTCGCTCCTAAAGATTGCAGCCAGAAGCCGTCTGTTCGCTTTCGGCCCCAAGGCTGCCGGTCAGCAATGCGCCTAATATCGGACATAGGTGCAGTCGCTAATTTTCCCAGAAGCGGACATTAAAGACCGCTACCAAGCCGTCCGAGGTACGCCATCATCGCCCACAGCAGCAAGGTCGCGGCCAGTGGGTCTTTGTCGGCGATTGTATCGACGGCAGGCGAGAGAACATTGTAGCAGTTGCCATCGAGCTCAGCTCGCCGCTCGATCACCAGCTTGCCGGCCCCAGCCGAGAGTATGCTAGCAGAGCAGAACACCGCACGTTCCCCCGCCTCGGTGCCGTGGAAGTCGTCAGATGATCGCAAAGATCCGTCGCGCACAAAGATCCTCGGCGAGCATCTCGGAGGGGATTGGGCGCACTTCAGCGAAGTGGATGTCGCAGCGGGCAAGATCACCAAAAGCCGTGTTTTTTAAAGACCTGCTGAGCCACGTTGGTAAGTATGATATTGCAGTCGATCCCCTCCACGCGCAATCCTGGGCCGCCGGCCGGCTGACGATCGAGGACGTCGCCGCCGATAAGATCGTGAGCGAAAGGGAGTTAAACCCTCTTGTGTATGCGGTGATTGTCTGTTCGATCTGACGTTGACAATCGCAGCGGAAAGCCGAGAACATCCAGACCCTAAGCTTGGGCACGAAGCTGTCGTGGCAAGTAGGCGAAAGGCACATCGAAGGAATGGCCCTAGACATTCTTCAGAAATTTCTTACCGCCCGGCTGTTCGATGTCGGCGGAGACGACACGCGTGTCGTCAAACTGCGCGAGGCCGCCGCCGACCTCACCGATGTCATCAAGGCTGCACCACATCGCGTCGCAATCTTTACGATGGTGGCTATCGACGGACAGATCGGCCCGGATGATCCATTAATTGTCGAGGTTACAGGCATTCTTGAGAAGCGCTGGCAAAGCTATGCCGGCGCGTTCGTCGACGCATCTCTCCCGACCGTCGCCCGCGCAATTATATTGCAAGCTCTCGCGAGCGCGATGGCATCCGACGCTGTGGCTGCGGCGGTAACCTTGACCGCCCGCAACATGCTCCCGCACATCGGAGCGCAGTCTGATCGAAATCTTTGGATCGACCTTATTCAAGAAGCCGATCGTCGCCTCGACACTCGAGCTCAGCGCGAATGGGCGCTGCCACATGCTGCGGCTGCCTCCGATGTAGCGCTGACACTCGACAGTGTACCTGCACTCGCACCCCCCACGTTGTCGAGGGATTGGCTCAGCAAGCAGCTACAGGCGGCGTCGGGTCCATCCAATGCCCAAGGGGAGGCATTGAAAGCCCCAAACCCACACTGGCCGAATGAGGGATCCCCTTGGTCTCACCAGTTTGCCCCAGCGGCGGCATCGGCAACTGCTGCGGCGGTGGATGCGGTTATCAAAGCTCTCGCTGAGAAGGTGGATGAGCAGGCGGGCGCCAAAGCTCTGGCAGCTACCGTAAGCAAGTATGTTTCTGAAGTCGCGGCAACGCTGACACAAACCGCGGCTGGAATCGAGCGTCGCACCTCGCTCCTGTGGTGGAAAGAAGCTCTCTTTTCCCCTTCCACCGGCCTAAGCTACCGAGATCTTGCTCCACCCGTCGCGGCTGCCCTTGCCGCCCTGGATGCCTCGGCGCAGACTCAGGCGTTTGCTCCCCGCATGGCGGAGGCGTTTGTTCGCGAGACGGTCCGTTCTATTGGTGAAGAGATAATGCTCCGCGCGCAGCCGATTAGCCAACTCTGCTCGGTCGTTATCCAGGCGTCGGACGATGTCCGCACGACTTTGCGCGAGGGATACGCACAAGTGCATACCGAGGCCGGCCGGATACCCTTGGCGGGAGTCCTCGCCGGTGAGCTGGATGCCTCAGTGCTTAGCGCTCGCCTTGGGCTAGATGGATCAGTCGCCATCTCGCCCGCTGATTTCGGCGTTTGGCTATTCCGCGATCTTCAAGCCGCTGCAGCAACCCCAGCGGGGACTAAGCGTAAGCGGCAGTCTCGTCCGCAATGAAGCGGTGTCCGGACAGCCGCTGCAACGCACCGGACGTTGCTTGCCGTTTAGGCGAAGCGACGCCAGCTGACTGCGCAGTCTGGGGCAACTCTGCGGATACTGAGGCTCCCGAAGGCGACAGCCCGAACCTCACGCTGCTTCCATGGTCGGGAGCTGCCCTCGGTACCACAGACTTGGCTTTCCTTACCTCTCGCGGCGATCCAAAACTTGTCGCGCTGATCGGTCCGCACAATGCGGGAAAGACGACGCTGCTCGCTGCATTCTATCAGCAGATCGGGCGCACTGGGTCCATCGGCGAAGTCCGTTTTGCCGGCAGCTATTCTTTAGAAGGCTGGGAAGCCATTGCGCATGCCCTGCGCTGGGAGGGTGGAACTCCAAAGTTTCCACCCCATACTCCCTCAGGCACAGGACGAGCGCCGGGACTTCTTCACCTCGCGCAACGCGCTGCGGATGGAAATCTTTCAGACTTCCTGTTTGCCGACACGCCTGGTGAATGGTTTCAGCGCTGGACTATGGACGTTGACGCACCCGATGCTGAAGGTGCCCGTTGGCTCGCCGATCGCGCCTCGACGCTCGCAATTGTCGCGGATTGCGAGGCGCTTTCCGGTGCGAAGAGAGGTGAGGCCCGAAACGAGATGGTCAGTCTGATCCGTCGCGTTGCCTCCGAGCGCCGCGGCCGCCCAGTGGCTCTTATTTGGACCAAGGCTGATATCCAGGTCAGCCAACCCATTCGCGATGCGGTGCGGAATGCTGCCAAACGAGGAATGCCTGACATCGTCGAGTTCGAAACGAGTGTCGTTCCGCGCTCTCTTGATGATATTGCCATCGAGCCGATCGCCGCCGTGAAAACGGTGCTCGCTTGGGCGACGACGCCATTACCCGTCGGTTTCTCCCCTCCGGCTTACAGTTCAGGGACCCGTGATCCATTCTTTTCGATTGGAGCAGACGCGTGAGCGGAAGTCTTCTTCTTCTTGGTGAATCTGATGTCGGTAAAAGCCACTTTGGAGGACAACTGCTAGGTCGCCTCAGCCAGGAAATTGGGACGTTGCGAATGGTCGGCTCACCTAAGTCTCTGGAGGCATTTGATGCAGTGCTCAATTGTCTCAACGCTGGCCGCGCTGCCCCGCACACATCGCAGGATCGATATGTCGAGAGCCGCTGGCCTCTCATCGATCAATCGGGCAGACGCACGGAGCTCGTTTGGCCAGATTATGGTGGCGAACAGGTTCGGGTCATTCGTACTGAGCGAAGGATGCCAGAAACTTGGCGCGCGCGCGTCACTTCTGCAGCCGGTTGGATCGTGATGGTCCGTATTGCGCATGCGCAGCTGAGCGATGACGTTTTCACCCGCCCTCTTGCAGAGCCTGGGCGCGAGCGTGAGCGTATTCGAGAATTCAAGCTATCCCAGCAGGCACAACTTGTCGATTTTCTTCAATGGCTGATGTTCGTCCGTCGAACTGGAACCTTGAAGCCCGTCGCGAACCCTCCGCTTATGTTGCTTCTATCTTGCTGGGACGAGCTACCGGAGGCGCAGCTAAACACCGATCCATTCGACGTCCTGCGGACACGTATGCCGATGGTGGCGGCCTTCGCTGAAACCAACTGGCAGCCTGGAGCGCTACGCGTCGTAGGATTGTCTGCACTGGGCCGCGCGCTCACCGAGACCAATGTCGACGAGGAGTTCGTTGATCGCGGCCCCGAAAGCTTCGGTTATGTCGTTCTGGAGAACGGAAGGCACGATCCGGATCTCACCCTCGCCGTAGCGCCGATGATTTGACGGTGCTCAAGATCGCCCATGCCATCTTCGGTGAGCGCGACAGAGGTCACCGCCTACTGGCGGCGAGTCCTTCTTTCACTGGCGCAAAAGCGCTTGAAGGGCGGATGGATATGCAAGGCTCTCCGCCCCCCTACACAACGTGGGATCCGTATTTCAGCGGCTTTGCTTGGGAACAAGTGTATGTTCTTGCCCGGACGGTATCCGATCCAAAAGCGGCTCGTTCGGGCATGGTGTTCTCGCGAGCTTTCGCCATTCCTGCCGCCGAAGCTTCCGCGATGGATGATATCGGTGTGCTCCTTAATCTGCTTACAGCAATGGGTGATGAGCGTGACGATATCATCGAGGATGTCGACTGGGTCCCGACAGGCTCAAAGCCGCAAGGCAGCCACGCCCTGGTTCGGGCTATTCTGAGCGACGGCGCGTCACCTGCAGTCTGGTTGGGCCAAGCAGGTTTCAGCGATGCAATCTCCTCCTTGTGGGCGAACCTTTGGCCCGCAGCGAGGCTGCGCCTTTCCTTCCGAATAGCGTTCTCCCCACAGGACGTGTCGACGGCGCCGCCCACTGTGGTCACCACTCCACTTTCGTTGGCCTCCCGCTGGTCCGGACACACTGTTGTCAGAGATAGTGAAGGGATTGGGGAACCAACATCCGCCGAGGCGCTGCTTCTTGGGCTTAAACAAGCAAGCTCTCTGCAAGCCCTTGTTAACGAGATGGGAACAGCGGTACCGGAAATCGCTGGCCTGAAGCGATTGGTGGAGATCGACCGTCTGGTCGGTGAAGGTGCTGGTTTCGCAGAACTTCTCGACGGGCTGCGTCTCGTTTGCCACTTGAGTCCTGATCCTTCTCAAGCAAAGGCGACCAAGGAAGCGCTCACAACACGCGCCACGGCAGCCGTTTCTACGGCGTCCGTAGCTGACGTGCGGATGGTGCGAAATCTCGACCTGAAAGCTATCGCGTCTCCGGAAGAGTTCTGGAAGGCGATTGAACAGTGGTCAGTGGACAACCTTTGGCTTGAGCCAAATCCTAATCTGATCGCCCAGTTGCTGGACGACTTGCTTTCGCCAAAGCCAGTTACATGTTGGCGTGAAGCCACTATTACAGGTGTGAAGCACACATTATCTTACCAGGCGGATAAGGTCGCGCCCGCCCTCTGGCGCGTCGTACAGCTGCATCCGACAGCGCTTGCACACCTCTACGAGCAGATTGGAAAGCAGTCGCGCCTTGAATCCGCGCTTGTCGGTGCGGTCCCAAAAACACTTTCACTGGAAAACGGTAAGGCGCTTGCCGCTACATCCGTAAAGCTTGGCCTTGTCCGGCTCCACGCCGCCTGCTGCGGAGCGTTCCTAGCTCCTGTCGATGCTGTTCTTCAACACGTTGCCGACGTCTCGTTTGACAGCAAGTCCATCCAAATCGCCGCTTGCAAGGCTTCAGAAAGCGATTGGGTAGAGATTGCGGTCATAGGCACAGACGAGGCGACGCTGACTATCGCCGCCGAAAAATGCGCTGCCAAACCGGGTTTGTTGAAGCATCTGGATATCCTGAATCCGAGATGGCGCTCTCTCTGGCTGCGATCGCTCCAACGGAACGTCGATGCCTGGACTGGTCCATCTAAACCGAAAGCAGCAATGGCGAAGTTGCTTGATGGCGTTGCAGGCCGGGTGATCAAAGACATCGGTCTGATCCAGGCGCTCTCAGGAACGCCGCTGGCCAATCTCTTAGACTATCCACGCCGAACCGAGGTGTGGTCGCACCTGCCGGCGGCTTCTCGCCATACTTACCTGGCCGCCACGGCCGATGCTTGGCTCGCCAGTTTCATCGACGGAACCGACCAAGACTTGGAGGACGAACTTGCAGCATTGGTAGCTGAGCCGGGGCGGCTCAACCCGACGCTCGAACGACTAGTTGGAAGCCCGTCCCGAGGCTGCGCTCTATTTCGAACTCTTCCACAATTGACAGAGCGCATCTTCTCTGAGTGGCTAGAAAAAGTGCTTAATCAAGCCTCTCGGCTCGACAAAAGCGATTCCGAAGCCGTTGGTCGTCTAATCGCAGCGAAGAACTGGAGTGACTCGGCCTACCGTCTCGCGGAGTTCACTATAAACGCCAAGCGTGAAGACGTCCGGCCAGCGATCCTTTACGTCGTTGACCTGGTCGGCATCTCCATGCGCTTCCGACTGGATATGCTCGGTCAAAGTCCGTCCGACTCGGCTAGGTGGCGTATTTTAGAGGAGGTCGCGACCGAGCTCTATGCCTGGGGGCCAGGACAGGACGGACTTTGGATCCGCGCTGGCGGAAAGGAAAGCCACATCCCGAAAGCTGATACAGGTGGCGAGGCCTGGCGCATCATCGTTAGTAAAGCCGAGCGAGGTAAAGGCGATATCGACATTCACCGGCTCGTCGAAGTAATGGCAGAGGACTATCCGGAGAATTTCGTGCTTCGTAAGATGCGGTATGACTCCTTGTTCAAGGTGCGCTCGTGACGGCTCTTATCGCAGGAAGCGCGCTGGTGATCGGGATTCCACGTTATTCCTTTTCCCACATCAATCTTCCTGGTGCAATCCGTGGGTGCGTGGGAGACGCTACGCAATAATCTGTGGGAATTGCGCGAGGGAAAGGTATTAAAGTGCCCCGCTGCGAACCCTCGTGCAGTATGCGTTCAGACATCTGGCAGGAGAGGTGACGGATGGATCAGCGCGATCACTGCCATCGGGGTACCTAGCCTGTGGAGTCAGCGCCCAGGTTTGAAATCGGCCGGCGGTTGAAGGCAGGGCAAGAGCCGAAGCAGGCGTATTCTTGGTGGAGGAAACGGTGAAACTGGAAGCGGATCTGCTGCGCGGATTGACCGCCAGCCTCGTCACTGAGACGCTTGCCAACTATGAGCGCGCGGATGAGCCGTTGCTGTGCGTTCCCAGATTGGTCCAACACGGTAAGGGGGTCGTCTCGAGAGACCATCATTACTTTCGTTCCGATGGCGATTTCTGGTCCGGCATCAGGACTTTGCCGGAGGGGGCGCAGATTGAACTCCGCGATGCCGTCGTTACCGAATGGGTAGCTCGCGTGCCCGGTCTCTATTGGCAGCAAAATTCCGAATTCCGCCGTACGACGCGCCAAGCACTGATCGAGGAGAAAGTCGGCAACTTCGTGACGCTCAAACCAATTGGGAAGTCGGAAGTCGTTTCCGGCGGTATCGGAACCCTGCGGTTTCCCCCATCTGAGGCGGGCTACAGGCTAGGTTCATTGACAATGGCTCGAAATGCCTCCAGCGGAGTGCCTTTCTTGATCTCACCGGACGTCTGGGATGCGCACGACCTGGGCGAGGGTTCGCTGGTGTCGGGCCGGATGACTTGGCGCCGCTTGCCCATCGAATGGTCTGCGAAGTTTCCGTCCGTCGCAGGGCTTCCACGTAATTGTCTCGTGGCAACCAAGCCGATCGAGGTGCACGCCTACGGTCGTAGAGTCGCTGTCGAAGTTCATCCGTTTGCGGTGATGGAATATGAAACGAACGAAGCTCTCTTACACGACTTCGTCTTCGCGACTGCACAGACATGCGATGCAACGATGCGGTCGGCAATCTCGACTTTTTTCGAGCAATATCGGAAAGCCCAGGGGCGCCAGGGGAGGTATCTCACGGCCGGCGATGTTGGGGAGCCGATGTGGGAGGCAACGTTCCCGAGCCCCGAGGATCTGCGCAAGGCTGAACCAGTGGCTCTCAGACTGATCGAGGCCCGCCTCAACGACGTGATGTGTGGCGAGGAGGCGGTGGAAGCCGCAATCCGGCAGCTGTCGCAGTTCCAACCGTCTGATCTTCGCAAGTTCGCCGTTGCGGCCGAACTCAACGCCAGCCGCATCGATCTTGAGGGGCCATCCGCTAGGCTGGCGCTTCGCATCGTCGAAGCGGCCCTCGAACGCGGCCGCCTACCAGGGCTGTTGCGAATCATTCAGGAGGAAGCCGTATGACGTGGACACAGCCTGTGCTCAACAGCCTCAATCGGGTGCTCGCTAACTACTATCCGCTGCTTAGTGATGGGATGCGAATTGCCAAGGCGGCCGACCTGCGACTCCCGCAGATCGAGTTTTCGAACAAGGCCAACCTCAATTGGTTTGCCATTATTCAGCAAGCGAAGTTTCAGAACCGGGTCGATCAGCTCGTCGACATTGTGCTCGGCGAGTTTCCTGATAACGAGACACTGCTCCAGATCAAGTCTCAATCTCCACCGCCGCCGGTCGACGGACCCAGCATTTCTTGGAAAGCACCGGACGGACAGCTCGAGAAAATCATTGGCAGCAAGAGCACCCTAGTCACGATCGCATCGCTGGAGCTGGGGATAATGCGAGCCCGGTCCGTAGTCCGCATCAGGCGGGCGGATGGCGGGTTGGGCACCGGGTTTGTCATTTCGGGCAACAGGATCGTGACCAACAATCACGTCCTTCCCACCGAGGAGACAGCAAAAACGGCGGTTGCCCAGTTCAACTATCAGAAAACCGTTTATGGCCTCGATGCACAGTTCGAGGAGTTTCCCTTTGAAAGCAATGGATTCAGTACAAGCATCACTGATGACTGGAGCGTGGTGAAGTTCATTGGTGACGCTTCTAAATGGGGTGTGTTGCCCTTCGAGCCGCGCGCTGTCGTTGCCGGTGAATTTGTAAACATCATCCAGCATCCGGGTGGCGGACAAAAACAACTGTCCTTTGCCGCCAACATGGTCGCATTTGTCGGAGCAGGGCGGGTTCAATACTTGACGGACACACTGCCCGGTTCGTCCGGGTCGCCGGTATTCGATACAGATTGGAACTTGGTTGCGTTGCACCACAGTGGGGGCTGGCTGGTCGAGCCGGGCACCGCAACCAAAACCACTTATTACCGCAACGAGGGAATCGCGATCGCCACTGTGATCAAAGGGCTCGCCACCAGCGCTCGGTGAGCGCCATCGAAAACCAGCCTGCGGCACAGGGGACAACGAAAAATAGCCTATCTGGGCGTGCCCATCCATCTGGATGGAGGTGAGCTGGTTGGTGCCCTTGCCGCACACATGCTGCCGAGGGTGTGGATTGATCGGGATCTTGCAAGCCTGCAGGCACTCGCAAGGATCGTGGAACGGGAAATCGCCGTCGTTTTCTCGGAGTTGAAATACCGGCAGCCCGGTCAATCGTTCAAATGCCGGATAGAACTCGTCGACGCGGACATCGGAAATCCTGCCATCCGAACCTCGAACCGCGCTCGCAATGTAGTATCCCTCTTGCTCGCGAAGAGGCGTCCACTCCGGAAACTCGATCGGCAAGCTGATCTGCGATGTGTTTACGACGACCGTAGGGACTGCCGTATATCGGAAGTTCTCGGATCTGGTCAGACGATTGCCTCGCAGAGCGCTGGCACGCGACCGGGCGTTGGTTGGAAGCACACGCACGGCGCCTCGACGAAGATCATGTCGCCGCGATCGTTACAGATCACCGCGACAGTGGCGGGTACACCCATTGGACCTGGTTGAATCGAACAAGCGTCGGCTTTCTCGGTTTCTCACGCAAAACCGGACAGTCAGCAGTCGGCCCCATAGCAGTCATCCGACAACTGTCGGTGACTAAACGCTGCTGAGGTGCATGCGCCCGGTTCTTTCCGCTTTTCTGTGGGGAAATCTGTGGGGTATCGGGAGAAACAGACACCTAAGTGTCTGTTTTTTCTGGTCGGAGTGGCAGGATTTGAACCTGCGACCCCCTCGTCCCGAACGAGGTGCGCTACCAGGCTGCGCTACACTCCGTGACCAGACCGCGGGCTTATAGCCGCCACACTTGGTTCCTGCAAGCGGCACGGCGGCACTTCTGTCGCATTTCGTCGGCTTTCGTCGAGCATTGCCCGAAAGGCCCGGATTCCCTTCCGGAATAAACGTGGCTTAAAGCCTTGTGTGCTAAGCCGCAGCCCTCGACAATTCGTAATTTCGGCCATTCGGAGTTTCCAGTCTTGTCCTTCAGCATCGTTGGCGACGCCCGGCCCAACAGTTTCGAATTCGAAACCGAAGCGCTGATCAAGCCATCCGGCTTTCGCGAATATGATGCGCGCTGGTGGTTCGGCCATCCCGGCTCCGCGCAACGACCGGAACTCAATCTGATCGGCGTCCAGGCGCTCGGCATGGGGCTTGGTACGCTGATCCGCCGTCTCGGCGCCGGTCCCGATATCGTCACCGGGCATGATTTCCGCTCCTATTCGCTGTCGATCAAACTGGCCCTGGTGTCCGGTTTGATGGCTGCAGGCGCACGGGTGAGGGACATCGGACTGGCGTTGTCGCCGATGGCGTATTTCGCTCAGTTCGCTTTGGATACGCCCTCGGTCGCCATGGTCACCGCTTCGCACAACGAAAATGGCTGGACCGGCGTCAAGATGGGTGCGGCGCGGCCGCTGACCTTCGGCCCGGAAGAGATGAGCGCGCTGAAAGCAATCGTGCTGTCCGGCGATTTTGACCTTGTCGGCGGCGGCTCCTACGATTTCATCCGCGACTTTCGCGCGACCTATCTCGACGATCTGACCCGCGACAAGCGCATCGCCCGAAAACTGAAAGTGGTCGCAGCCTGCGGCAATGGCACCGCCGGCGCCTTCGCGCCGCAAGCGTTGCAGCGCATCGGCTGCGAGGTCATCGCGCTCGACGTCGAGCTCGACCATACATTTCCGCGCTACAATCCCAATCCCGAGGACATGCGGATGCTGCATGTCATCCGGGACAAGGTGCTGGCATCAGGCGCCGACATCGGCCTTGGCTTCGACGGCGATGGCGACCGCTGCGGTGTCGTGGACAATGAAGGCAATGAAATTTTTGCCGACAAGGTCGGTGTGATGCTGGCAAGGGATATTTCCAGCCAGCATCCCAACTCGACCTTCGTCGTCGACGTCAAATCGACCGGCCTGTTCCATACCGACGCAATGCTGCGCGCCAATGGCGCCGTCACTGACTATTGGAAAACCGGCCATTCCTACATCAAGCGCCGCGTCGCCGAACTCGGTGCTGTCGCCGGTTTCGAAAAGTCGGGTCATTTCTTTTTCAATCCGCCGATCGGGCGCGGATATGACGACGGCCTGGTCACCGCCATCGCCATCTGCCAGATGCTGGATCGCAGCCCGGGCAGTTCGATGGCCGATCTTTATCGCGCGCTGCCGCTGACCTTTGGCACGCCGACCATGTCGCCGCACTGCGCGGACGAGGTGAAGTATGGTGTGGTCGAACGGGTGGTTGCCGACTTTCAGGCCATGAAGCGGGATGGAAGGGTTTTCGCTGGGCAGAAGATCGCAGACCTCATCACCGTCAACGGCGTGCGCGTCGTCGCCGACGACGGCACCTGGGGGCTGGTGCGCGCCTCGTCGAACAAACCGGAACTGGTCGTGGTGGTCGAAAGCCCGGTGTCGTCGCAGCGTCGACGGGAGATGTTCGAGGCTGTCGACGCCGTGCTGCGCCGCAGCTCCGAGGTGGGCGCCTACAACCAGACCTTTTGAATGGTAGTTGAATGACCGAGCGGATCGTCAGTTTTGTCATGAGCGGTGGCGTCGGCTCGCGGCTGTGGCCGCTGTCGCGCGAGGACAACCCCAAGCAGTTCCACGATCTGTCCGGCGACGGCTCGATGCTGGCCAAGACCTTGCGTCGGCTGACCGCCCGGCTGGAAGGCGGAACGCCGATCTTCCTGATCGCCGCGGAGCGCCATGCTGATCGCGTTCACGCCGATCTTGCTGGTCTCGACCTCGCCGGCGGCGGTCCGCTGTTCGAGCCGACCGGGCGCAACACAGCCGCCGCCGTCGCACTGGCGACGCTGCGCACACTGTCTGAATTCGGCGATAGCCTGGTGCTGGTGGTGCCATCGGATCACGAAATATCCACCGCAAGCCAATTCTGGCAGAGCGTAGAAGCCGGCACCGAGGCAGCACGCGAGGGCAGGCTGGTGGTGTTCGGCATCAAGCCGACGCAACCAGAGACCGGCTACGGCTATATCGAGGTCGCGGCCGAAAGCGGCGGCACCTTCGACGTGTCGCGCTTCGTCGAAAAGCCGGATATTGCGACTGCGCAGAGCTATCTCAAGGCCGGAAATTTCTACTGGAACACCGGCATCTTCCTGTTTCGCGCCAGCACCATGCGTGACGCCTTCATAGCGTTCCAGCCGGATATCTGGCAGGCCACCGAAGCAGCCTACAAGGCAGCGACATCGGATCTGTCTGGCCTTTACATGCCGCTGGAACTCTACGCCGCCATTCCGTCGAATTCGATCGACTACGCCATCATGGAGCGGGCAAAAGACATCGCCATGGTGCCGGCCGGCTTCCGCTGGAACGATCTCGGCTCGTGGCAGTCGCTGCTCGATGTCGGCCCCGCCGACGACCGGGGCAATGTCATCATCGGCGATGTCGTCGCCATCGATTGCGAGAATTCCTACATTCGCAGTGACGGCCGCCTGCTGTCGGCGATCGGCATGAAGGACATCGCCATCGTTTCGACATCGGATGCCACCTTCGTTGCCCCGGTCAGCCACAGTCAACACGTCAAGAAGATCGTCGAGCAGCTCGAAAAATCGGGTCGCCTGGAAACCAGGTTCACGCCGGCGCATGACCGCGTCATCGAAAGCGGCGCCTGGCGGCGGCGCGTGCATCACTGGCTGTTTCAGGAGACCTTGCCGCTGTGGTCGACATCGGGGGTCGACGAACGCCATGGCGGCTTTCACGAAGCGCTCGGCCTGGACGCCTCGCCGTTGATGAAGCCCAAGCGCATGCGCACCATGGCAAGGCAGGTCTATGCCTTCGCCGTCGCGCGGGCGCGGGGCTGGGATGGTCCGGCCGATCGGTTGATCAGCCACGGCATCGCCTTCATGGCCGGCAAGGGCCGCACCGACAAAGGCGGCTGGGTTCGCACGCTGAACGTCGACGGCTCGGTCGCCGACGCCACCGAGGATGCCTACGATCATTCCTGCGTGCTCCTGGCGCTCGCGCATGCGCATATGTCGGGCAATCCCGACGCCTTGCGCCTCGGCGAGGAAACCTTCGCCTTTCTCGATGCGCATCTCGAAGACAGCCGTATGACCGGCTTCCTTGAGACATCGGACGGCAAAGGCGAGCGCCGCTCCAACCCGCATATGCACCTGCTCGAGGCCTTTCTCGCCTGGCACCAGGCGACCGGCGAGCGCGCCCATCTGCGGCGCGCGGCGCGTATCATCGACCTCTTCCGCAGTCATTTCTTCGATCCGGAAAGCTGGACGCTTGGCGAGTATTTCGATGCCGAATGGAAACCCTCCGCCGGCGAGAAAGGGTCATGGACCGAGCCCGGCCACCATTTCGAATGGGCCTCTTTGCTGGTAGATTTCGCCGGGCGTAGCGGCCAGGCCGAGTTGAGCGGCTTTGCCCGAAAACTTTACGCGTCGGCCACTGCCAATGGCCTCAACCGCGCCACCGGGCTTGCCTATGGCGCCGTCTCCAGGCAAGGCCTGCCGCTCGACCTGATATCCCGCAGTTGGCCGCAGGCCGAAGCGGTGAAGGCGGCGATCGCGCTGGATGGCTCGGGCGGCCCCGATCTCAAGCCGGAAATCGAAGCGCGCGTCGGCCGGCTGTTCCGCTGGCACATCGACCCGGCGCCGCTCGGCCTGTGGATCGATCGCATCGACGAGCGCGGCCGCTCGCTGGCATCGGACGTGCCGGCCAGCATCTTCTATCATCTGGTCTGCGCGCTGACCCAGTATCTGGACAGCACGGCGGAGAAGGGATGAGGCGTTGGGACAGACGACTGCCAAGGAATTTGTGGACGTTCCGGGTGACACAACTCTCTGGAAGACTCAGGACATTCCGCCACAAAGAATTGATCTTCCATTGGAGGTCGGTGGCCGCTTTCGTTGGTATTACCCAATCTTCGGAATCGCTGCCTTGTTGGCACTGTCCTCTTCGATAAAGTTCTATTTCGTCGCAGTCCAAAATTGGGAGCTCGGAAATTCACTCGACCGAATGGCGTGGGTAGCTGGAGTGATCGGATGCCTTTTTGTCAGCGTTCTCTTTGCGGGAATGTTGGTAAGGATGATAGTCGACGCCGCGAACTCTCTCCCATTGCTCATTCTTACCAGAGAAACGTTGTGGGATCAGCGTCAGTTAGACAAGCCAATCCAATGGAGCGATGTCGAGCGCATAAGGTTTCAGTCCGTCAGGGATACTACGGTCCTGTATCTGAAACTTGCGCAACCGGTGTATGTTAGGAGTGGACTGTTTCGGGTTGGTGGCGCGATAAAGAGCGGGCTCAGGTCAAATATAGTCGTCTTGCTGTCAGACTTGGAGGACGAGGATCTCGTTGAGAAGGTGATCGTCGCCCTTGCTAAAAAAGCCGAAATCTGAATCCATTCAATACGGGCTCGCCACGTCTCCAGTCTCGACATAGATCGACTTCAGCTGCGAATAGAGAGCCAGCGCTGCCAGCGAATTCTCGCGTCCGATGCCTGACTGCTTGAAGCCGCCGAAGGGGATTTCCACCGGCGTCAGATTGTAGGCGTTGATCCAGCAGGTGCCGGCCTGCAGTTCGGCGATGACGCGGTGGGCGCGTGGCAGGTCGCGCGTGAAGACGCCGGCAGCGAGGCCGAACTCGGTGTCGTTGGCGCGGTCGATCACCTCGTCCTCGCCATCGAATTTCAGCACGCTCATCACTGGTCCGAAAATTTCTTCACGGGCGATGCGCATGCCATCGGTGACGCCGGTGAACACCGTCGGCTCGACGAAGAAACCGCCCTGAAAACCTTGCAACGAAGGCACGTTGCCGCCGCAGGCGAGAACAGCTCCGTCCTGCTTGCCGATTTCGATATAGCCGACCACCTTGTCGTGCTGCGCCCTGGAGACCAACGGGCCCATCTGGGTTTCGGGGTCGAGCGGGTCGCCGATGCGGATTTCTTTGGTTCGCTCGACAAGGCGCTCGACGAAGCGGTCGTGGATGCCGCTCTGCACGAAGACGCGCGTGCCGTTGGAGCAGATCTGTCCGGTCGAATAGAAATTGCCGAGCATGGCGCCGCCAATGGCGTTCTCGATGTCGGCATCGTCGAAGACGATCAGCGGCGACTTGCCGCCGAGCTCCATCGTCGCGTGCTTCATTTTTGAGCCGGCCAGCGACAGCACCTTGCGGCCGGTCGGCACCGAGCCGGTCACCGAGACCTTGGCGACGACATCGTGTCCGACAAGCCCGGCGCCGACATCGCCATAGCCCTGCACCACATTGAACAGCCCGTCGGGCAGGCCCGCCTCGCTGTAGATCTCGGCCAATGCCAGCGCCGAAAGCGGCGTGTTTTCCGACGGCTTGAACACCATGGCGTTGCCCATGGCGAGCGCCGGCGCCGATTTCCAGCCGGCGATCTGGATCGGGTAGTTCCAGGCGCCGATGCCAACGCAGACACCGAGCGCCTCGCGTCTTGTGTAGGCGAAGGGTCCGCCGAGATCGACCGACTCGCCATTGTAGGCGGCAACCGCACCGCCGAAATATTCAAGGCAGTCCGCCGCCGAAGGCGCGTCCGCCACCAGCGTTTCCTGGATCGCCTTGCCGGTATCGAGCGTCTCGATGCGGGCAAGGTCGGCATTTCGCGCGCGCAATATGTCGGCGGCGCGGCGCAGGATGCGCCCGCGCTCGACCGGTTTCAGCCGCGCCCAAGCGGGCTGCGCCGCCCGCGCTGCCTCGATGGCGAGTTCCAGCACGTTCGGCGTCGCCGAACGCAGCATGGCGATGGTCTCACCGGTTGCCGGATAGATGACCGGCAGCGGCGCGCCGCCTTCGTCCTCGATGTAGCGTCCATTGACATAGTGCGATGCCGTGGGCTGGGCGCGCATGGTTTTCTCCAGATGTATTCGCTACCAAGTCCGTTCGACAATGCCCTATCGATCCGCGACCTGCCAGCGCGGATTGATCCATGGTTCCTGGTTGGACGGCGCCAGCGGCGTGCGGCCAAGGATGTGGTCGGATGCCTTCTCGCCGGTCATGATCGAGGGCCCATTGAGATTGCCGTTGGTGACGCGCGGGAAGATCGAGGAATCGGCGACCCGCAAGCCGTCGACGCCGATGACCCGGCACTCCGGATCCACAACGCTCATCAGGTCATCAGGACGGCCCATCTTGCAGGTGCCGCAAGGATGGTAGGCGCTCTCTGCGTGATCCCGGATGAAGATGTCGAGATCGTAGTCCGACTGCACGTGGCTGCCCGGCGAGATTTCCTGTCCCCGATAGGGATCGAACGCCGACTGGCCGAATATCTCGCGGGTCAGTCGGATGCAGTGGCGGAATTCCGTCCAGTCGTCTGGATGCGACATGTAGTTGAAGCGGATCACCGGCCTCGATTTTGGGTCCGGCGAACGCAGCGTCACCGAGCCGCGCGACTTCGAACGCATCGGCCCGACATGCGCCTGGAAACCGTGCGACTTCGCCGCCGCCTTACCGTCATAGCGGACAGCGGCAGGGATGAAATGATACTGGATATCGGGGTAATCGACGCCGGCACGCGAGCGCACGAAGGCCGCCGCCTCAAAGTGGTTGGTGGCGCCAAGCCCGGTCTTGAGGAACAGCCACTGCGCGCCGATGAGCGCTTTCGAGAACGGATTCAGCACCGAATTGAGCGTGATCGGCAGCAATGATTCCTGCTGGATGTAGAGCTCCATATGGTCCTGCAAATTGCGGCCGACGCCGGGTCTGTCGGCCACCACGGCAATGCCGTTTTCGCGCAAATGCTCGGCCGGGCCGATGCCGGAGAGCATCAGGATCTTGGGCGAGTTGATCGATGATGCGGCGACGATCACCTCACGTCGCGCCTTAACGACCTGAATCTGTTTGTTAGCTTCGATCTCGACACCGACGGCGCGTTGATTCTCGATGATCACCCGGCGGGCGAAACCCTTGAGCAGGCTAACGTTCTTGCGTTTGAGAGCTGGCTTCAGATAGGCGGATGCCGCCGACCAGCGGCGGCCGCCGCTTATGGTCTGCTCCATCGGCCCAAAGCCTTCCTGCTTAGCGCCGTTGTAATCGTCGGTCAGTTCGAACCCGGCTTGGCGACCGGCCTCGACGAAGGCGCCGTAGAGCGGATTTTTACGCGAGCCGCGCTGCACATGCAGCGGCCCGCCGTGACCGCGCCAGCCATCCTCGCCGCCGTCCGAGTCCTCCATGCGCTTAAAATAGGGGAGCACGTCGGCGAAGCCCCAGCCGGCGGCACCGTCTTCGGCCCAATGGTCGAAGTCGCGGGCGTGGCCGCGCACATAGACCATGCCGTTGATCGAGGACGAGCCACCGATGACCTTGCCGCGCGGTGTCGCCAGCACGCGGCCGCCGAGATGCGGCTCCGGCTCGCTGGCAAAGCCCCAGTCGTAGAGGCTCATGTTGAGCGGGATCGACAGTGCCGACGGCATCTGGATCAGCGGCCCGATATCGGTCCCGCCGAATTCGATGACGATGACCGAATGCTTGCCGTCCTCCGACAGGCGATAGGCCATGGCCGAGCCGGCCGAGCCGGAGCCGATGATGACGAAATCTGCTTCAAGCATGGTTCGTATGTGCCATAAAGTCGGCGAGCGAGACATTGCCGCCGGTAGCCACAACCAGGACGGTTTTGCCCGCCACATCCACCTTGCCGCCGAGCAGTGCCGCCAGCGACGCTGCGCCCGATGGTTCGAGCACCAGCTTCATGCGCTCGAAGGCGATCCGCATGGCACGCCGCACCGATTGGTCGTCGACGGTGATGCCGCGAACACCTGCCGTCTTCACCGCGGCAAACGGAGCATCGCCCGGCCGTCGCGACATCAAACCGTCGCATATCGATTTCGGCCCGATCGGCGTCGTCTCGATGCTGCCATGTGCCAGCGACGAGCCCATGCCATTGAAACCTTCCGGCTCGACGCCGATGATCTCTGTGGCGGGCGACAGATAGTGGAAGGCAAGCGAAACGCCGCCGATCAGTCCGCCGCCGCCGACCGAGCAGAACAAAAGATCAGCGCTGGCACCTTTGGCTTCGAGTTGGTCGAGCGCTTCGAGGCCGGCGCCCGCCTGGCCGGCGACGATCTCCGGATCGTCGAATGGATGCAGCAGCGCCAGCCCCTCGGTCTCGGCGATCTCGCGTGCCTTGGCGGCCGCGACTTCCTCACGTGCGCGCTCGCCGTGGTCGGTCAGCACGACACGAGCGCCATAGCCTGCCGTGGCGTCGCGCTTGGCGGCCGGTGCGTCGATCGGCATGACGATGGTGACCGGAATGGCAAGCGCTTGGCCGGCGGCCGCCAGCCCTTGCGCGAAATTGCCGGAGGAATACGCGACGACGCCTTTCCTGGCTTCGTCAGCCGAAAGCTGCTTCAGACGCCAATAGGCGCCGCGCACCTTGAACGAGCCTGCCCATTGCAGCGATTCCGGCTTGATGAAGACGCGGGCCGCACCCGTCTCACGGGCCAGTGCCGTCGATTCCAGCAGCGGCGTGATTTGCGTCGCCCTGGATGTGACGGCATAGGCCTGCTTGAGGTGGTCGAGGGAGGGGACGAGAAGGTCTGACATCATTCGCCTCGCGGATACCGCTTGCTGTCTTCGAGATTGTCGAGGTTCATGTGATTGCGCATGTAACGCTCGGACGCTTTTTGCAGCGGCTGGAAATCCCAGGGATAGTAGGCGCCGTTGCGCAGCGCCGGATAGACGACCCAGCGGCGCGCCTGGCTTTCACGCACGGCGGCGTCGAAGCCGGCCATGTCCCAACGCGCCTGGACCTTGTCCATGAATGCCGCCACCAAGGCCACATTGGCCGGGTCCTCGGCCAGATTGTCTCGCTCGAGCGGATCGGCTTCGAGATCGAACAGTTGCGGCAGATCGAGTTCGCAGTGGACGAATTTGTATCTGCCGTCGCGGAGCGCCACCAAAGGCGCATTGGACCCTTCGGCCGCATACTCCATCAACACCGGCGCGGTGCGCTCAATGCCCTCGGTGAGCGGCAGCAGCGACTGGCCGTCCGTCCATGGTGCGATCGCAGCGATGTCGATGCCGGCGAGGTCGCAAAGCGTCGGCGCCACGTCGAGATTGGAAACCGGCGCCTCGATCAGCCCGGCTGGCACGCCCTTGCCGGCAATCATCAGCGGCACCCGCGCCGAGCCCTCGAAGAAGCTCATCTTGAACCACAGGCCGCGCTCGCCGAGCATGTCGCCGTGGTCCGAGCAGAACAGGACGATTGTGTCGTCGGCCATGCGGGTGCGCTCGAGAACGTTCAGGATCTCGCCCAGCTTGTCGTCGACATAGGAGATGTTGGCGAAATAGCCCTGCCGCGAACGACGCACCTGTTCCGGCGTGATCTCGAAAGAAGGATAGTCGCTGGCGTGGTATAGCCGCCGGGAGTGCGCATCCTGCTCGTCATGCGCGATGAACCCGGTTTCCGGGTCCAGCGCCTGGCAGTGCTCGTAAAGATCCCAATACTGCTTGCGCGCGACATAGGGATCGTGCGGGTGCGACAGCGATACGGTGAGGCACCAGGGCCGATGGTTCGCATCATCCTGTTCGCGCGAAAGCTGATAGAGCTTCTGTGTGGCCAGGAACACGACCTCGTCGTCATACTCCATCTGGTTGGTGATCTCGGCGACGCCGGCGCCCGTCACCGAGCCCAGATTGTGATACCACCAGTCGATACGCTCGCCGGGCTTGCGGTAGTCCGGCGTCCAGCCGAAATCGGCCGGGTAGATGTCGGTGGTCAGCCGCTCCTCGAAACCGTGCAGCTGATCCGGCCCGACGAAATGCATCTTGCCCGACAGGCAGGTGTAGTAGCCGGCAGAGCGCAGATGATGGGCGAAGGTCGGGATCGATGAGGCGAATTCGGCGGCATTGTCATAGACGCCGGTGCGCGACGGCAATTGCCCGCTCATGAACGAGGCACGGCCCGGCGCGCAGAGCGGCGACGCCGTGTAGTTGTTGGCAAAGCGCGCCGAACGTGCGGCCAACGCCCTCAGGTGCGGTACGTGCAGAAACTCCGCCGGCCCGTCCGGAAACAGGGTTCCGTTGAGCTGATCGACCATGACGATCAGGAAATTGGATCGCTTAATTGTCACTGTTTGCGCCGCTCGCCAAGTTTGGTTTCGAGATAGTCCTCGACCAGCGCGATCGCGGTCGCGGCATCAGGCACGCCGTCCTTCAGCGCCCGCCTGATGTAGAGCCCGTCGATCATCGCCGCTGTCGCCTCGGCGGCGCGGTCGGCTTCGGCTCTGGGCAAGATGCCGACAAGCCCGCTCATCAGGTTCGAATGCAGTCGCCGCGCATAGACCCTGAGCAGTCGGCGCAACGCCGATGATTTCTGCGCCTCGACATAGAAGGCGAGCCAGGCGGCGATGGTTTCCGGCTGGAACTGGATGTCGGAGAAGTTGACGGCGACCACCGCCGAGACGCGCTCGCGCGCGGTGTTGGCCGAACCAAGGGCGCGCAACGTGTCGGCGGTCAGTTCGGCCAGGATGTGGCGCATCGTTGCCAGCAGCAGCTCGTCCTTGGCGCCGAAATAGTGATGGGCAAGGGCCGACGAAACCCCTGCGCGCCCGGCGATTTCGGACATGGTCACGTCGAGCGAGCCGCGCTCGCCGATCGCCGAGATCGTCGCGTCGATAAGCGCCTTGCGGCGCAGCGGTTCCATTCCGATTTTCGGCATCTTGCAATGATCCCTTTCGAGTAGGATTATTTTTTATTGACGGGTCAATCAACAAAAAAATCAGCACTGGCGTCGCCTGTACCAAGCGATTGTCTGCTCCCAGCCCTTCACGAGGCGAGCAGGATTGTTTATATTTGAACAATAGAGGCGAAATGCGCCGTGGCCCACATGCTAGGCTGGCGCCAAGGATGGAGACCGCCATGACCGCATGCATCGTTGGCTGGGCGCATTCGCGCTTCGGCAAGCTCGAGGGCGAAACGCTCGAGAACCTCATCGTCAAGGTCGCTACGGACGCGCTCGACCATGCCGGCATCGGTCCCGACGAGGTCGACGAGATCGTGCTCGGCCACTTCAATGCCGGCTTTTCGGCACAGGATTTTACCGCCAGCCTGGTGCTGCAGGCCGACGACCGGCTGCGCTTCAAGCCGGCGACGCGCGTCGAGAACGCTTGCGCCACCGGATCGGCGGCGGTCCGCCAGGGCATCCGTGCCATCGACGCCAATGCCGCTCGCATCGTGCTGGTGGTCGGCGCGGAGCAGATGACGACAACGCCGGGGCCGGAGATCGGCAAAAACCTGCTCAAGGCGTCCTATCTGCCCGAGGACGGCGAGACACCGGCGGGTTTCGCTGGCGTCTTCGGCAAGATCGCGCAGGCCTATTTTCAGCGCTACGGCGACCAGTCGGATGCGCTGGCCATGATTGCCGCCAAGAACCACAAGAACGGCGTCGACAACCCCTATGCGCAGATGCGCAAGGATTTCGGCTATGAGTTCTGCCGCCAGGAGAGCGAGAAGAACCCCTTCGTCGCCGGTCCTCTGAAGCGCACCGACTGCTCGCTGGTCTCCGACGGCGCCGCCGCCCTCATTCTCGCCGACACCGCCACGGCGCTGAAGATGCGTCGTGCCGTTGCCTTCCGCGCCAACGAGCATGTGCAGGATTTCCTGCCGATGTCGAAGCGCGACATCCTGACCTTCGAAGGCTGCGAGCAGGCTTGGACCCGGGCGCTCAAGAACGCCGGCGTGACGCTCGACGATCTCTCCTTCGTCGAAACGCATGACTGCTTCACCATTGCCGAACTGATTGAATATGAGGCGATGGGCCTTGCCAAGCCGGGAGAGGGGGCCAAGCTGGCGCTGGACGGCACAACGGCTAGGGATGGTCGCCTGCCGGTCAATCCATCCGGCGGGCTGAAGGCCAAGGGCCATCCGATCGGCGCCACGGGCGTGTCCATGCATGTCTTGACCGCCATGCAGCTTGTCGGCGAGGCCGGCAGCATCCAGGTGCCGGGCGCAAAACTTGGCGGCATCTTCAACATGGGCGGTGCGGCGGTGGCCAACTACGTTTCCATTCTCGACCGGATCAGATAAACCGCCCGCATTTACGGGAGGGTTCATGACAAATCCGGTTCTGATCGAAGTGTTGCGCGGCGCGATCGTCGAGAGCGCGCATCGCGGCTCAGTCGCGGTCTTCGATGGCGACGGCAAGCCTGTCTGGGAGATCGGCGACACGGCCAAGCTGGTGTTTCCGCGCTCCGCCGTCAAGGCGATCCAGGCATTGCCGCTGGTCGAAAGCGGGGCGGCCGATGCCTATGGTTTCGGCAACCGCGAACTGGCGCTTGCCTGTGCGTCCCATTCGGGCGAGCCGGCCCATGTCGAACTGGCGCGATCCATGCTGGCCAAGGCCGGGCTGGACGGTTCGGCTCTCGAATGCGGCACGCATTGGCCGTCCAATCATGATGCTGAGATTGCACTCGCCCGCGGCGGCGGCTCGCCGAACGCATTGCACAACAATTGTTCCGGCAAGCATTCCGGCTTCCTCTGCACCTGCGTCCACGCCGGCATTGCACATCGCGGCTATGTCAAGCCGGGACACGGCCTGCAGGAGATGGTGCGCGATGCCATGCAGTCGGTCACGGGCGCTGTCCATGGTGAGGACCAGCGAGCCATCGATGGCTGTTCGATCCCAACCTATGCGGTGCCGCTCAGGAGCTTCGCGCTCGGCTTTGCCCGCATGGCCACGACATCAGGTTTTGGCCCAGAGCGAGCCAAGGCTGCAAAGCGGCTGCTTTCCGCCTGCATGGCCGAGCCCTTCTTGGTTGCCGGCAGCGGCCGCGAAGACGTCGCGCTGATGCAGGCCGCACCAGGGCGGATTTTCACCAAAGGCGGCGCCGAGGGCGTCCATTGTGCCGCAATTCCGGAGCTCGGTCTCGGCATCGCGCTCAAATGCGACGATGGCGCCGGCCGCGCCGGTGAAGCCATGGCTGCCGCCGTCCTTGCCAAACTGTTGCGCGCCGACGAGGCCTTGGCGTTCAAGCTGAGCGAATTGGCAAACACGCCCATCGAAAACCGCAACGGTGCCAAGGTCGGGGCGCTGAGGCCGACAGCAGCCCTCAACTGACGTGATTGCGCTCGACGGTCAGATGCGCATAGCCGGTATTGTCCGATGACGTGAGATCGCCAGTCGCCGGTTCGGCCCAGCGCTGGCCGACAATGGCGCCGTTCAGCGCACCGTCGATGACATTGTCTGAAATGATGGCCGTACCGGCGCCCTCGACCACGGATACGACGATCCCGGTTCCGGCCTTGCGAATGATGTTGCCGGTGGCGACGACATTGCGCAGGTACGGGCCCCAGCCGATCTGCATGCCATAGAGCGGCGTGTTCTCGATGACGTTGTTGGAAACGGTTGTGTCGGCTTCGACGCCGATGCCAACGCCAAACCCTGGCGAGTCGGCGGGGTAGGGGCCGCTGGTCGACAGATTGCGCACAATGTTGCCCGAGCAGACGCCCATGCGGCCGCCTTCGTTGAAATTGACGATCGAGATGCCGTTGGCGGCACCGTCGACGATGTTGTTGCTGATGATGGCGCCTTCGAACGAGAATTCGGAATAGACCGCCGTTTCGCCCGAGCGCGAGCAGGTGTTGCCCGATATCTGCAGGTTGCTGGCGCTGTTGGCCCGGATCGCCGAGAAGGCGCAGTCCGAGACGATGTTGCCCGAGATGACGACATTGCCGGCGCGAAAGGCATTGATGCCGTTGCCGTTCTGCCCGGTTCCGCCGCCGCGTGCCTGGATCCGTTGGACGCGGTTGCCGGTGACCATGGTGCCGTCTTCCGCCGCCTGCCAGCGGTGCACGAGGATGCCGCCATTGGCGCAATCGGAGACGGTGTTGCCCGTGATAGACAGCCCGCCAGCCTCGACCGAGTAAATGCCGGCATCGGCGGCACCCGATATCTCGCTGCGCTCGACCCCGCCCGCCGCATGTTCCAGCGCCAGTCCGTTCTTGCCGCTGCCGGTGATCTGGCAATTGTCGATGGCGAGGTGCGCGATACGGCGCAGATCGAGCAGCCCTTGCGTGTAATCGCCCATCGTGCGGTTCGAACCATCGAAGACCAGACCGCTAAGTTCGATATGGTCGGCCTGTTCGGCCATGAACAGGTGGCCGTCACCGCCGTAAACGATGCGCGTCGCGCCCGGCACGCCGGAAAGACGCACGCGGCCGGGCAGCGAAAGATTGGAGACGACATAGGTGCCGGGCGGCAGGAATATCGGCATGTCGCGGCTGTTTGCGTCACGCAGGAGTTTGGCGAAGGCCTTGCTCTGATCGTCTGATGTGCCGGGCTGCACGCCGAGGTCGGTGGCATTGATCGAGCCGCGGATCGAGGCTTTCTCGATGCCAGTCAGGTTTGCGGCCACCGCCTTGCCAAGCGCAAGCCCCATGACGGCAAAGCCGGCGGTCCCGGTCAGCAGCGTTCGTCTGTTCAACATCGGCACAGAATCCCAGCGTTCAAGCCTGCTTATCGCAGGAATCGTGCCAGCCGTTCTGTCTCTCCTGCCGAGCGCGCGACAATGGCTTGTCGAGCAGCCTCTGCGGGCCTAAGTTCAGGAAATGAGCAGAGCTTTCACCCGCGAGGAAGACAGCGAAAATGCCATTGCCGGTGTAGGTGAACGGCCAGTCAGCCACCATCGCAATCTGGTGACGGAACGCGGCCTGGCGATGATCGACGAGAATCTTGCCGATCTGCGCGACATACTGGCGAAGGCCGAGCGCAAAGCCGACCGCGAGCGCATCGCGGTCGTGTCGCGCGACCTGCGCTATTGGACCGCCCGGCGTGAAAGCGCCGAACTCTCCGCACCGGAGCCGGGCAGCGACGTGGTGCGCTTCGGCATGGGCGTCACGATCGAAGGCGACGACGGCAGGAAGGTGCACTGGAAAATTGTCGGCGAGGACGAAGCCGATCCGGCCAAGGGTAGCATTTCGCATGTTTCGCCGATGGCCATGGCCCTGTTCGGCAAGAAGGTCGGCGACTTGGCCAGCGTCAACGGCAAGGAATGGGAAATCGTCAAGCTGTCCGAGAGCTAATCCTCGAGCTTGACGACATGGTCGCGGAAGAAAGCCGCGGCTCCAGTTTCATCGATCTCGCCAGCAGCGACCATCAAGACCAGTTGAATGACGTCCTGCTGGTCGGCCTCGACGCTCAATCCGTTGAAATAAAGAAACAGATCGGCCGCTGCAAAGGCAGTACGTTTGTTGCCGTCAACGAACGGATGATTTTTGGCGATGCCGAACAGGTATGCCGCCGCCAGTTCGCAAAGATCCGGATCGCCATAAATCTCTCGCTGCTGTGGACGGGAGAGCGCCGACTCCAGCATGCCTTCATCACGTATGCCTGCCGCCCCGCCGTGCAGGCGCAACTGCTCAGCGTGAAGCGACTCCACGAACTCCCTCAAATGATGCTCGGTCATTTCGCGAGCGCACGGTAGGCAACCTCGTACTTTTTCATCCGCTCGCGTGCGATCTTCATCTTACGCTCGAATTCCTCGGCGCTGTCTTCGGTGCGACGCAAACGAAGCTCTTCACCTTCCTGAACGATGACGATGCTGTCGCCTGCCTTCATGTTCAGACGATCGAGCAACTCCTTGGGCAGGATCACACCCTCGGAATTGCCGATCTTGCGAATGGTCGTGTTCATGACAGATATCCTGTTGCAACGCAGATTATAACTCGACCGGCGAGAAGTTGCAACAGATATTATAACAAGTCTAGGCCAGCAGCCGGTCCAGCAGGCGATCCGCTGCTTCCGGTATGACCGTGCCCGGCGGGAAGATCTCGGCAGCTCCCGCCTGCCGCACCGCGTCGTAGTCCTGCGGCGGGATGACGCCGCCGGCGACGATCAGCATGTCGCCGCGGCCGAGCTTTTTCAGCGCGTCGCGCAGTTCGGGGATCAGCGTCAGATGTCCCGCCGCCAGCGACGAGGCGCCGACGATGTGGACGTCCTGTGCGACCGCCAGCCTGGCGATCTCATCGGGTGTCTGGAACATCGCGCCGACGGTGACGTCGAAGCCGAGATCGGCGAAGGCCGTGGCGATGACCTTCTGGCCACGGTCGTGGCCGTCCTGACCCATCTTGGCGACCAGGATGCGCGGCTTGCCGCCGGTCTTCTTCTCGAAGGCGTCAAGCTTGTCCTGCAGACCCTCGACCACGGGATGATCGCCAAGCGCCTTGCGATAGACCCCCGAAATGGTCTGCACCGTGGCGACGTGGCGCCCAAAGGCTCTTTCCAACGCGAATGAAATCTCACCGACCGTGGCATTGGCGCGCGCGGCTAGGATGGCGAACTCCAGCAGGTTTTCGTTGCCCTGCGCAGCGCGGGTCAGCGCATCGAGCGCGCTTTCGACGGCGGCGACGTCGCGCGTGCCCTTCAGCCGTTGCAGCTTCGACAATTGCCGCGCCCTGACTTCGGCATTGTCGATCTTCAGCACGTCGACCTCGATGTCGGTCTCGGGCCGATGGGCATTGACGCCGACCAGCATCTGCTCGCCGGAATCGATGCGCGCCTGCGTGCGTGCGGCGGCTTCCTCGATGCGCAGCTTGGGTATGCCCTGTTCGGTCGCCGCGGCCATGCCGCCGAGCGCCTCGACCTCCTCGATATGGGCAAGGGCGCGCGCCGCCAGATCATGCGTCAGCCGTTCGAGATAGGCCGAACCGCCCCACGGGTCGATGATGCGCGTGGTGCCGGATTCCTTTTGCAGGATGAGCTGCGTGTTGCGGGCGATCCGCGCCGAATGGTCGGTCGGCAGCGCCATCGCCTCGTCGAAGGAATTGGTGTGCAGCGACTGGGTATGGCCCTGCGTTGCAGCCATCGCCTCGATCATGGTGCGGATGATGTTGTTGTAGGGATCCTGCGCCGTCAGCGACCAGCCAGAAGTCTGGCAATGGGTGCGCAGCGACAGCGAGCGCTCGTCCTTGGGCGAAAAATTCTTCTGCATCAGGGTCGCCCACAACAGGCGCGCAGCCCGCAGCTTGGCGACTTCCATGAAGAAATTCATGCCGATGGCCCAGAAGAAGGACAGGCGAGGCGCAAAGCGGTCGATGTCGAGGCCCGCCGCGACGCCGGCGCGGGCATACTCGATGCCATCGGCGATCGTGTAGGCGAGCTCAAGGTCGGCCGTCGCGCCGGCCTCCTGCATGTGATAGCCGGAGATCGATATCGAATTGAACTTCGGCATGTTCTTCGATGTGTATGAGAAGATGTCCGACACGATCCGCATCGAAGGTTTCGGCGGATAGATGTAGGTGTTGCGGACCATGAATTCCTTCAAAATGTCGTTCTGAATGGTCCCGGCGAGATCCTTCTGCGCAACGCCTTGTTCTTCCGCAGCGACGATGTAAAGCGCCATGATCGGCAGCACCGCGCCGTTCATCGTCATCGATACCGTCATCTCGTCGAGCGGAATGCCGTCGAAGAGCTGCCGCATGTCGAGGATGGAATCGATGGCGACGCCCGCCATGCCGACATCGCCGGCAACGCGCGGATGATCGCTGTCATAGCCGCGATGCGTGGCGAGATCGAAGGCGACCGACAGCCCTTTCTGGCCGGCGGCAAGGTTGCGTCGGTAAAAAGCGTTGGAATCTTCGGCCGTCGAGAAACCGGCATATTGCCGGATCGTCCAGGGCTGCTGGACATACATGGTCGGGTAGGGGCCGCGCACGAAGGGCGGCAGGCCGGGATAGGTGTCGAGATGCGGCAGCCCCTTGAGATCGCTTTGATTGTACAGATGCTTGGCAATGAGCCCTTCCGGCGTGGTCCGCTGGCCTTTGACCTCGACAGGCGTGCGGCGTGGCGGGATCCAGCCGATCTGGCCGAAGTCCGGGATCAAGAGCCGGCTCCGATCGATTGGTCGATGCGGACTGGAAACAGCGGCTCGCAGACGGCAACGCCTTCGGTGAAGGCCGGTCGCCGTTCCGCCGCCAGCGTCTCGACCGGGCGTTCGTCTTTTGATGGATAGAGCGTGGTGCCGATGATGGCCCGTTCACCTGTGCGGTAGGCTGCATTGCGCTGCTCCGCCGCTGCGTGGACGCGCTTCTGGATGTGTCCGTCCTGAAGGCTGGACAGGACACCGCCCTCGGCTTCGATCGTCTGCAATTCCGCCCAGGCCAGCTCGCACAATTCCATGGTCAGCGCCTCGACAGCGCCGGAACCATAGGCGGGATCGGCGACATGATCGATATGGCTTTCATTGGCCATGATCAGCTGCGTGTTGCGGGCAACACGACGTGCAAAACCCGCCGGCAGACCATGCGCGATCGTGTGCGGCAGGATGGAGATCGAATCGGCGCCGCCGCACGCCGCAGCAAAGCATGCAATGGTGGTGCGCAGGATGTTGGTCTCCGGGTCCATCGCCGTCATCATGCGAAACGAGGTCTCGGCATGGATACTGGCCGTGGATGTCGGGATCGAACAAGCCTCCTGCACCCGCGCCCAGAGCCTGCGCAGCGCCCGCATCTTGGCTATCGACAGCAACTGGTCCTGGTCGACGCTGAGTGCAAAACCGATATGAGGTGCGGCATAGACAAGCGGCTGCCGCGCCGTCTCGAACATTCTGAGGTAGGAGACAGCCGAAGCCAGCATGATGCCAAGCTCCTGCGCTTCCGTGGCGCCGGCATTGTGGAACACGCGCCCGTCAGCTTCCAGCAGCACGCCCGGAACGCCCATCGCGAAGAAATGCGCCAGCGACTGCGGCATGGAGGCCTGCAGCGCCTCGATCGACATGCGCAGCCGACCGGTTCCCGCGAAGATCGCCGCTGGATCGATGCCGAAGGAGAGGTTGAGCTTTGCCGGGTCCGACCGCCGCTTGCTCAGGAAAGCGACCAGCCAGTCGGCCACGGCGCGGCTCCAGGGATGGGCGTCGATGCGAACCTGGATGCGGTTGAGCGGTATGCCGTCCAGCACCGCCTCCAACGCCTCCGCCGTTCTCGGCAAGCCGTATCCGAACGCGTTCGGCGCCCCCTCGAAGACCAGCGACAATCCCGTGGCACCCTGTGCCACATCCTCCAGCGCTTGGCTTCTGGCGCGGTTGGTGTCGGGATCGTCGATTCGCTGGCTGACGATCCATGGCGATTTCGGGTTTGCGCGCACGATCGGTTCCGCCGCGGTGCTGCGGTCGTAGAGCGGTTCGATACGGATGTTGTCGTCGCTGTGCGAGACCAGCCTTTCCTCGAAGGAAGCGCCTGCCAAAGCCTTTTCCGCCAAGGCGAGCCATCGCTGGCGCTCGATGTTTTCGGGTTCCACGTCCTGGATCAAGGCTCCGGCGCCCATCCGTCCTCCTCGTTTCATGCGGCCGCACCGGCCGGGAGCGGTCCAGTCTACGGTCCCCGGTCCGATATCGCAATGCAATGCGCTTCCAGAGACCGGATTCGATCCATCAGATATAGGTCAGTCCGCGAGGACGACGATTGCCAAACAGCGGCAAAATCCGCAAGCTCCAAAAACCCGATTTGAAAGAATGGGGTGATTTGGACGAATGGCCCCGATTTGGACGAATGGCATTGTCGCTGTCCAATGGCCTCACTATACCTGCGGCAAGGCCACTGGCTTTAGACACATCAGTTTGCGGAGACCGTGCATATGGCTGACGACAGCAGTATTTTCATCGGCGCCAGCCGCAAGCCCGACGACAGCTATCAGCGTGCCGAGCAGCTGTTGCTGCAATATGGGAATCGTCATGGCCTGGTGACGGGCGCCACCGGTACCGGCAAGACAGTCACCTTGCAGATCCTGGCCGAAGGATTTTCCAACGCCGGCGTGCCTGTGTTCTGCGCCGACATCAAGGGGGATCTGTCGGGCATCGCGATGATGGGCACGGCACAGGATTTCCTCGTCAAGCGGGCCGAACAGGTCAAGCTCGATCCTTATGACTTCCAGGAATTCCCCGTCATCTTCTGGGACTTGTTCGGCGAACAGGGTCATCCGATCCGCGCCACGGTCTCGGAAATGGGGCCGTTGTTGCTATCGCGCCTGATGAACCTGACCGAGGCGCAGGAAGGCATCATGAACATCGCCTTCCGCCTGGCTGACGAGGAAGGCCTGCTGCTGCTCGACATGAAGGACCTGCAGGCGCTCTTGGCCAACATCGCCGAGCGTGCCGACGAGATCGGCTCACGCTACGGCAACGTGACGAAGCCATCGGTCGGGGCGATCCAGCGCACGCTGCTCGTCCTGGAGCAGCAGGGCGCGGCGAACTTCTTCGGCGAACCGGCACTGCGTATCGCCGATATCATGCGCACCACCCGCGACGGACGCGGGGCCATCAGCGTGCTTGCCGCCGACAAGCTGATGATGAATCCGCGGCTCTACGCGACCTTCCTGCTATGGCTGATGTCGGAACTGTTCGAGGTGCTGCCGGAAGTCGGCGACCCCGACAAGCCGAAGCTGGTGTTCTTTTTCGACGAGGCGCATCTTCTGTTCGACGAAGCACCCAAGGTGCTGATCGATCGCGTCGAACAAGTGGTCCGACTGATCCGCTCGAAAGGCGTCGGCGTCTATTTCGTCACGCAGAACCCTTTGGATATCCCTGAAAAAGTCCTGGCCCAGCTCGGCAATCGCGTCCAGCACGCGCTGCGCGCCTATACGCCGCGTGAGCAGCAGGCAGTCCGGACGGCAGCCGAGACGTTCCGGCCAAATCCCGATTTTGACTGCATGACCGCCATTACCCAGCTTGCCACAGGCGAAGCGCTGGTCTCGACGCTGGAGGCCAAGGGTGTTCCGTCCATGGTGCAGCGGACGCTTATCCGCCCGCCATCCTCGCGGCTTGGACCCATAACTGCCGCTGAGCGGCAAAAGCTGATCCAGGAAAGCCCGGTCGCCCGCCAGTACGATCAGGCCGTCGACCGCGAATCGGCTTTCGAAATGCTGCAAAAAAAGGCCAAGGACGCGCAGGATGCCGAAGAGCAGGCCCAGCAGGCCGGCAGCGGCGGCTCGCGCTGGACCATTCCGGGCTTCGGCAATGACGATCCCGCGCCGCAATCGGGTGGCAGGCGCACATCTGCACCGCGCCCGTCCAACCGCCAGACGGTGGCCGAGGCGGCGATCAAGTCGGTGGTGCGCTCGGTCGGCTCGTCGGTCGGAAGGGCAATCGTGCGCGGGATATTGGGCAGTCTTTCCAGGGGGCGGTGAGCTTCGGATCTGAGGCAGAGGCATCCGCTTTGGCGAAATGCCCGTGGCTTGAAGCCGCATCGGATAGGCGGCATTGAGCCGGTTTTGGCGGACAGACGTTGGTTGGCCGGTTCGAGGAGGGCCCGAACCGACCTTTTCTGCGTCAGGTCGCTTCGAGCACCATGTTGAGTGGGGTCTGGGCAGCCCGCCGGACACGAGAGAACCCACCCGACCGGATCACTTCCGTCAGCCGGTTCTCTCCTGCTTGAGCTCCGAGCGCGAGGCCCGTCTCCTGTGCCAGTGATGTGGGAACGCAGATCATCGTCGAGGCCGAGTAGTACAGCCGTCCGACCGGATTGATATTTTCCTCCAGAGTATCTCCCGCCATGGGTTCGACGATCATCCAGGTGCCGCCCTCTTTTAGCGATTTGCGAATATGCACCGCCGCGGCCTTTGGGTCGCCCATATCGTGCAGGCAGTCGAAGCAGGTGATCAGATCGAAGCCACGCCCGCCAAAATCTTGCGCCCGGCCGACCTCGAAATTCAGGTTCGTCAGTCCGTACGACCGGGCATGCGCGGTCGCGGCGGCAATCGAGGCCGGATGGAAGTCGTAACCTATGAAGCGGGAGGCGGGGAAGGCCTGCGCCATCAGGATCGTCGACAGACCGTGCCCACACCCAACGTCGGCCACCGATGCCCCTGCCTTCAACGTGGCGACGACACCGTCAAGCGCCGGCAGCCAGTCCTTCACCAGGGCATTGACATAACCCGGCCGAAACAGACGTGACACGGCGCAAAACAGACACCCTGCCTGATCGCCCCAGGCAACGCCTCGCCCGGTCCTGAAAGCCGATTCCACTTTTGGCTGGTTCTCGACCATAGCAGCCGCGGTGTCGAAACCGCCAATCAGATGGACCGGGCTGTCGGGTTCGGCAAATACGAATGACTGCTCGGGCGTCAGCGAAAACCGTCCATGTTCATAGTGCACGTAGCCGGACGCCGCCTGCGCCGACAGCCATTCGCGAACGTAGCGACGCGCGCATCCTGCAGCATCGGCAAGTTCGTTGGCCTTCGCAGGGCCGATTTCCTTGAGCGTTTTGTAGAGACCCAGCGCATCTCCGATCCGAACCAACGGCACGCTGACCGCACCACCAAGGTCGCCCAGAACGCGGCCTACCAATTCATTGAGCCTGGTTTCATTGAGTTGCGTCATGTCGGGTTCCTCCTGATCTTCGGACGACGGCTTGTCGCTCCGCCGATTCCGAGGATGAGACCCCCTCTGATGATGGGCATGATGCAGCAGTCCCGTGGGGGAAGTGAAAGCGAATGCAAATAGGGACAGAAGTCCCTTATTTGTGGTCTGCGAGGAACTCAATCGGGCTGGGGCGCTCGCTCTCTGTCGGACAGCGTCATCACGATTGCCTGCGATCGGCTGTGGACGCCGAGCTTGCTGAAAATCATCGACAGTTGATTGCGCACGGTCTTCACGCTCTTGCTCAAGCGCTGCGCGATCGCGCGGTTGTCCAGCCCCTGTTTGACCAGATCCAGAAGCGCCGCCTCGGCAGGTGTCAGGCCGGCCTCTCGGATTGCGCGCGGCTGCCTGGGCCGCTCATGTCCGAGGAAGGCATCGAGTTCATCCTGGAACACCTTCCAGGCTGGCTCGGTCGGCAGGAGAACATGATTCTTGCTTTCAAGCGGCAGGAAGCGCGCTCCAGGGATCGCTGCGGCAAGCTTGCAGCCTTCATCGAACGGCACGCGCATGTCCCCGCGGCTGTGCGCGATCAACGTCGGGACGCGGAGTTTCACCGCGAGGTCGAGGACGTCGATCCCCTGCATCTGCCAGAGCAGGCGGGCGGCTACGTCGGCGCTTGCCGTCACGCGCTCAAGATCGCCCCACCAGCGGTGCTGTTCTTGTGTCCCGTTGGGAATGAAAAGGTTGGTGAAGAACTGGCAGAACGCAGGATTTTCGCGTCCCCAGCCAATGCGCACGAAATTGACGAGTGTTTCGGCTTCCAACCGCTCGGCCTCGGTCTGCGCTCGAACTCTCGCACCCTGGCCGTAGGCATTCAGCAGCACCAGATGCGACACCCGCTCAGGATGCCGCAGCGCATAGGCGATGCTGAGAGCGCCGCCTTGCGAAAGACCGAGCAGAACGAAACTTGGCTGCTCGATGGTCGCCGTCACGGCGTCCAGGTCTGCGTGCCACGCTTCGATCGAGAGGTCGGCGACATGGCGATCCGACAGACCGCAACCGCGTGGATCGTAGCGCACAAACTGGTTGTGGGCCGAAAGGGCCTGGAGCCATGGCCGCCAAACCGGGCTTTCGAGATCATAATCGACATGGCTCAGCCAGTGCGCCGCCCGAACGATCACCTTGCCTTCCCCGCATGATGCGACAGCGATGCGGGTACCGTCCTCGGACGTGCAGAACCGTATGCTCTGGCTGAGTTTCATCACCACAGAATATCGCAGTGGGCCGCCACGCGACAGACCGGTCTCCGCCGATGCAGAATCGGTTCCGTTTCAGAGAGACAATCCGGTGAAGGAGCGTCGTAACCGCCGCCCCTTCGCCTGCTCAGAAGATCGAATTGGTAATCGCCTTGACCGGTCCAAGTAGCACCGAACCGTCCGGCACTCCGGCGTCGATCGGGATCGCCTGTCGGTTGGCCGTCGCCACCATGGGTTGGCTGGCGTCGCTGGTCACGACGACCGGCGTCTTCGAGGGCACGCGATCATAGAGGTCGATAATGTCCTGGTTCATCAGACGCACGCAGCCTGACGATACCGACTTGCCGATCGACCGCCATTCAGGCGAGCCGTGCAGACGATAGAGCGTGTCGACATTGCCCTGGAACAGATAGAGCGCGCGTGCGCCGAGCGGGTTCTTCAGGCCGCCGGGCATGCCGCCATTGTCGGCGCTGTAGGGCTTCAATTCCGGCTGGCGGGCTATCATTTCGTCCGGCGGCGTCCACTTTGGCCATTTCTGCTTCCACTGAACGACGGCGTCGCCGGACCATTCGAAACCGGCGCGGCCAAGGCCGACGCCGTAGCGTATCGCCTGACCGCCTGGACGAACCAGATAAAGGAAGTGGCCGGTGGTATCGACGACTATGGTTCCCGGCTTCTGTCCCGTCGGGTCGGGAACGATCTGACGCAGGAACTGCGGATCGATCTTGTCGACGGGGATGGCCGGCAAATCGAAGCCGCCGTCGCTGACTGCCGCGTACATCGTCACATAATCGGTCAGGGGCGGTTCGACATAGGCTGGCGGCGGCGGCTCGACCGGGCCCGGCCCGGTAGTGGCGCATGCGGAAACCGCGATCGAAGCGGCGCCCAGGGCTGCGGCGTTGAGAAAGCCGCGACGGCTCAGGCGAAAAGATTCGATTTCGGTTATGGACATGGTTGCCTTCTTTAAGTCTCAAATCGCAACAAAGCGTGAATTCGCCGACAGTTCCGCGGGGTGCCTGACAACACCTGGGGCGATAGGCGGTTCCGATTCTGGCCCGAACGTGGGCAAACAAAGGCGAAGCTGTGACCGAGCCGCTACTGTGGCGCCAGAGACACAGGTCTCCTAGCTGCCGGGCACAAGGGCTTCGAGCGACGGCAGGATAAGGGCCGGTGGGAAATCCTGGTATTCTTCGGGCTGGTTGGAACGGTTGATCCACACCGTGCGAAAGCCGAATTTGGTGGCGCCTGCAATGTCCCAGCGGTTGGAGGACTGGAAGGAAACCGCGCCGGGGTAGAGGCGCCAGCCGGTGGCGACCATATCGTAGACAGCCGGATCGGTCTTGAAGCGCCGCACCCTGTCGACGGAATAGATGTCATCCAGAACCTGGTCGAGCGCGGCGGATTTGACCGCTGCCTGCAGCATTTCGGGCGAACCGTTTGACAGAATCGCCAGCCTCGCTCCCGAAGCCTTGAGCGCCTTGAGCACGGCCGGCACTTCCGGATAGCAATCCAGCCGCCAGTAGGCATCCAGCAATATCGCCTTGAGACCGGGGTCGGCCGAGGGAACCTTGCGCAAGGCGAAATCGAGCGCCTGTTCGGTCAGTTGCCAGAAATCGGCATAGGCGCCCATCAGCGTGCGCACCCAGGAATATTCGAGCTGCTTGGCGCGCCAGATCTCGGACAACAATTGGCCGTCCGGCCCGATCCGGTCTGCATGACGGCGCACGGCGGCATGCACGTCGAACAGCGTGCCATAGGCGTCGAAGACATAGGCGGCGTATTGCATGACAACAGTTTTGAGGGCAGGTGCGACAAGGTGCAAGCTTTGATTGCATTGCGCCCCGGCACTGGCCTCAACAAAACTCCATGATGCCGGTTGACGGCGCCCGCCAAAGCATCTTCCAATGGCCGTCACACGAGACCGATTGAGGCGGGACGACACGATGACACTGGCGGCTGCGGCGCAATCCGCGACATGGACTTTCGTCGATGGTGATTGGCACGAGGGCAACGTCGCCATTCTGGGGCCGCGCAGCCACGCCATGTGGCTCGGCACTAGCGTGTTCGACGGTGGCCGCTGGTTCGAAGGCGTGGCGCCGGATCTCGACCTCCATGCCGCCAGGGTGAATTCCTCGGCGATCGCGCTCGGCCTGAAGCCGAACATGAGCGCCGACAAGATCGTCGGGCTGACATGGGATGGGTTGAAGAAGTTCGACGGCAAGACGGCGGTCTATATCAGGCCGATGTACTGGGCCGAGCATGGCGGCTATATGGGCGTGCCGGCCGATCCCGCCTCGACCCGCTTCTGCCTTTGCCTCTATGAATCACCGATGATTCCGGCGACTGGCTTTTCGGTGACCGTGTCGCCGTTCCGGCGTCCGACCATCGAAACCATGCCGACCAACGCCAAGGCCGGCTGCCTTTACCCCAACAACGGTCGGGCCATTCTCGAAGCCAAGATGCGCGGCTTCGACAACGCAATGGTGCTCGACATGCTGGGCAACGTCGCCGAGACCGGAACCTCGAACATCTTCCTGGTCAAGGACGGTCACGTCTTTACGCCTGCGCCGAACGGCACCTTCCTGTCCGGCATCACCCGCTCGCGCACGATAACGCTGCTCGGCGAATATGGCTTCAGGACCACGGAAAAGACGCTGTCGGTGCGAGATTTCCTCGAAGCGGACGAAATTTTTTCGACCGGGAACCATTCCAAGGTGGTGCCGGTCACGCGTATCGAGGATCGCAATCTGCAACCCGGGCCGGTGGCCAAAAAGGCGCGCGAACTCTATTGGGCTTGGGCGCATTCGACTTCCCCTGCTTGAGCGGATAAAAAGGCGACCGACGCTTCATCCGGAGTTGTCCCAATCCATTCCAGACCTATCTTACTCCGGTATCGACACCGGATTTTTCCACGAGGGAGTACTATCCATGGCCTTTGAATTGCCCGCTCTGCCTTACGACTATGAGGCCTTGCAGCCTTACATGTCGAAAGAGACGCTGGAATATCACCACGACAAGCACCACAAGGCGTATGTCGATAACGGAAACAAGCTCGCCGCCGAGGCCGGCTTGGGTGATCTGTCGGTCGAAGAGGTGGTCAAGCAGTCGTTCGGCAAGAATGCCGGCCTCTTCAACAATGCTGCCCAGCACTACAACCATATCCATTTCTGGAAGTGGATGAAGAAAGGCGGCGGCGGCAACAAGCTGCCGGGCGCCTTGCAGAAGGCAGTCGATAGCGATCTTGGTGGCTATGACAAGTTCAAGGCCGACTTCATTGCCGCCGGCACGACTCAGTTCGGTTCCGGCTGGGCCTGGGTCTCGGTCAAGGATGGCAAGCTGGCGATCTCGAAGACGCCGAACGGCGAGAACCCGCTCGTTCATGGCGCGTCGCCGATCCTTGGCGTCGATGTCTGGGAGCACTCCTATTACATCGACTATCGCAACGCCCGGCCGAAATATCTCGAGGCGTTCGTCGATAGCCTGATCAACTGGGACCATGTCCTCGAATTGTACGAAAAGGCCTGATGCATGTTGCCCAAAAGTGCGCAGCGGTTTTGGGATAACGACATGCACGAAAACAAAGACTCAAACCGCGTCGTTCGAGTCCGCTTGAACACAGCGCGTTTGATGTCCTGATCGATCGTAGAGAAGCCCCGCGCGATGAACTGCTCCCCCGAAGGTTGATGCCCAACTTTCGGGGGGCAGTTCATCGAGCGGGGCTTTTCTTTTTCTGCGTCGAGATTCCCGTAACAACAAAGGTCTGGCAAAAATCATCAGGGGGAAGGGAATTTTCCCCCTGATGCATCCGTTAACGTCCTGTCCCGAAATGCCTTCATCATGGAGCCAATTGAATGAGAAAGCTTGTTATCGCCATCTCTATGCTCGCACTCGCGGCCTCGGCGGCTTTTGCCGACCCGATCCTCGATCGGCAGGCACTGATGAAGGAACGCGGAAAGATCGTCGGCGGCCTGTCGAAAGTGGTCAAGGGCGAGGAACCCTTTGATGCGGCGGCTGTGTTGACGCAACTTCAGGCGCTGCAGGCGAATGCCGACAAATTCGATGCCGATGCGCTGTTCCCGGCCGGCAGCGACACCGGCGACACCACGGCCTCGCCGAAGATCTGGGAAGACATGGCTGGCTTCAAGGCAGCGGAGGACAAATATCTCGCCGACGTCAAGGCTGCGGTCGCTGCGGCTCCCGCCGATGCCGACGCGCTGAAGGCGCAAGTCGGCGCCATCGGCTCGGATTGCGGCACCTGCCATCAAGGCTACAGAATCAAGAAGGGCTGATCACCAGCCATGGCATGGCTGAAGAAACTTGTCGGCGCCGTCGTCATTCTGGGCGGCGTCGGTGCAGTTGCCGGGTGGGTCCTGTCGGCGCCGGTGAGGCTCGACAGGGAAACCTTGGCCAAGCTCGGTCCTGGCGACGCAGCCAGGGGCAAGCGCATCTTTTATGCCGGCGGTTGCACATCCTGCCATGCAAAGCCGGGCTCACAGGGCGACACGCGGCTTCAGCTCGTTGGGGGCCTCGAACTCAAGACGCCCTTCGGAACCTTCGTGCCGCCCAACATTTCGCAAGATCCCAAGGACGGTATCGGCGCATGGTCTGTCGAGGACCTCGCCAATGCCATGCTGAAGGGCGTGTCGCCTTCTGGTGAGCATTTTTATCCGGCGTTTCCCTATGCATCCTACGCGCGCATGAATCCGGCCGACATTGGCGATCTCTATGCCTTCTTGAAGACGTTGCCGGCCGTCGCCGGCAAGGCGCCGGGCAATTCGCTCGATTTCCCCTTCGATATCCGCCGCGGCATCGGCCTGTGGAAATTGCTCTACCTCAGCGACCAGCCGGTTGTTGCCTTCCCCGAAGGCACGCCTGATCCGGTGATATCAGGCCGCTACCTGGTCGAAGGGCCAGGCCATTGCGGCGAATGCCACACGCCGCGCGATCTTGCGGGCGGCACGAAGAAGAACGAATGGCTGGCGGGCGCCGTGGCCGCGGAAGGCAGTGGCGTCGTGCCGAACATCACATCAGGCGAGGGCGGTCTCGCCGAATGGTCGGAGGCAGATATCGCCAACTATCTCGAAACCGGCTTCACGCCCGATTTCGATTCGGTCGGCGGCGCCATGGTCGACGTCCAGCGGAACATGGCCGAACTGACGCCGCAGGACCGTGCGGCCATCGCCGCCTATCTGAAGGCGATCCCGGCGCATCCAAACGGCTATCCGGCCCGCAAGAAGACGGCGAACTAGACCGGGTCTGCGGATAACAGGTGGCGGTCGCCGAGAAAATCGAAGCCCGTTTCGAAGAAATGGTTGTAGTTGCAGGTCAGCTCTTCGCCAGGCGCGATGTCGCGCAGCGCAAAGCTCTCCTCGGGTGAGGAGACGTCGCAGTTCGGCTCGTCGGCATGGTTCATATAGCGCGCGTCGTCGGCTTCGAAGACGATGTAGTTCGGATCGCGGCGGTCGGGATAGGAGTAGCGATCGAGATAGCTCTTCACCGGGCCGGCCACGCGCTCATAAGTCTCGACCTCGATGAGCCGATCGAACCTTGGGTCCAGCTTCCAGATCAGAGTGCCGCGAGGAATGTGGTTCTTGGCAAAGACGCCGATTCCCTGGATAGGCGATTTGTCGAGATAGACGTCGACGAGCAGCATAATGGACCTTTACGCGATTGGAGGCTGTCAGGCCGGGAAAAGCCGCGCACTGGGTAGCGCGCGGTCACCGCAATTGCGAGTGAAAATGAGCAACGGGAACTTCAAAAAGTCCTGATCACCCAGCCCTCCGGAAAGGGCGCGTCGATCATCGTCTGGAGTCAGCGTTGCTGCAGCGCCAGACGGACGCCCAAAGCGCAGTAGATGCCGCCGACAACTTTGCCCTGCCATCGTAACACTGACGGATTTCGGCGCAGGAGCGTGCCGAGCCGGCCAGCGCTCACGGCAAAGACGACCGTGCTGAAAAGGCCCAGTACGACGAAGATGACCCCCAACGCGGCCATCTGAAGCATCACCGTTCCGTTTTCAGGCCGCACGAACTGAGGCAGGAAGGCGAGGAAGAACAGAGCGGTTTTGGGGTTGAGCACTTCGGTCAGGACAGCCTGTCGAAACGCCTTGCCGGCAGAGATCGCAAGCGCGCCGGCAGCCGGATTGGCCGGTGTTTTCTCCATGATCGCGCGAATGCCGAGATAGATCAGGTAGGCCGCGCCGATGTACTTTATGACGATGAACAGCGTCGCCGACGCGGCGATGACCGCCGATATGCCGATCATCGCCATGACGGTGTGAAAGACATCGCCGGCAGCGATCCCGGCGCCCGTCGCGATGCCGACCTTGGTTCCGGAACTCGTTGCCCGGGCGATCGTCAGCAGGGTGGCGGGGCCTGGAATGAAGACGAAGCCGAAAACGACCGCGATGTAAGCGATCAGAGTGGTGAGGTCGATCATTTGTTGGTTGCTCCCGTAGGCTGCGCCTTGCCCATCACTTTCAGCGCGAAGGAATAGGTGTAGGCGATCTCTTCCAGCCGCGAAAACCGGCCGGAAGCGCCGGCATGGCCCGAATCCATGTTGATCTTGAACAGAACCGGATTGTCCCCGCTCTTGCGATCACGCAGGCGGGCCACCCATTTGGCCGGTTCCCAGTAGGTGACGCGCGGATCGGTGAGACCGGCCAGCGCCAGGATCGGCGGATAGTCGTGATCAGCGACATTGTCATAGGGCGAGTAGGCGGCAATGGTCCGGTAGTCGTCGGCGGACGCGATCGGATTGCCCCATTCGGGCCATTCCGGCGGCGTCAGCGGCAGGGTCGCATCGAGCATGGTGGTGAGCACATCGACGAAGGGAACCTCGGCGACAATGCCGCCAAAACAATCCGGCGCCATGTTGGCGACGGCACCCATCAGCATGCCGCCGGCCGAACCGCCCTGCGCGACGATACGGTCATGCGCCGTGTAACGCTCCGTGACCAGATGGCGTGCGACGGCGATGAAATCGGTGAACGTGTTCATCTTGTTCTCCCGCTTGCCCTCATCGTACCAGCCATAGCCCTTGTCCTTGCCGCCGCGAACGTGAGCGATGGCGAAGACGAAGCCACGGTCGACCAGCGAGAACCAGTTGGTGTTGAAGGCGGCCGGCACGGTGATGCCATAGGAGCCGTAGCCATAAAGCAGGCAAGGTGCGGATCCATCCAGCGGCGTGTCGCGATGATGCAAAAGCGAGATCGGCACCAGTTCGCCGTCGCTGGCCGGCGCCATCAGGCGCCGCGTGACATAGTGGTCCGCATCATGGCCGGACGGCACTTCCTGGGTCTTCAGCAGCACCCGCTCGCGGGTGCGCATATTGTAGTCGAACACCTGCGCCGGCGTCGTCATCGACGAGTAGGAAAAGCGCATGATCTCGGTGTCGTACTCATAAGAACCCGACAGTCCGAGCGAGAAGGCCTCCTCGTCGAGGGACAGAAGATGCTCCTCGCCGCTGATCCGGTCGCGCACGACGATGCGCGGCAGGCCTTCCTTGCGTTCGAGCCGGACCATGTGGTCCCTGAAGCCGATCACCGACAGGATCAGCCGACCGGGCTCATGCGGCACCAGTTCCTGCCAGTTGGCGCGCACGGGATCGCCCGCCGGTGCCGTCATGATCTTGAAGTCCTTGGCGCCGTCGGCATTGGTCAGGATGAAGAAGATATCGCCGCCTTCTTCCAACTCGTACTGAAGGCCAATCTCGCGCGGCGACACCAGTTTCGGCTCGGCAAACGGATCGTCGGCGCGCATCAGGCGGTATTCCGAGGTCTCGTGATCGTTGATGCCGATCATGATCCACTCGTTGTTGCGGGTGCCGTCGACATTCATGAAGAAGCCGGGATCGGTTTCCTCATAGATCAGCCGGTCGCTTTGGGGGCTGTCGCCAAGCGCATGGAACAGCACCTTCGACGGGCGGTGGTTGGGATCGAGACGTGTATAGAAGAAGCCGTCATTGCCAGCGTTCCAGACACCTGAACCGCCGGTGTCGGGGATCTGGTCCGCAAGCTCCCTGCCGTCGGCAAGGTCACGCACGCGAAGCGTGTAGAATTCGGAGCCCTTGTCGTCGAATGCCCAAAGCAGCCTTGCGTGGTCGGCCGAATGGTCGACGCCGCCAAGACGGAAATAGGCCTTGCCCGCGGCCTCCGCGTCGCCATCGAGCAGGATATGCTCGGCGCCGCCGTCGCGTGGCATGCGGAAATAGCGCGGCTGCTCGCCACCAAGCTTGAAGGACGAGCCATAGGCATAGGGTCCGTCCTTCATCGGCACGGAAGAATCGTCTTCCTTGATACGGCCCTTCATCTCCTTGAAAAGCTGCTTCTGCAGTTCGACCGTGTCGGCCATCAGCTTCGACTGGTACGCGTTCTCCGCCTCGAGTTCTACGCGGATTCCCGCATCGAGCAATGACGGGTCGCGGAACATCTCCTGCCAGTTGCCGGCCCGCAGCCAGGCATAGTCGTCGGTTCGCGTGATGCCGTGATGCGTGTCGGAAACCGGCCGCTTCTCGGGCGTAGGCGGGCTGACGATCGGAAATATGGATGTCTTGGTCATTGCGTCTCGCTTTGCCAGTATCTTGAATGGGCCAGTATCTTGAATGGACCATCTCAAATGGAGAAATATCTTGAACGGCGAATGAACACGCCGCTCAGGGCAGGTTCAAGAGCCACAGCGTATGGGTTGTGTCGGCTCCAGGAGATGAGCCGGGAGGAGAGATGATGACTATTTGGTCTCGGACTGCTGCGGCTTTCGCCGTTGCTTCACTAACTCTGGCCTTTGCCGGCCAGTCTCATGCGACCGTATTCGCGGCTTGGCAAGTGGCCAATGTGCCGTTCGGCGATACGCTCAATCTACGCAAATACCCTTCGGGCACATCCCAGAAGCAGGCGGGATATCCGAACGGGACCGTTCTGCAGATGACCGGGCGATGCACCGGCGGAATAAACCTGCTCGACATCGCCAACCAGCCGGCATGGAAGCAGGAACAGAAGATTCGCTATCGCTGGTGCGAAGTCTGGCATGATCCGGCCCAGAACGGCAATTTCATCACCGGCTGGGCCTATGGCAAATACATCACCCCGCAATGATTGACGCGGCAGCAATCAGCCGATCGGTTGGATGACAGGCATGCATGATTGCTTACGTATGACCACGGCAACCTATGGTTTTGTGGATAAATGTGAACAACCAATATTGCTCGGGCGATAGCCAAGCAAGATCAAACATTAAAACCCGTTTCGTGAGTTGCCACGAATGTAACGGCGATCTGACGTTACGTCAGCCGCCGCCGGCGGGAGCGCGAAATATCGATAAATTACACAATGCACGAAAGATTGAAGCTGATCGTGGAATAATTGATCAATATCGTTCAATATAGCGTAAGGGCCGAATTGACTTACTTGGTCTCCGCGCTCATTGATGTGCCCGCGACACGAATCGTAGAAACTCTACCTGCACAAAATTCGTGCGATGCCCTGCTTGTAAAAAAGGGCGCAGATCGATGTAACTCTTGTTGGGGCCCGAAGACCATGGATATTGTCGAAACACCTTCCAGAAACAGCGATGCGCTGATCGAATTGACCGCCGATGTGGTGGCCGCCTATGTCAGCAACAATCCCGTGCCGGTCGGCGAATTGCCGAACCTGATATCCGATGTCCATGCTGCGCTCGGGCGTGTGGGCGGAACCGCCGAACAGCCGCCTGCCGACAAGCAGAAGCCGGCGGTCAACCCGAAGCGGTCGGTTCATGACGACTACATCGTCTGCCTTGAAGACGGCAAGAAGTTCAAGTCGCTGAAGCGTCATTTGATGACCCACTATGACCTGACACCGGATCAGTATCGCGAAAAGTGGAACCTTGACCCGACCTATCCGATGGTTGCACCCAACTATGCGGCTGCCCGGTCACAGCTTGCCAAGAAGATGGGCCTCGGCCGCAAGCGCAAAGCGCGGTAATCGCTGCCAGAGCAATTCCAGCGCATAGAGCTTTCCCTTGGGAATTGCGTTAAAATAAGCCAGATCGGATCGACATCAACGGCGCCTTCGGGCGCCGTTTGATTTTTGCGCGCCGCGACGCGCGGATCGGGTGTGGAGGTGTCAGGCGGTCTGCTTGAGCGCTGCCTCGGCGTCGCGCTTGATGCGCTTGACCATCGAGCGAAGGCCGTTGGCGCGCTGCGGCGACAGATGTTCGTCGAGGCCGAGTTCTTTCAATGTCGCTTCCGCATCGGTCTGCTGGATTTCGCTGGCGGTCCTGCCGGAAAACAGCGCCAGCATGATCGCAACCAGCCCACGCACGATATGAGCGTCCGAATCGCCGGTGAAGGTGATGACTGGGTCGGCTCCAGCTCCGCGTTCGGTGGTCAGCCAGACCTGGCTCACGCATCCCGGCACCTTGTTGGCGGCGCTGCGCTGCTCGTCGGGAAATGGCGGCAGCGCCTCGCCGAGTTCGATGACATAGCGATAGCGGTCTTCCCATTCCTCGAGGAACGAAAAATCGTCGCGGATCGTCTGGATCGTGGTGGTCATGGCCCGGATATAGTCACGCGGCGGCGCCGCGTCACGGAAAAAACAAGGACACCGCGGGCGTCGAGAGGGCAGACAGCCCGCGGTGCGCCGTCGAAACGGCTTAATTCTGAGGCGGCAGGTTGACGGTCTCGGGCAAGACGATTTCTTCGGGCAGGCTGCCGGTCATCGTGGATGTGTCGGGGCTGGCGGCGGACTTGTCGTCCATTATCGCTGCCGCGATCTTGGCGGTCTCCTTGGCGCGGGCGGTGATGGTGTGCATTGCCGACTTGCCGGTCTCGCAGACATCGGGCTTGCGTTCGCAAATGCCGGCGATATCGCCAACCGCTTCGCGTGCCGCAAACAAGGCCTGGATCGGCCCGACGCTTTCGCGGCCCGATTCATCGGGGCCGACAGTCAGCGGCAGCGCCAGCAGCACCAGCGAAAACCAGAAAGCCATTCTTATGAGGAAGACCATGCCCTTGCCCTCTCGTCGTGACCGGATCATGCATCCATATGGCATGACCTCTTTTGTAGGCAGGATCTTGGCACACAGGCGCAAAGGACGGCTTGCAGGCAAAGAGAGAATTTTCCTCAAATTTTAGGCAAATTCGAGACGAAGCGTTCTGCAATCGTTTTGTCTCAATTGCCAGTGATTTTCCTTAACAACAAATAACCATATATCCCCATGATTTTTCTGTATTTTTCTTGGAATGTGGAAGTCCGAGTGCCGTGTGCGCTCTGTCCGATAGGTGCCGTCGCCGGATAACTCTCCGTTTACTATGGCTGCATTTGCCCGTGCTTTCGGCGGCCGGCATCCCGATATTTGCCGCAGGCCAGGGCCTTGGTCGGCCCTGCCTTATCCATTCCTTAAACGCTGGATGCGAGTTTCAAAGCCAACCAGAACCATCTGCAAAGCAGAGCTGTCCACGACAAGTGCGAGTGCGTTGAGTTGAGTTCAATCAAGGCCAGATACGTTGAATTGCCTGCCGCGATTTCGGCCGGTTGCGAACGTATGGTCCATCCGTCCATCCTTGGGCGGAGCGACCGCGAGCGCCAGCGCCGTTTCATCGGCGTCATGCTCGCCGCTCCTTTCTTTGCCGCCGGCGCCGCGGTCACGCTGGTCACTTCAGGCATGGGCGCTGCCGTCACCATGGCCGCCATCTTCGCCGCCTTTGGCCTGTGCTGGTTCGTCGCCTTGCTGGTGGCGGCGACCGGCAAGATGGCGATGGCGAGTCGGGTCGCCCTGGTGCTGGCCGGCATTTCTCTCGGCAGTCTCATTGCCGCCGCGGGCGGCTTGGGTTCGCCTGTCGCCATGCTTGTCCTGGCGCTGCCTTTCGAAGCCTGGTGGATCGGCGGCTCGCGACGTGCAGCACTGTGGGGAGCCGTGTCGGCCGCTGTCGCCATCCTGGCCCAGCCTTTGGCTGGAACCGTATTCCCGTTCGCAGGAGCGCAGATCGCGGCGTGGCACTGGCTGGTGCCGTTGGCGTGGGCGCTGACACTGATGCCGCGTGCATCGGCGTTTCAAAACACGGCCGACGCGGCTGTGGTCGACACTGCCGACCAGCTCGAAGACATCATCGATGCGGTGGTCTTGCGGGTCGCCCGCCATGGCGAGGTCCTGGACGCGTCGCCGAAAGCGCGCACGCTTTTGAAACTGCCGCCCGAATTGCTGTCCGGAAACGGCCTCTTCGATCGCGTCCATCTGTCGGATCGCGTTTCCTATCTCAGCGCAATGGCCGACATGCGCGACGGTGCGCTGTCGCGCCGGCTCGAATTGCGCATCCGGCTGCCTCAGACCGGCAATAGCCTGACGGCCGACAATTACCGGCCGTTCTCGCTTGATCTGGTGCGTGGTGAGGAACAGGGTGACGTCTTTACGCTCGTCCTGCGCGAGAATGACGAGATCAGCCGGTTGCGCGAGGATCTCGCGGCGGCCAATGAGGCGGCCGCATCCGCCGAGGTGGCGAAGGGGCGCTTCCTGGCGGTGGTCAGCCACGAACTGCGCACGCCGTTGAATGCCATCATCGGCTTCTCGGATATGCTGCTGCACGAGATGTTCGGCGCCTTCAAGGATCCGCGCCAGAAGGAATATGTCGGCTTGGTACGGGATTCGGGCCAGCATCTGCTCGCCGTCGTAACCTCGATACTCGACGTGTCCAGGATTGAATCGGGCGTTTATGCGACCGAGCCGGAGCCGTTCCGGTTCGCGGAAGCGGTCGACATGTGCCAGTCGATGATGCAGCTGCAGGCGCAGGCCAAGAACATCGATCTGCGGGCGCAGATCGCGCCGGACGCCGGCGACATCAATGCCGATCAGCGCGCCGTGCAGCAGATGCTCATCAACCTGGTCTCCAACGCGATCAAGTTCACCCCCGACGGCGGCGACGTCGTCGTCGGTGCCAAGCGGATCGGTTCGCGCCTGCATTTCTGGGTCAGGGACACCGGCATTGGCATCGCCGAGGAGGATTTCGCCAATCTCGGCAAGCCCTTCATGCAGATCCAGAACGACTATACCCGCCGTTTCGAGGGGACTGGTCTTGGCCTTTCACTGGTCAAGGGCCTGGTGGCGCTGCACGAAGGCACGATGTCCATCGAAAGCATGCCGGGCGAGGGCACCACGGTGACCATCAGCCTGCCGGTGAACGGACCGAAGGGACATCAGGCGGAGAAGGCCGGCGTGCTGACCATGCCTGTAGCGATGGCGAAAGGGGACAGAAATGGCTCGCTCCGCAAAACAGGCTAAGGCGGTCAAGCGCCGCAGCAACGCCTTTCAGGACGGCGCTGTCGCCGTCGGCGGCATGATCTCGCGCAACCCTGTCCTGGTGGGCGGCTCGACGGCATTCCTGGTGACGCTGTTCTACGTCTCCGCAAATGCCTTGTGGTACCAGCCTTTCCCGCATGCCGGCGCATTCTTCGCGACCCGCAGCATTGCGGGTTTTCCGCACGCGGCGCCCGACGAGCCGGAAACGACGTTCAACATCGTGCGGCCATCCGGCGCGCCGGCGCCGATCAAGGGCGATCCGGTTGTCGAGCAGGTGCAAGGCATATTGAAGGATCTCGATTTCTATTCGGGAACGGTCGACGGCATTTCCGGACCCAACACCCGCAAGGCTATCCAGGACTATCAGCAGAAGGTTGGGCTCAACACGTCCGGCGAGATCGACGCGCTTCTGCTCGATCAACTGGGCGCGACGCCGAAAACCGCTTCCGTGGTACCCAGGCCGCAGCCGCGTCCGGATACGCCGGCCGCCGTTCCGGTGTCTTTGCAGACAGGTTCGGGACAGACAAATTCCGGACAGGCGAATGCCGCGACGCAAGCGCCTGATGCCCGCATCGTCAAGATCCAGGCCGGGCTCAAGGCGTTCGGCAATGACGACATGCAGCTGGATGGTGTCGTCGGCGCGCGCACCAAGGCAGCGATCAAGGAATTCCAGTCGCTGTTCGGGCTGCCGCAGACCGGCGAGCCCGATGAGATCGTCTACGTCAAGATGCGCGAGATCGGCCTGACCAACTGACGGCTGAAACGACGGCTCGCCCAGCGGGGGAAATATCGACAAAGCAATTCCAGGAAAAGTGTGAAACGGTTTTCCGTCCGGAATCGCGTCAAACAAGGGCTAAAGTAGTTTGCCGTTTCCTTGAAACGGCAAACTACTTTAGAGAACCCGCCTGCCTTGTTCTCATGCATGCCGTTGTTCCAAAACCGGGACCCACCTTTTGGGCGACATGCATTCGCGGAGTTTTCTCATGCGTGTCACATCGGATCTGTGGGTCTCGGCCCTGTTGCGCCGGGTTTTCGGCGCCGGCGGATTTGCCGCCGTGGTCAAGCGCGGCGCGACCGAGGCCGGCGCTGTCTTCGTCCTGGCGCGGGGCAGGCTGGGCGAGGTTGCCCTGTTCGGCCCGGCGCCGCAGACAAGCTATGATTCGGCCAAGCCCGACGACCGGTTTTTCACTCTGCTCGGAGCCGGCGAGGATGCCGCGGTGCTCGACGCCAGGCTGGAAAGGGAGAAAAAGTTCGATCCCGACATCTGGGTGGTCGAGATCGAGGCCGGCACCGTGCCCGTCGAGGAGCTTATTTCCGTGAAGACGCCCTGAGGCCGGAGGTATCAGCCGCATCGTCGCTGTTTGAGGCGGTGCGTGTATCGCTGTTGGCAGGTGCTGCGCCGCGAACCGCCCTTGAAAGGGTTTCCGCCCGCCACGACCGCATCTTGTCCTGGGCCGCCTCGCGATGCAGCAGCCGGTAGCGGTCGAGGAAAGTCCGGATAGCCTGCGGATGCGGGAACTGGCCGGGATAGACGGCAACCGTGATCAGGAAGGCCCTGTCTTCGCTGAGGTCGAGCGAGCGCAAGGCGGCAAGCAGCGAGGCGTAATTCTGGTTGGCGGTGAGCGATCGCGCGATCTCGAAATCGATATCGAGTGCATCGGCGAGCGCGGTCTGGAAGAACGCGGCATTTCCCGTCAGAGCTGTCTCGCGCAATTTCACATAGGTGTCGGCGCTCTTGAAAGGATCGGCGTTCGTCGCTGCCGCCTCGTCGCCCGTGCGCATCATCGAGCGCAGCCTGCGCCGTGCATTCTCGGCTGCGATGCCGAGCGCCTGTTCCCGGGCCAGCTCGTCAGAGGCGGTTTCCGCGCTCGCTGGCGCGATCTTGTCTGCCGCGGCGGCGTTCGCATCCGGTTCAGGCGCACGCACCAGGGTTGGCCTCTCGAGGGCCCTGATCAGATCAGCAATGGTCGGGTTCAAGCCCTTGCGGCGGGCGATGGCACGCGCATGCGGCAGGCCATGTCGCCCGATCAGGGCGATGAGATCGATGTCGCTGACGGCGCGTGAGCGGATAAGCAGCGGGGCGGCAATGTCGACCGGTTGCTCGCAGAGGCGGCGCACCAGCCCGGCGGGCGCATATTCGCATTCGGAAAGAGCGGCTGCCACGTAACGGCGTGATTCGACGGACACATCGTCGAACAGCGGCAGCGTCAGGTCTTCGAGCTGGCCGATCTCACGGCGTGAAGGGCGGGTGAGCGAGCAGAACGCCGATACCGCGGCGCGGAACAGCCTTTCGGCCTTTCCCGAGTCTTTTCGTACCGCGATTTGCCTGAAGTCCGAAGATGACACGAAGGATACGCCCGTACTCGACACAAATCTCGACCACGCTCCACCGGGACTATGTCGGTTTCGCGCGCGTCTCGGTCAGGACGTCCTGACCTCAAGACAAAGATCAAGTTAGCGACGATCCGTTAGCGCTCCGTTAACCTAAGCCCTTGTTTTCATATGGATTGGTTTAATGTGAAAAAGTAACGAGAAGGGTTTACTTAAAACGCCGAAAGATTTATCGTTACCCATTTCCCTAAGATGCCGCATCGAGCACTCTTGCCTTGGTCCCCAAGGTAGCAACGCGTTCAGACGCTGCAAGAACGGCTCGGTCATAAACTGTCGAAGTTGTAACCGATGTCGAGTGACCGGCCATTCGACCAAGGTCCGTGATGCTAGCATCATACAATCTGGCTTCCGTAATACCTGATGCCCTCAAATCCCGAGCCCAAATCTTGGCGTTAAGCCCAATCGAATTTGCATGCTTTCTAAAGTAGTTCGAGAACTCAGCCTGACTTCATTAACCTTGAAGCGCATCTTGCCCCACACGCTGAAAACATTAGCTAAGCGGGTCGTCAAACTTTTCGATTTGTGTTTGCCAACGTTGCGTTTGCCGGCATCAACCACGTCTTCTTTTTCTTGGTCATCACCCCTCCCATTTCATCGGCAAGACCTCATCAGTTCCGATTCAGTAGACGCCAAACACGGGTTCCGGTAATTGTCTCCCCGTTTGGGGGATTTTATGAATCTTTTTATCGACACCAATGTTCTTCTCAGCTTTTACCACCTCACTGACGATGACATCGAGGAATTGAAAAAGCTCGTTGCGCTAGTGAAGCATGGGCAAATCACGCTCTGGACCACCACTCAAGTTGCTGACGAATTTGCACGAAATCGGGATTCGAAAATCAAGGATGCGCTCAAAGACTTCAACGCACCGTCTTGGAGGTCGCGTGCTCCAGCTTTCCTAAAAGACTATCCCGAATATTTGGCCGCGACCCAGTTCCTCAAAGAAGCAAGCAAGAGACACTCGGCGTTGATGATCAAAGCGAACGCTGACATCAAGGCTGAGAACCTCGCCGCCGACAGCATAATCAGGGATTTACGTGGCAAAGCGACAACGATCGAAGTTACCCCACCGCTGTTTGGAAAGGGTATCGAGCGAATGCGCGCAGGCAATCCACCCGGCAAAAGTGGGATAACGATCGGAGACGAAATTAATTGGGAGTGTCTGCTTTTGTCGGTGCCCAATGGACAGGATTTGCACATCGTATCAACCGACAAGGATTATGCCGCACCTCTAGACGAGGATGCGCTCCATCCATTCCTCGCTTCTGAGTGGGCGTCAAAAAAAGCGTCAACCGCCAGATACTATTCCAAGCTATCGAGCTTTTTTGGCGAGCACTTCAAACAGATCAAGCTGGCTAGCGAAGTTGACCGCCGCATGGCAATTCAGAGACTAGGCGCCAGCGGAAGTTTTTACTCAACCCACATCGCAATCGCGCAGCTCAACGGTTTTACGGATTTCACCTTGTCCGAAATCGAAGACCTAATCGAAATCGCCATGGTGAACGGTCAGGTGGGGGGCATCATGACAGACGACGATGTGGGCGGATTCTATGTAGAACTAGTCGAGGACAACAAGGATAAAATCGATCCAGAGAAATTGAAGATGCTGAACCGGTTGCTGTTCCCATGAGCCAGCTTACCAGCCTTTGGCATTACCTGAGCTTGAGTCCCAATTTTGTCCCTGCGGTTGTCGGTGTGGCGGCGTCATTCGCGGGTGCCTGGGGAGCACAAGTTGCGATTCTTCGCCGGGATCAAAGGCGAGAAGTTCTAGCCAGCGTCAGAGCGGTCAACGAGGCACTGGCCCTGTCTTACGCAATTGGCAACAACTTCCTGTCTCTGAAAAACCAGCATGTGAAGGGGATGCTGGAACGATTTCGTGAGGCAGAAAGCAGCGTACAAGCCCAACTACAACGCATATTCGCATCGCCTCCTAGCGACAAAATCGTACCGATACAAACCGCAATGGAACTACAAACGATGCCGATCTCCAAAGTCCCAATAGATCGGTTAGAAACCGTAGTCTTTGAAAAGCTCAGTGTTAACACAAAAACACTCAATATAGTGATCGAGGTGAACAAGGCGATAGATGCCCTCAGTTCGTCATTAAAAATCAGAAACGATTTGATTCAAAAATGGAAAGACGAGGGTTTGACAGTCAGCGAGTTTGAAAGGACAGTCCGCTACTTTGGATTTCATACAGAAAAGGGAGCGGACGAAACGTATAAGCAGAATCTGCATGCGATCGGAAAATATTGCGATGACTGCATTTATTTCACGACACGTCTAGATGAAGCGCTGAATGAACACGGCAAGAGAATTCGAAGGAATCGATATCGCTTATTCAATCCCCTGCCAAAGCTCGTAGAAGCTGACTTTTCGTCTGAAAGGGCACAACGATTAATGCCTGATCCAAAAGAATATGAAGATTGGGAAAGTGGATTTGTGATGCAGCCAACTTTTCGCGACAAACTGGCGAAAATGGTCAGCCGCAAGAAGAAACCTGTCACTTCTTCGCAAAACCCTTGACGATCAAAAGAACCCGTTTTGATCGTGAACGTGGGCTGGCGTCACTTTCGATCGACCAGCCCGAAGCCGTTTTAAGAATCCGTTTTAAGCGTTTTGCCCATTTCAGCTAATTTTAGTGGCATTTCAGTATCCTAGGTAAACGCTCCGTTAACCCTCTGCCGGCCTTAATGATATTTGGAGGCGTTGCGTTGTGCTCCGGGGAAACCGAGAGGAATGCGCGAACCATGGGCATGGTACTGTCTTTCGTGCCGCGTGCGGCACCAAACAATCGAGTCAAGCAAACCGCCGAAATGCCGGCGGCGGTGATCATCTTCCCTGGCATCCGATATGAGCGGTCGGTCGCCGGCGAAGCACGGCCAGTCGATCCCGACAAGCCGGGGTCGCCAGGGACGAAGCCGGTCCCACACCACTAGAAATCCTGCAGCTCGCAGGAACTCTGCTCGAAGAAACGCGATACGATCGGCTTCCAGCTGTCATCGGGCACGAAGGCGCGGATGACGAAGATGCCTTCCTCGATCGGCGCTTCGACGAAGATCGCTCCTTGAAGATCCTCGGGAAGGTCCTTGCGCACGTCGATCATTTGCGCCGGCGTCAGCACGACAGCATCCAGAACGCCGCCGGTCGCGGTGTGGTCGTTGAAGGAATAGATGTTGTGGCCGCTGCGGTCATAGACCGAGACCGACCAGAACGGGACATGTCCAGGTGCCTTGACGCGGACCATGCCTTCGCCCAGATCGAACCGGCAGGCCGTCGCGTAAAACAGCGGGTCGACGGATTTCACCACGGGCGCGCCACCGGCCTCGGCATCGAGCCGCGTCATCTTGTAGAGATCCGACGCCATGGACAGCCGCGACCAGGCATCGCGTTCGGAAAACTCGGGCACCAGCAGCAGCACGGCGATGTGCACGATGCCGGCGCCGAGCAGCCCGAGCAGGACAGCATGCAGAAGTCCGCGCATCGCAGCGCAAAAACTACGCATTGCAGCCGACCTTGACGATATGCGGCAGCGAGACGTCCGACAGGCCGGTGCTGCTGGCGATCGGCGTGTCGTAGAAGGTCAGCACGAAATACATCCTGCCGGAGCCGTCTGTCAGCAGCCAGTTGCCCGGCATCGGGTGATGGCCGGCGGAAATGATCACCGAATTGTCGGGCTGGCGCACCACCCCATAGGATTGCAGCGCCGCCAGCCGGGGTTTGCCGGTTTCGACCACGCCGAGCGACTGGTCGGCGGCATAAAGCGTCCAGAACCGTGCCGTCGGGAAACCACCCTCGATTGTGTAGGTGCATTCGCGCTTGAGCTCGGCGCCGCCCGTGTCGCGCTCGGCGACGAAGGACAGCCCCTCGGCGCGGCCGAGCGCAAGCACACCCTCGCGCGCCACGCGGGCTTTGGAATAGGGATCGGCGGCCGGCGTGCCGATATCGGGAAAGGCCGTCCATTGGCCGATCCTGATGGCGCCGACACCATCCTGGACTTTCAGCGCATACCAGACGCTGCCGCCACCGCCGACGATGGCTATGGCAAGCGAAAGCAGCGTCAGGAAGGCATTCTTGAGCATGAGGGGCCGGGAACACGAAGAGTTGCCGCTCGGGGATATCGCGGCGCGGGGCCTTGTGGCAAGCGGGCCGATGGATTTGCCGCCCCGGACCAGTTGAAAGACCTGCCCAGTCGGAAAGATCACAGCGCCGACAGCGTCTCCGGCGGTTGAGGCGTACTGAGGACGGGGGCCGACTGGAACAGCGTGGTCATGTCCCGCAGCGTCTGGGTCGTGCGGCTGGACAGCACCGGCGGCCGCTCGGCCGCCGCATTGGCCGCCGCCTGTTCGTCGCTCTTCTTCAGCGCTTCCTCGGCCTTGGCCGCTATCTCCTCGTCGACGAAAGGTTTGTCGATGCCGGGGATCGGCTTGAGGTCGATATTCTGGTGCGCGTAGACCATCAGTCGCTGCCACACCATCGCCGGCAGCGAGCCGCCGGTCATGTTCTTGGTCGGCGTGAAGTCGTCATTGCCCATCCACACCGCCGCCGTGTAGTTGCCGGTGAAGCCGACAAACCAGGCGTCGCGGTAGGATTGCGTCGTGCCCGTCTTGCCGGCGACGACGATGTTGGGAAGTTGAGCCCGCCGCGCGGTGCCCATCACCGGCACTGCCGCCAGCATGGTGTTCATCGATTTCAGTGCCTGCTCCGACAGCACCCGGTGCGGCGGCGGCGCATCCTTGGCGAAATCATAGACCACCTCGCCGGTGCGGGTGACGAGCTGGCTGACGCCGTGCCGGGAGCCGACGAAGCCATTGTCGGCGAACACGCTGTAGCCCGTCGCCTGGTCCATCACGGTCATGCCCGAGGTGCCGAGAACCATCGTCTTGTGTGCTTCGATCGGCGATTCCACACCCATCGCCTCGGCCATGGCCTTGATCGGGCCGATGCCGAGATGATCCTTGGCCAGCCGCACCGGCACGGTGTTGATCGATTTGGCCATTGCCATGATCAAGGTGACGTTGCCCGCCGACCCGCCGTTGTAATTGTGCGGCGACCAGCTGCCCCAACTGATCGGGCCGCCGGAAATAATGGAGTTGGGAGTGAAGCCGTGTTCCATCGCCGTTGCGTAGACATAGGGCTTGAATGACGAGCCGGTCTGGCGCAGCGCCTTGGTGGCGCGGTTGAACTGGCTGGCGCCGTAGTCGCGGCCGCCGACGATGGCGCGCACGGCGCCGTTGGTCTCGATGACCACGACCGCGCCCTCGGTGACGTTATACTCCTTGCCGAACTGGCGCAGGTGGAACTCCACCGATTCTTCCGCCGCCTTCTGGATGTTGGCGTCGAAGGTGGTGTGGGCGACGAGCGAGTGCTGGCCCGGCTTGGCGATCTTCTTGACCTCGTCGAATGCCCAGTCGAGGTAATAGTCAGGGCTTTTCTGTTCGCCGCGGTCGACGACATCGGCCGGATGCAGCCTGGCCTGCAGGACCTGGCCTTCGGTCATGAAGCCGGCATCGACAAGGTTGGACAGCACCACGTTGGCGCGCGCGCGCGCCGCCGGCAGGTTGATGTGCGGCGCATATTTGGTCGGCGCCTTGAACAGGCCGGCCAGCATCGCCGCCTCGGCGAGGTTCAGGTCCTTGACGCTCTTGCCGAAATAGAAGTCGGCGGCCGCCTCGATGCCGAACGTGCCGCCACCCATATAGGCGCGGTCGAGATAGAGCTGCAGGATCTCCTTCTTCGACAGATTGGCCTCGAGCCACAGCGACAGGAAGGCTTCCTTGATCTTGCGCTCCAGCGTGCGCTCATTGGTGAGGAACAGGTTCTTGGCCAATTGCTGGGTGATGCTCGAGCCGCCCTGAACGACGGAGTTCGCCCGCACATTCTCGAAGATGGCGCGCGAAAGGCCGAGCACATCGATGCCGTAGTGATCGAAGAAGCGGCGATCCTCGGTGGCAAGCACCGCCTTGATGACGTGATCGGGCATCTCGTCGACCGGCACGGAATCGCGCTGGATGATGCCGCGCTGGCCGATCTCGTTGCCATAGCGGTCGAGGAACGTGACGGCGAAGTCGCCCTGGGCGCGCCAGTCGCCGGCAGTGTCCTGGAAAGCCGGAATGGCCAGCGCCAGCATCACCACGATGCCGACGGCGCCGAGCGTGAAACCTTCGCTCAGCAGTTCGATGATGCCACGGCGCCAGCCGTTGACGCGGAAGCGCCGCGAGAAGATCGTCGCCGATTCCCAGAACTGGCGCGCCTTGAAGCCGATCTCGTAGAGCGAGGAATCGATCCACGCGTCGAGCGCCAGCAGCCGGGCGGCGATCGGACCTCTTCTCTTGCGCGGTTCGGGACTGGCCATTCGATATCCGGCTAGCAATTGCACGACCTGAGAACCGCAAACCGGCAATTTCAGGGCGATGCATTCCGCAAGACTATTCCTCCATTTTTCCAGCACTCACAAGGGCGGCGAAGACACAGTATCGGGTTTGTTGCTGATGGCGCGGGCCGGGAATACAACTCGACGCCAACAGCATGTGACAGCAAAAGCCCGCGCCTCCAGCGGCGACGTGTGCTTTTTTATCACTGCAGCACGGGCGCGCCTCAAGCAGCTCGCAGGCTTTCTTTCGGGCGCAAATTCTGGTTCATGCGGAACAGGTTCAATGGGTCGTAGCGCTGCTTGATTTCCAGAAGCCGTCGATGGTTGCCACCATAGGCCGCTTCGACCCGGTCGACCTCGTCCTCTGGCATGAAGTTCACATAGGCGGTGCCGGCGGCATAAGGTTTGGCCGCCTCGTAGATTGAACGAGCCCAGTCGGTGCAAGCCTTGTCCATCGTCGGTTCGCGCCAGCGGGCGTGAACGTTCATGACGAAATGCGAACTGCGCTGTGGAAACGCCGTTGCGTCCGCCTTGACGCGACCTGCCGCGCCGCCGACATGGCCGATAAATATCTCGCATTCGGGTCCCGGCAGCCTGGCTATTGCCCCCCTGACGACCGCAGCCGCCTCCTCGGAAAACTCGGTGAAGTCATGGCTCTTCCAGTAGTTGCGGGCGCCGGGCGTGAGCAGTGGGTCGAATGCCTGCTGCCAGCCGGTGAACGGGCTGGGGCCCACGACATCGGCAATCGGCGTGCCGATGGCTCGAAGTTTTTGCGTCGCCTTTTCGCCTGCCTCGATGTCGCCGCAATAGCACATGGCCAGCACCAGAACCTCCTTGCCATGCCACTCCGCGGGCAGGAAGGGCAGCGGCGGCGCCTGCCGCATGACCACCCAGCAGGTCAACTCGTCAGGTGCGGTCTCGAGCGCCTTGCGATACTCCCGCAGCACCTTTTCGGCATCGGCGAAGGGATGGACGACAAGCCCCGCCAGCACTTGCGGTCCAAACTCATGGAGTTCGAACTCGAATGCCGTGACGACGCCGAAATTGCCGCCGCCGCCGCGCAGCGCCCAGAACAAGTCCGGATTTTCGGCATGGCTGGCCCGGAGCAGTTTGCCATCGGCGGTGACCACATCGACGGAGGCAAGATTGTCGATGGTCAGGCCGAATTTGCGGGTGATCCAGCCGAAGCCGCCACCCAGCGTCAGGCCGGATATGCCGGTGGTCGAGTTGATGCCGGTCGGTACCACCAGCCCGAAGGCCTGCGTTTCCTTGTCGACATCGGCAAGCGTCGCGCCAGGCCCGACCCATGCCCGCCGCGCGGCGACATCGACCCGCACCGATCTCATCAATGACAGATCGATCATCAGGCCACCGTCGCAGACCGCACTTCCGGCAATGTTGTGGCCGCCGCCGCGCACCGAGACGAGAAGCCTGTTCTCCCTGGCGAAATTCACGGCACTGACGACATCGGAAGCGCCGACGCAGCACACGATCAGCCCGGGCCGTCGGTCGACCGTGGCATTCCAGACGGTTCGTGCTTCGTCATACGCGGCATCGCCTTCGCTCAGCATTTTGCCGCGCAATTGTGCCGAAAACGCTTCCAGGGCTGCGGCGTCGACTGTCGTTTTGCCGCGTTCAAGCGTGGTGAGGCTCATGGTGTTCATGGTTTCCTCCCGATTTGCAGATGAGCTGTCCTATCCCAAAAGACGGTTTTACTGTGCGCTTATATTAGCTATCGCGCAAGTTTCGCATCGGGCAGCGTTCCGACTCGCAAGCCGGGCACATGGTGCCGCCAGCCGGCGATCTCAGCCGTTTTGCCCGCGCGACCTTGCACCCTCGGCGGCCAGGATGCCGATCATGCTGATGCGAATGTGAGCGAAGCAGCGTAGCGCTATCCCACTCCTCAGGCCGGTTCGCGCTTCAGCGCCTGCGCCATGCAGTGGATGCCGCCGCCGGTCTTCGAGATCTCGCTCATGTCGACGGCCGCGACCTCGAAGCCGCGCGCCTTGAGCTGGCCGATCAGCGTCTGGCTGGAGGTCGGCGCGATCACCCGGTCCTTGCCGAGCGACATGAAGTTGCAGCCGAGGGCCATCGTGTCCTGGAACGGCACGTCGATGATCTCGTGGCCCTTGCCCTTCAGCCAGTCGACGATGCCGGGTTCGGTGCAGGCGAGGCAGACGGCGGTCAGCTTTTCGGCGATCGGCACCACCATCAGGTCGATATGGACGTAGTATTCGTCGATGAAGGCGATGCGGGTTTCCCAGCCCTCCTTGTCGAACCAGGCTTGTACTTGGCGCGCGCCTTCCTCCTGCGTGCGGGCGCCGCCGCAGCCGATCAGCACGACGCCGTCCTCGATGACGTTGAAGTCGCCGCCCTCGAACGTACCAGCCGTGACCATGTCGTAGATCGGGATGCCGAGCTTTTCGTAGGTGCGGATTGCGGCATAATTCTCGCCGCGCCGCCACCAGTTGGCCATGGCGGTGATGAAGGCGCCGTAGGGCGTCATGACGCTGGAATCGCGGGAATAGACCTGCATCGGCAGTTCCGGTGTCGGCTCGTGCCAATGGATGTTCACGCCGAAATGCTCGTAGGCGGCGACAAGATCCTTATGCTGCGCCTGGGCGATCTGGACGTTGCAGGGTGCCTCGCGCAGATGCTTTCGCGACAGCGAGCTAGTCGAGAGATGACGCAGGAAATTGGGTGAGCCGAGCAGCACGTCGGTCAGCACGTCGGTCTCGTTGGCGAAGCCCCAGGCGGTCAGCGGCTTGGTGCCGCCGGCCGGGTTGCGGCGCTGCAGCGAAAACGGCTCGGCGACAATGCGGTCATGAACGGTCATGGGGTGCTCCTCGTGAGGGTGTCTAATTGCTCGGTATCCACCAGTCGCGTCCGCGTGGGGTGGTGACATATTCAGGCCAGCGAAATCCAATCGGCGGCTCGTAGTCGCAGAGCGGCGCGATCCAGTTCGAGCCGCCTATGCCGCCGCCGGTGCGGGCGACGAATTCATTCATCGCCGCATCGCGGGCGGTTTTGTCCTCGAGCAGGCGAAGGGCGGCGAGCGCGATCGTGCGGGAGGCGCAGGCCACCATCGGGTCGATGGTGGCGGGAATACCGCCCAACGCATTCATCACCCATGACGGATAGGGATAGCCGGTCTCCGAACGCAGCGCCGGGCGGGCGACATAGAAGCGCGCCGTCGGCGTATGCCAGCTCATGTCGGTGTAGTCGTCGGAGGTCGAATTGACCTGCGAGGGCGGCAGATCGCGGCGCAGGATTGCTTCCGCCGCCTGCGGCTCGATCAGGCGCTCCAGCTCTTCGATGAACGGCTCGTCGCTCGCCATGCGCCCGGCATTGACCTGTATCTCGCGCGCGACTGCCTTGGCGTCCTCGTCCCAGCGCGGCGGCCCGACCGTCGACAGTGCTTCATAGGCGATTTCGGCCATTACATGATTGGTAAGTCCCGGCCGTGACTTCGACACCCAATGCCGCTCGGTGCGGCAACCATTCATCGCTGCCGCCGCCTCGGCATTGCGGTCGAGCACCGCGGTGACCTGCTCGGCCATGGCGAGCGTCGGCACGCGGATCATGTACTGGATCTCGGCCAGCCCCGCCGGCAAATTGTCGGCGGTCGCTTGCCCCGCCGTCAGGATCGCCTCGCTGATCGACCAGCCGCCCTGGTGAGGCAGCATGGAATCGCGCAGAGCCTTGGAGGCCATGTACATCATCAACAATGCGTCGTTGGCGCCGGGGGCGCGCGCCGCCGAATGTGCTTGCGGAATGGGTGCAGCACCCGCAGCCAGCGCCCAGCGCTCCGGTTGGTCGCAGATGAAGCGATAGACCATCGCGTAGGCCGCGCCGCAATGTGTGTCCCAGCGCGCCGTGTTGCAGAGCGGCAGCATGTAGAACGGGTGAAAGGAGATCATGCCGGCAAGGCCGTCATAATAGCCCTTGGCGGCATGGATCGGCTTTGACCCGCGCACCTTTTCCGCCGGCTCGCCGGTGAAGCGCAGCGTGCCTGATATGCCGTGGCGCTGCATCGCCGCCTTGGTCGCCAGCAGCCCGCCGAGGCTCGAAATGCCCAGCCCGGAATGCGGGTCGGTGTGGCCGCCGGCCTGGTTGCCAAGTCCCCGGCGCGGACGCTCGACCGTAGCGGCATCCTGGCAATTGCCCGGCACCGCGTCGTATTCGGCGTACATGCCGATGGTCGGGCCGGGGCCGTTGGTCCAATGCGCGCAGAAGGCGGTCGGCATGCCGCCGGAACCTTCTTCGACGGAAAAGCCTTCGAGTTTCAGTCGCTCGACATACCAGGCGGCGGATTGATACTCCCGCCACGCGGTCTCGCCGTAATCGAAGATGGTGCGTGTCCACGCGGACAACAACGGCTGGATGCCGTCGAGACAGGCAAGGGCGGTTGCTTGCGCCGAGGTGGCCACCGGTTTCTCCATGGCATGAGAAGAAAGCAGTGAAGCGGTTCGCTAAAAAGTGATATGTTTTCCCGGTTCGTGCAAATTCGGTTCACCTGAGGCTCCTTGCGTATACCATCGACACAAGCGCTGCGCGCGCTCGACAGCTTCGCCCGGCACGGCAGCGTCTGGCGCGCCGCCGACGAGTTGCACCTGACCCGCAGCGCTGTTAGCCATCAGCTTCGCCTGCTGGAGCGCGACCTCGGCTTCGACCTGCTCGAACGCATCGGCAAGGGCGTGGCGCTGACGCCGCGCGGCCAGCGCTATGCCAGCGACGTGCGCAAGGCGCTGACCGTTCTGGGCGATGCGGTGACGCGTGATGCCGGCACCGGCGTCGGCGGCTCGTTCGCCGTCAGTTGCACGCCCGGCTTCGCCTCGCTGTTCTTGTGCACCCATATCGGCGAGTTCCGGCAGATGTATCCCGACGTGGCGCTGCGCATCCTGACGCCGCGCCGGCTCGACGATGTCAGCAACGCCGACGCCGATGCCTTCATTGCGTTCGGTGTCGGCAATTGGCCGAACCGGGCGGTCGAACCGCTCTGCGAAATCTCGTTCACGCCGCTCTGCAGCCCGACGCTGCTCAACAAGATCGGCGGCTTTTCCCGGCCGTCGGACGTGCTGCGCGCCAACCTGCTGCATCTCGATGACACCGAGGATTGGGCGCGCTGGCTGGCGTTGTCCAAGGTGGAAAACCCCGACATTGAGGGCGGCATCTTCTTTTCGGACATGAACCTCGTCTTCTCGGCGGCGATTGCCGGCCAGGGCATCGCCATGGGCGACGAACTGACCAGCCGGCGGGCGCTGAGCGAGGGCCGGTTGGTCAGGCCGTTCGATATAGCGATCAAGTCGCCGCGCTCCTATTTCCTGGTCTCCGAACATGCCAAGGCTTCGCATCCGGTTCTGGAAGCGTTCACGGGATGGCTGCGGTCGAAACTCCAGGAGAACCGCATTCTGCCGTATTGAGGGCAGTTGGCGACATCTCGCCATAGATGAATGGAATTTGCCGATCACGCGAAAACTATTCGGTTGCGGTGAGCCGGCACCCTGCCTACGATTTCGACAAGCGTTAGGGAAAGGGCAGTATGCAGCAACCCGGCCGTGCCGCAGAGATCAAGGCAATCGGGATCGGCAAGAGCTTCGGCTCGTTCCGTGCGCTGGACAATCTGTCGCTCGATATCGGCCGTGGCGAGTTCCTGACCCTTCTCGGGCCGTCCGGTTCGGGCAAGACCACCTTCCTGATGATCCTTGCCGGCTTCGTGCAGCCAACCGAGGGCAGGCTGCTCAGCGACGGCGTCGACATCACCGACCGGCCGGCCGAGCAGCGCGCCGCCGGCATGGTGTTCCAAGGCTACGCGCTGTTCCCGCATATGAGCGTCGAAGCCAACATCGCCTTCCCACTCAAGGTGCGCAAGAAATCGGCCGTCGACATCAAGCGCCGTGTCGGCGAGATGATCGAGCGCGTCGGCCTCAAGGGCCACGAGAAAAAACTGCCGGCGCAACTGTCGGGCGGCCAGCAGCAGCGCGTGGCGCTGGCCCGTGCGCTGGTGTTCGAACCGGGCGTACTGTTGCTCGATGAGCCGTTTTCCGCGCTCGACAAGGGCCTGCGCGGCCAGATGCAGGCCGAAATGAAGCGGCTGCACCAGGAGACCGGCACCACCTTCGTCTTCGTCACCCACGACCAGAGCGAGGCGCTGGCGCTGTCGTCGCGCGTCGCCATCTTCAATCATGGCAAGCTGCTGCAGGTCGGAGCGCCCGACGAGGTCTACGACCGGCCGGACAACCGCTTCGTCGCCGAGTTCCTTGGCGAGATCAACATGCTGCCGCTAAAGGGGGTCAAGCCCGCCGGCAATGGCTCGACCGGCCTGTGCGAAGACCGCGCGGTCAGCATGGGCTGCAAGGCCGAACTCGTGCGCGGCGACGCCATCCTGGCGATCCGGCCCGAATACATGTCGATATCGGGCGAGGCGGCAGATGGTGAGAATGGGATCGCCGCTACCGCCACCAACTCCACCTACCTAGGTGCTGCAACGCGGCTCGACCTGACAACGCGGCAAGGCGCCAAGGTCACGGTCTCGGTGCCGAACGAGGTGGCTGCCGCGGCGTTGAGCAAGGGTAACTCCGTCTGGCTCACCTGGCCGGCGGAAAAGGGTTTCCTTCTTCCGCATGGAGGACAATGACAAGCGGTGTGGCGAGACATCGCAGACCGCTTTCCGGCACTATCAACAACAAAAAAGGGGAACTGACATGACACATGATACCAAGAAACAAGCCATCGATAGCCTGTCCGCCAGGGCAGGTCGCGGCGAGATCTCGCGCCGGCAGTTCACACAGTTGGCGGCACTCGTGCTGGCCGGCACGCCGATGCTGCTGCGCTCGACAGGTGCCTTTGCGCAGGCCAAGGAACTTGTGCTGGTCAACTGGGGTGGCGATGCCATCACCGCCTACGATGCCGCCTATGGCCAGGCCTTCACCAAGGACACCGGCATCACCGTCAAGATGGACGGTTCGGGTCCGACCGAAGGCGCCATCGCCGCACAGTTCAAGAGCGGCGCGCCGACCTGGGATCTCGTCGACGTAGACCCGTTCTCGGCCATCACGCTCGGCGCCCAAGGGGCTCTCGAGCCGATCGATTACAACATCGTCGACAAGAAGAAGATGCGGCCCGGCTTTGGTTGGGAATACGCCGCCTCGACCTATTTCTTCTCCTATGTCATCGCCTATGATTCCGAGAAGTACGGCAAGGACGCGCCGACCGGCATGGCCGATTTCTTCGATGTGAAGAAATTCCCCGGCAAGCGCTCGCTCTACAAATGGGGCGTGTCGAGCTGGGAAGCGGCGCTGCTCGCCGACGGTATCGCGCCTGCGTCGCTCTACCCGCTCGACCTCAAGCGCGCCCATGACAAGATCGCCGCCTTCAAGGAAAACGTCGTTGCCTATTGGGGCGGCGGCGCCGAAAGCCAGAGCGTGCTACTCAATGGCGAGGCCTCGATGGCGATCGTCTGGTCGACCCGTGCCTCGCTGATCGAGCAGGATTCGGGCGGCAAGATCAAGTTCATCTGGGACCAGGGCCTGATCTCGCCCGGCGCGCTGGCCGTGCTCAAGGGCAACCCCGGCGGCAAGGACGCTGCGATGAAGTTCATCGCCAGTGCCCAGGACCCTGAAAAGCAGCTGGTCATGTTCGACAAGCTCGGCCAAGGTCCTGCAAACCCGGCGGCAGACGCGCTGATCCCCGCCGACAAGAAGCGCATCAATCCGGTCGATCCCGAGAACATGAAGAAGCAGATCGCGCTCGACATGGACTGGTACGCCAAGAATTATGGGCCGGCGCTCGACGAATACACCAAGATCATCTCGGCCTGATCAGGGGCGGGGTCATCGGGTCGAAATGAGATCCTATCTCTCCGACAGGATGGGCGCGGCGCTGTTGATGGCGCCGCTGCTCCTGTTTCTTGTCCTGACCTATGCCTGGCCGTTTCTCGGCGTCGTCAAATGGAGCTTTACACTGCCGACGCCCGGCCTCGGCCAGTATGAGGCGCTGCTCACCGACGATCTCGTGCAGTCGGTGTTCATCCGCACGCTGCGCATCGCGGCGGTCGTCACTGTCGTTTCGGTGGCAGCTGCCTACGCCATCACCGTCGTCTGGGTGCGTGGAACCCCGGCACAGCGCCTGATCGCCGAGTTCTGCATTCTCGTCCCCTTCTGGATTTCCGTGCTGACCCGTGCTTTCGGCTGGGTGGCGCTGCTCTCCAATCGCGGCCTGATCAACACCTGGTTGCAGGCGATCGGCTTCATTTCCGAACCGTTGGCGTTGGTGCGCAACGAATTCGGCGTCATCGTCGGCATGACGCACTTCCTCATTCCTTTCGCCGTTTTCCCGCTGGCATCTTCCATGCGCAGCCTCGACGACCGCGTGCTTTTAGCTGCGCGTGGCCTCGGTTCCAGCCGCATGCGCACCTTCTGGACGGTGTTCGTGCCGATGACGCGCTCCGGCATCATCGGCGCGGCGATGATCGTGTTCGTCTTCTCGCTCGGCTTCTTCGTCACGCCGGCGATCCTCGGCGGCGGCCGCAGCGTCATGATCGCCGAGCTGATCTATCTCAGGATCTTCCAGAGCCCGGACTGGGGTCTGGGTGCAGCGATCAGCGTCGTGCTGGTGCTGTTCGTCGGCGCGCTGATGGCGCTTTTGTTCCGCTATGTCAGACCGAAGCAGTTGATCTGATGCCGACCTACCGCCCCGGTCCTGTCTCGCTGATCATCGCCGCCTTCGTGGCGCTGTTCCTGCTGATGCCGCTGCTCGCCGTCATCCCGGTGTCGCTGACGCCGAGCCGCATGCTGGCTATGCCGTCGGGCGAACTGTCGCTGCGCCACTACCGGGCGCTGGTCGAGGACCCGCGCTGGCTCCAATCGATCCTGCTCTCGATCCGTATCGGTGTCGTCAGCAGCGCCTTTTCAACCGTGCTCGCGCTGTGCTTCAGCCTTGGCGTCTGGATGTTCCAGCCGCGCTTTACCGCAGCCCTGGTCGGCTTCGTCCTGCTGCCGATGGTGGTGCCGCCGGTGGTCTCGGCGATCACGCTCTACTTCCTGCTGACCTCGATCTCGGGCTTCAGCGCGTTCTTCGGCTACGACACCTGGCTTGGCGTCGCCATGGCGCATTCGGTGATGACCGTGCCCTTCGCCACGGTGCTGATGCTGGTCTCGCTCAGCCAGCTCGACCGCCGCATCGACCTTGCCGCGCGGGGCTTAGGCGCCACTGTGTGGGAGCGCGCCACCCGCATCATCATGCCCAACATCAAGTTCGGCATCATTACCGCGGCGCTTCTCTCCTTCGTGCTGTCCTGGGAAGAAATCGGCGTCACCCTGTTCATCACCTCGGTCAACGCCATCACGCTGCCCAGGCTGATGTGGATGGGCCTGCGCGACAACATCGACCCGGCGATCGCCGCGCTCTCGGTGATCCTGATCATCATCACCGTTCTGGTGCTGGCGGTGCGCAGTTTCGTGGCCAGGCAGCGTGGGGGCTATTAGACAAACCGCACGGAGACGCTGCCGAACCTGCCCAAATCGCCAATGACTTCGTCGCCGGCCTCGACCCCAATCGGCGTCACGCAGGTACCTGTAATCACCACCTGTCCCGGTTGGAGCGCTATGCCCAGGCCCGACAGCTCGTTGACGATCCAGGTGAGCGCGATGCGAGGATCGCCCAACACGGCTGCTCCCGATCCGCTATGTTGCGGCCTTCCGGAAACGGAGGCGACCACGGGGTGCTTTGCAAGGTCCACGTCTCGCCAGTCGTCCGCCGCCTCGCCGATGACAAACAGATTGGCGCAGGCATTGTCCGCAATGAGTTGCGGCGCCCCGACGGCGCAAAAATCGTCATAGCGTGAGTCCGGAATTTCGATCGCCGGGTGCAAGGTCGCCACGGCTTCCATCACCTCGGCGATTTCATAGGGTGCCGGACGAGGCGGCAGCTCGCGGCCGAAGCGGAAAGCGAACTCGATCTCGGCCACGCGCATCTTGCTCGTCGCCAGGGAAACGGTCCCGCCGACCTCCACCGCTTTTTCGGCCAGGAGACGTCCGGCCATCGGGCCGTCGACGTTGATGTGCCTTTGTCCGGCCAGACTGGTGGCGGCAATCTTCCAGCCGAAAAGAGGGGCCACCGAGCGATCCATGACGTGCGACTGGATAGCGTAACCTTCGATCCGTGTTTGTGGGCGCAACGCCTCAGGTATGGCGTCGAGACGGGTGCCCTTGTCCCAGTGGCCTACCAACAGCCGCGACGCAGCCCTGGTCTTTTCTGCATCGAGCATCATCAGCTTCCGAAATGGCTTCGTGGATCAAAAACGGCAAGGAACATTGCGTCATGCGACCTTGTATGGAGCGAGAATATGTGACCAGGAATCGAGAGTCCATGTTCACAGCTCGGTGCCCGCGGACGATGGTGTTGGCAAAGTCGCCCTTTCGAGATCATCGGCATCCATCATTCCGATGACGAATCGCCATCGCCTCCGCGCGTCGAATGGCTATATCTGTCAGAACACGCAGAACGCGGGCTTCCGAAAAGCAATAGTCGGCAGCGCAGGAACCGGAGGAAAAGACGATGACCGCGCCAGGCGATTTACAGCAGGCACTGTTTCTCAGGCTGAAAAGCGATGCATCGCTATCGGCCTTGCTGGGCGGCGCCGGACTGCTCGAACGGCCAACCGAGAATGCCGCTTTTCCGTACGTGACCTGCGGCCATACCTCCGCTTTTGACTGGGATACGGGCGCCGAGAACACCGACGATCAGTTGATTACGCTGCATGTCTGGTCGAAAGCCCATGGCGACGCCGAAACGCTAGCCATCATGGCCGCCATCCAGGCGCGCCTTGCCGACGCAGCATTGGTGATCGGCCCTCGCGGCCAGACACGACTGTCGCTGGAATTTGCCGAAGCCCGCCATGACGAGGATCTGCTCGTGCATCACGGGCTGCTGCGTTTTCGCGCGATAACCCAGGAAAATGCCTGATGCGCTTTCAATATGGTCAAAACGGAGTCTAGACTGGGCTTTCGCGGGATTTCACCTGTTCGAGGCGGTGAAATTCCAGATTGACTGTCTCGCGTTGCAGGGGTGTGGCGAGGATGTTTTCAGCGGCGTTCACCGTTCATTTCACGTTCAGCACCGATGCGTTACAACGCCGGTCATGAAAACGCTTCGCTCCCACTTCCGAACCGCGACACTGGCGCTTTGTGCTGCCGGGCTGTTCGCGTCGCAGGCGATGGCGATGCCGGTCATCGCGCCGCCCGAGTTGGCCAGTCCGATCGTACTGGCGGCGTCCGATTGCTACGCCATCGGCCAACAGGTGGCCGAACAGAATGGCGGAACGCTGGCCAAGGCCTCGCAGTCGACGCGCGGCGGCCAGCCGGTCTGTGTCATCGTCGTGCTCGTTCCGGGCAAGGACGGACAACGTCCGCGCCGTTCCGAAATCGTCGTTCCGCTGAACTGATCCAATCAACCTTAGGCTACGTTTCCCAGGCCGCCGGAATCGGCCTATATCTGCCCCAGTCTTCAATCTGACAAAGCTCTTCAACAGGTAAAGCTCTTCAACAGGTATCGAACTCCGCATGCGTGTACTCGTCGTCGAAGATGACAAGGATCTCAATCGGCAGATATCGGATGCGCTGGTCGATGCCGGCTATGTCGTCGACCGCGCCTTCGACGGCGAGGAAGGCCATTTCCTTGGCGACACCGAGCCCTACGACGCCGTCGTGCTCGATATCGGCCTGCCGCAGATGGACGGCATCAGCGTGGTCGAGCGTTGGCGACGCGGCGGCCGCAAGATGCCGGTGCTGATCCTGACGGCGCGCGACCGCTGGAGCGACAAGGTCTCCGGCATCGATGCCGGCGCCGATGACTACGTCACCAAGCCGTTCCACATCGAGGAGGTGCTGGCCAGGCTGCGGGCCCTGATCCGGCGGGCTGCCGGCCATGCCTCGTCCGAACTGACCTGCGGGCCGCTGCGTCTCGACACCAAGGCCTCCAAGGCCGATGTCGACGGCGTGCCGTTGAAACTGACGTCGCACGAATTCCGCCTGCTTGCCTATCTGATGCACCATATGGGCGAGGTCGTCTCGCGGACCGAACTGGTCGAGCACCTCTACGATCAGGATTTCGACCGCGATTCCAACACCATTGAGGTGTTTGTCGGGCGGCTGCGCAAGAAGATGGGCATCGACATGATCGAAACCGTGCGCGGCATGGGCTACCGCATGCGTGAGCCGGAGGCGTAACTCGGAACCGCTCAAACCAACCGCGAGGACGCCGCTTTCGCTGCGTTTGTGGCCGCGTTCGCTGACGTTCCGCGTCATCGCCTTTTCCACGGTCTGGGCGATCGTGACGCTCGTTGTCATCTTCACCTTGATCACCACCCTATACCGCCAGGCCAGCGAGCGCGGCTTCGACAGCCTGCTTTCGGCGCATCTGTTCAACCTGATCGGTTCGATCGGCATCTCCGACAGCGGGGCGCTGACCGGCGCGCCAGACCTCGGCGACCTTCGGTTCTCGGAGCCGAATTCGGGCTGGTACTGGTCGGTCGAGCCCGCTTCGGAGGGCGTGCATGGCGATCTCCACTCGTCGTCGATGACCACGACGATCCCGTCACCGAGCGTTGCCGAGGTGCCGTTCAACACCAGCTTCCAGCGCAGCTACGCAGCCGAAGGCATCGACGGCGAGCAACTCGAAGTTTTCGAGAGCGAATTCGTTCTCGACGCCAAGAACCGGGCCGCGCGTTTCCGGGTCATGGGCAACCAGAGCGAACTCGAACAGGAAATCGCTACCTTCCAGCGCCGCCTGCTGACCTATCTCAGCCTGTTCGGCGTCGGCATGATCGCCATCAACGCGATCGCCATCCTGCTCGGCCTGCAGCCGCTGCGCCGGGTCAGGAACGCGCTAGCCATGGTGCGCGAAGGCACCGCCCAGAGGCTCGACGGCCGCTTCCCGGCCGAGATCGAACCGCTTGCCAACGAAACCAATGCCTTGATCGAAAACAACAGGCGCATCGTCGAGCGGTCGCGAACACAGGTCGGCAATCTCGCCCATTCGCTGAAGACGCCGCTGGCGGTACTGCTCAACGAGGGCCGCGCGCTCGGCGGTGCCAAGGGGCAGCTGATCGCCGAACAGGCCGCTTCCATGCAGAAGCAGGTTGAACACTATCTCCAGCGCGCCCGCGTCGCGGCACAACGCGACAGCGTCGTCTACCGCACGCCGGTGACGCCGCTGGTGCAGCGCATGGTGCGGGTTATGCAGAAGCTCAATCCGCGGACAAATCTGTCGCTGTCGCTGCCGGCGGCCGAGATCGTCTTCGCCGGCGAGCGCGAGGACCTTGAGGAGTTGCTGGGCAATCTCCTTGAAAACGCGATGAAATGGGCAAAGAGCGCGGTGCAGGTTTCGGTCGTGCCCTTGACCGGCAAGGACGACCCGGCCGGCCTTTTCGAGATCGGCATAGAGGATGACGGTCCCGGCATTCCGGAGGACAAGGCGCGCGAGGCGCTGAAGCGAGGACGGCGTCTGGACGAGACAAAGTCCGGAACAGGTCTGGGGCTGGCCATTGTCGCAGACCTTGTCAACGAGTATGGAGGCGTTCTGGCGCTCGAACGGTCCGGTATGGGCGGATTGAAGGCGGTGGTGCGATTGCGGAGCCTTCAGTGATGTTCACTAGGGCCAATCGACATAGAGGGACGGGAGATGTTATTGGGCGGCATGTCGATTGGTCCTGCAGCGGCCAGCGGCCAAATTTCCGACAAATATCAATACTATGGCCACGCCAACTTCTCCGATGACGCGGCCCCCGGCGCATCCCTGGCAGGCTCCCACTCAAGAAAATCGGTTGTTGGCATGAAGATTCGCGTCGCTCTCGTTTCCGCATTGCTGGCTGTTTCCGGCTGCACCACCTTGAGCGGCAAGGGTCCAACCGTGGCAGTGACACCGGCCTCGACACCTCCTTCCAGCGGCAAGGTGACCACGACGATCATTTCGGCGATGGGCGGCGGCCTCATCAGCGGGGCGATCGGCAACGGCCTCAGCGAGACCGAGAAGCGCAGCGCGCTCGAGGCTGAATACAAGGCGCTAGAATATACGACCAGTGGCCAGAAGGTGACGTGGAAGGGCGCTCAGGCTTCGCGCTACGGCGAGGTGGTTCCGGCCCAGCCGTACCGCGTCGGTTCGCAGGACTGCCGCCAGTACACGCAGACGGTGTTTTCCGCCGGTGCCGGGGTCACGGCGCGTGGAACCGCTTGCCGCAACGCCGATGGCAGCTGGACGCCGCTGACCTGACGACCGTCTGCCGACGATTGGCGGCTGGCGTCGTCAAAGCGTCGCAGCATGCATCTGTTGGCACGGCAGAGCTCTGCCGGTATTGGAAGAACCATGCTGTTCTGGGTCATAGCCGCCATTCTCACGCTGGGTGCAAGCCTGGCGGTGCTGCTGCCGCTGGCCGCCAGCGCCAAGGGCGCGTCGTCGAGCGGCGAACATGATCTCGAAGTCTATCGGGACCAATTGTCCGAGCTTGACCGCGACGCCGCGCGTGGCTTGATCCAGCCGGCCGAAGCCGCCGAGGCCCGCGCCGAGATCGCTCGCCGCATCCTTCGCCTTGACAATGCGGGTGCCGTCGGCGGCGCAAACCCTGGCCGAGCGCCGGTCACGGCAAGGCTGGTGGCAACCGTAGCCGTGCTGGCGGTGCCGCTGGTCAGTTGGGGGCTCTATGTCAAGCTTGGCTCTCCTGACCTGCCGTCGCAACCGCTCAGCGAGCGGTTGGCCAAGAATCCTGCCGACAGTTCGGTCGACGAGCTGGTGGCGCGGGCCGAAGCCCATCTGGCCGCCACTCCCACTGACGGCAGGGGCTGGGACGTGCTGGCACCGGTCTATCTGCGCATGCAGCGCTTTTCCGACGCGGCAGGAGCCTATCGCAACGCCATTCGGCTCGATGGCGACAGCGCCGTTCGCCAGGCCGGTCTCGGCGAGGCGATCGCCAGCGCGGCAGGCGGCATTGTCTCGGCCGATGCCCAGGATGCTTTCGAAGCAGCCCTGAAGCTCGATCCGGCCAATGCGAAGGCCAGCTTCTACCTGGCCATGGCATTGGCGCAGGAGGGTCGCGCCAAGGAAGCGACCACGGCATGGCAGGCGATGCTGGACAGATTGCCGCCGGATTCGCCATGGCGCGGTGCCGTCGAGCAGGCGCTCGCCAAATCCGGAAGCTCCGACGTCGCTTCCGGCGGCGCCACCAACGGTCCCGATGCCGGCGATGTCGACGCCGCATCCTCGATGTCGCCGCAGGACCGGGAGACCATGATCAATACGATGGTTGCCGGCCTCGACGACAAACTGCGGCAAAATCCGCGCGATCCGGAAGGATGGATGCGGCTCGTTCGTTCCTATGTCGTGCTCGGCAAGGCCGATCAGGCGCGTGAGGCGCTCGGTCGCGCCATTGCCGTCTTTGGAGCCGACAGCGACCAGGCGAAGAAATTCACTGCCTTTGCCGCTTCGCTTGGGCTTGCGGCGACGGAGTAGAACAAGACATGACGCGCAAGCAGAAACGATTGTCGGTGATCGCGGGCGGGCTGGTCTTCCTGGCTGCCGCGACCGGGCTGACTTTTTACGCGCTTGGCCAGAAGGCCTCCTATTTCTACATGCCGGCCGATCTCACCACCGCCAGTGTTCAGCCTGGCCAGCGCATCCGGTTGGGTGGATTGGTCGAAAAAGGCACGATCCAGCGCGGGCAGGGGGCCACGGTCGGCTTTTCGGTGACCGACACGCACAAATCGGTCAAGGTCACCTACACCGGCATCCTGCCCGACCTTTTCCGCGAAGAGCAGGGCGTCATCACCGAGGGTACTTTCGGCCCGGACGGGGTTTTTGTTGCCGATAGCGTGCTGGCCAAGCATGATGAGCGCTACATGCCCAAGGAGGTTGCGGACGGCCTCAAGGCCAAGGGCGTCTGGCAGGAGAACAAGAGTGAATAGCTCCGGCAGGAGAGCGACAATGGATCACGGGCATGGTTGAAACGGGACATTTCGCCCTCGTCCTGGCGTTTGCGCTTTCGCTGGTGCAGACGGTGGTGCCGCTGTTTGGCGCGCGCCTGAACAACCAGCGCCTCATGGCCGTCGGCGGTCCGGTCGCAGTGACCGGCTTTGCCTTGACGGCGCTGTCCTTCGCAGCGTTGGCGAGTGCCTATGCAAGCTCCGATTTCTCGGTGGCGAGCGTGTGGGAAAACTCGCATTCCTTGCAGCCGTTGATCTACAAGATCACCGGAACTTGGGGCAATCATGAAGGCTCGATGCTGCTTTGGGTGTTGATCCTGACCTTCTTCGGCGCGCTCGTCGCCGCTTTCGGCTCCAACCTGCCGGCGACGCTGCGCGCCAATGTGCTTGCGGTGCAAGGCGCCATCGGCGCCGCCTTCTTCCTGTTCATCCTGGCGACGTCCAATCCGTTCATCCGGCTCAATCCGGCGCCGATCGAAGGCCGCGATCTCAACCCGATCCTGCAGGATCTCGGCCTCGCCATTCACCCGCCTTTTCTCTATCTCGGCTATGTCGGCTTCTCGATCTGTTTTTCCTTCTCGGTTGCCGCTCTCATCGAAGGCCGCATCGACGCGTCCTGGGCACGCTGGGTGCGGCCGTGGACGCTGGTCGCCTGGATGTTCCTGACCGGCGGCATCGCCATGGGATCGTACTGGGCCTACTACGAGCTCGGTTGGGGCGGTTTCTGGTTCTGGGATCCGGTCGAGAACGCCTCCTTCATGCCGTGGCTGGCGGGGACCGCGCTGCTCCATTCGGCCATCGTCATGGAAAAGCGCTCGGCGCTGAAGATCTGGACGCTGCTGCTCGCCATCCTGACCTTTTCGCTGTCGCTGCTCGGCACCTTCCTCGTGCGTTCAGGCGTGCTGACCTCGGTGCACGCCTTTGCCACCGATCCGACGCGCGGCGTGTTTATCCTGTGCATACTGACGCTGTTTATCGGCGGCTCGCTGGCGCTGTTTGCGCTGCGCGCTTCCCGGCTGACGACCGGCGGCCTGTTCCAACCGATTTCCCGAGAAGGGGCGCTGGTCCTCAACAATCTGTTCCTGACGACGGCGACGGCGACCGTCCTCGTCGGCACACTCTATCCGCTCGCCGTCGAAGCCTTTTCAGCCGACAAGATCTCGGTCGGCGCGCCGTTCTTCAATCTCACCTTCGGACCGCTGATGGTGCCGCTGCTGCTCGTGGTTCCGTTCGGGCCGTTGCTGGCCTGGAAGCGCGGCGATGTCTTCGCCGTCGCGCAGCGCCTTATGGCGGCCTTTGCAGCGGCGCTGCTGGCGACGCTGGTCACCGCTTTGTTCATCGACGGCGCCTCGGTGTTCGCAGCCCTGGGCGTTGGCCTTGCCGTCTGGCTGATCCTTGGCGCGCTCACCGACCTCGCCGTCAAATCGGGGGTCGGCAATGTCGCAGCGGGGATCATGGTCAGGCGCTTGCTCGGCCTGCCGCGCTCGGTCTTCGGCACCGCCTTCGCTCACCTTGGCCTCGGTCTGACCACGCTCGGCATCGTCGGCACACTTTGCTTCGGCACCGAGAAGATTCTGTCGATGCATGCCGGTGAGACCGTCGAACTGTCCGGCCATACGCTGCGTTTCGTCGGGCTTCATCCGGCCCAGGGACCGAATTACAGCGAGGATCTCGGCCGCTTCGAACTGATCGGCGTCAGCGGCAGCCCTGTTGGCGAAATCAGCTCCGCCAAACGGTTTTATCCGGTGCGGCAGATGACGACGACGGAATCGGGCATCAGGACGATTGGTTTCTCGCAGCTCTACATCTCGCTCGGCGACGAGGGCAATGACGGTTCCGTCGTCGTCCGTCTGTGGTGGAAACCGCTGGTGACGTTGATCTGGGGCGGCGGCCTGATGATGATGGCGGGCGCGGCGATGTCACTGATGGACCGGCGCCTGCGCGTCGGCGCGCCGTCGCGGCGGCGCAAGCAGGCGAGCGCGGTGCCATCCGCGACCCTGCCATGAACGCGCGGCTTTCGCTGACCTCCATTGCCCTGCTGCTGGCGCTGTCCTTTGCCGGCACGGCCCTGGCGGTGAAGCCTGACGAGGTGCTGCCTGATCCGACGCTGGAGGCGCGGGCGCGGGCGCTCTCGGAAGGCTTGCGCTGCATGGTCTGCCAGAACCAGTCGATCGACGAATCCGATGCCGACCTTGCCCGCGACCTGCGCGTCCTTGTGCGTCAGCGCCTCGTCGCCGGCGACACCGACCAGCAGGTGATGGATTACGTCGTGTCGCGTTACGGCGAGTTCGTGCTGCTGAAGCCGCGTTTCGACCTGCGCAATGCGTTGCTTTGGGGCACGCCCGTCCTGCTGTTGCTGGTGGGAGGCGGTTTCATCGTGCTGACCGCGCGGTCGCGCCGCGTGCTGGCGACCAATGCGTTGACCACTGAGGAACAGGCGGCGCTGGACAAGATACTAGGCAATTAGCTCGGCCATTCCTCCGAGGGCCAGTCCCGCGACGTGTGAATGACGCGCAGGATAGCGACGCTCTGACGGCTAGCGATCGGGCGCAACTCATAGGCAATGATGTAGGGCAGGCGGTCGATGAGCTTCTCATATGTGCCTGTCACTTGGCCTGGGCGGCCCGTCGCCATCTCACCAAGGCCCTGGCCCATTTCACGAATACGATCCGCCAGGCGTCGGGCGGCAGCAGGATTGTCCTGAGCGATAAAGGCAACTTGCTGCTTAAAATCGTCCAGCGCTTCTCGCGACCAGGCGACGAACCGCTTCACGCCTTGCCCAAGCGCCTGGCTTCCGCCGATTCGATGACTGCGTCGATTTCCGCCATCGCATCGTCGTGAGGCACGACACGGCCAGCCGCCGCATCTTCCATGCCGCGTTTGATGCCTTCAATGATATCGAGTTCGCGATCGACGTAGGCCGAGACCGCCTCGGCGGCGAGGAACGATTTGCTACGCCGGGTGTCGGTGGCGATCCGCTCCAGCTTCAGCTTGGTTTCGGGAGAGACCCGGATGGTCATGGTGGTGCTTGCTGTCATTTATGAAAGCCTTGTGCTGAGTTGTGTACAAGATAGCACATTGGACATCGCAGCCAAGGGGATTGTACGTCCCCTGACTCCCAAACATTACCAAAGTTTCATGTGTCGGAAATGGCGCTGTAATGTGTGCCGCTCTAATTCTCTTTTCCTGAGGATGCCGATCAAGCAGCGTCCGTTGAAAGAGGATAAGAAATCCATGAATATTGCCCCCAATTCATATTCCGTCACCCGCAAGCGTCTCATGGCTGCCGTCGCATCTGTCGCGGTGGCCGGTGCGATCGGCGTTGGCGCGCTGACCAGCGGAACCAGCCCTGTTCTGGCCGATGCCGTGCGCGTCGAGGCGCCGCAGGTGCCGGGCTTCGCCGATGTCGTCGAGCGCGTTTCTCCCGCCGTTGTCAGCGTCAAGGTCAAGGCCAAGATCAGCCCGGCCGCCGATGATGGCTCCGACCCGTCCGACGACCAGGATGGCATGAACAACCTGCCCAACAATCCACAGCTGCGCCGCTTCTTCAAGGAATTCCGTGGCTTTGGTGACCAGGACGGCCAGGGTGGCGGCAACAGGCGCTTCAGCCACCGCGACCGCAACAACGACCAGCCGCGGCCGGTTGCTCAAGGCTCCGGCTTCTTTATCTCGGATGACGGCTATCTCGTCACCAACAACCACGTCGTTTCGGAAGGCTCGGCCTTCACCGTGGTGATGCATGACGGCAAGGAGCTCGACGCCAAGCTGATCGGCACCGACCCGCGCACCGATCTCGCCGTGCTTAAGGTCGACGGCGTCGGCAAGTTTACCTATGTCGACTTCGCCGATGACTCCAAGGTTCGCGTAGGCGACTGGGTGGTGGCCGTCGGCAATCCGTTCGGTCTTGGTGGAACCGTCACCGCCGGCATCGTCTCCGCCCGCGGCCGTGACATCGGCGCTGGCCCTTATGACGACTTCATCCAGATCGACGCATCGGTCAACCGCGGCAATTCTGGCGGTCCGACCTTCAACCTCAACGGCCAGGTCGTCGGCATCAACACCGCGATCTTCTCGCCGTCAGGCGGCAGCGTCGGCATCGCCTTCGACATTCCCGCTTCGACCGCCAAGCAGGTCGTTCAGGACCTGATGAAGAGCGGTTCCGTGCAGCGCGGCTGGCTCGGTGTGGAAATCCAGCCGGTCACCTCCGACATCGCTGAGTCGCTTGGTCTGAAGTCCAACAACGGCGCACTGGTTTCCAGTGCCCAGGACGATGGTCCCGGCAAGAAGGCGGGCATCACGGCCGGTGACGTGATCACCCAGGTCGACGGCAAGGATGTCGCTTCGCCGAAGGAACTGGCCCGGCTGATCGGCGCCTATTCGCCTGGCAAGTCGGTCGACGTCACCGTGTGGCGCGACGGCAAGAGCCAGACGGTCAAGGTCGATCTCGGCAAACTGCCTTCGAGCGACAAGCAGGCCTCTGTCGATCAGCAGCAGCCCGCCGCCCCGGCCAAGCCCGACACGCTGGCCGATCTCGGCCTGACCGTTACCAAGTCTGAAAACGGCAAGGGACTGGTGGTGACCGATGTCGATCCCGACAGCGACGCCGCCGATCGCGGCATCCAGCCGGGCGACGTCATCACATCGGTCAATTCGACCGAAGTGAACGGCACCGAAGACGTCACCAAGGCGATGACCGAAGCAGTCAAATCCGGCCGCAAGGCAGTGCTGATGCAGATCACCCGCGACGACACCAATCGTTTCGTCGCGCTGCCCGTCGCCAAGGGCTGAGGTCGGTCCCGGAGCGTTCTCTCGGCCTTTCCAGGTGGGTGAGGGCGTTCCGGCGGCAGGTTGGACTTTTCCAGTGCGCCGGTTCAACACCCCCGAGCCGCCGTAAGGGAAAGCATGGAGGAGCGCGCGTTAGTCAGTCATCGCGCCTTCCCCCGGCGGCAGCGGGCTTCCCATCGCCCGCTGCCGCACACTTTCAAAAGCGCTTCCGCGATCCGATGCAAACGACATCGGCGGCGAGCAGCTTTATCGCGCACGGCTTCGGGCAATCTTGATCGCGGTGCGCTTTGGCAAAGGCCACAATGCAGATGTCTGCCACTCAACCTTCCGGCGAAATCGCGTATAACAGCCCTATGAAGATTCTCGTCATAGAAGACGATCGCGAGGCTGCGGATTACTTGCAGAAAGCCTTTGCCGAGGCCGGTCACACCGCGCATGTCGCCGGTGACGGCGAAACCGGCTTTGCGCTCGCCGACGCCGGCGACTACGACGTGATGGTGATCGATCGGATGATGCCGCGTCGCGACGGCCTGTCGGTCATTGCCGGTCTCCGGTCCAGGGGCAACACAACGCCAGTGCTGATCCTGTCGGCGCTCGGCGAGGTCGATGATAGGGTCACGGGTTTGCGCGCCGGCGGCGACGACTACCTGACAAAACCCTATGCCTTCTCCGAGCTTCTCGCCCGCGTTGAGGTTCTGAACCGTCGCGCCAGCGCCAAGGAAGCCGAAACCGTCTACCGCGTCGGCGATCTCGAACTCGACAGGCTGTCGCATTCGGTCCGCCGTGCGTCACGCGAGATCACATTGCAGCCGCGTGAATTCCGCTTGCTCGAATATCTGATGCGGCATGCCGGCCAGGTGGTGACACGCACCATGCTGCTGGAAAATGTCTGGGACTACCATTTCGATCCGCAGACCAATGTCATCGACGTCCATGTCTCGCGGCTGCGCGGCAAGATCGAGAAGGGCTTCGACAAGCCCATCCTGCATACGGTTCGCGGCGCCGGCTATATGCTGAAGAGCGGCTAGCTGCGGCATGGCTCTTTCCGTGCCAGCCATCATGAAGACGACGGCAGCGCGGCTTTCGGCGCTCTACTTCCTGCTCTTCGCGCTCTGCGCGGTGGCGCTCGTCTTCTACATGACGTCGCTGTCGGCGCGAATGCTGACCGCGCAGACGCAGGAGACCATCAATGACGAAGTGCTCGGCCTTGCCCGCGCCTATCAGCGCGGTGGCCTGCCGATCCTGGTGCGCGTGGTGGAACAGCGCTCGCGCCAGCCCGGCGCCAACCTTTACCTGATCGCCGACGCCAACGGCCAAATCCTGACCGGCAATGTGCAGAGCCTGGAGCCGGGCGTTCTCGAGAACGAAGGCTGGACCAGCAGTCCGTTCTCTTATCAGCGCTTTGGCGAGGGAGAGCTCGAGCGCCTGCGCAACCTTCCCGCCGAGCAGGGTACCACCACCCAATCCGAGCAGAACGATGCGCAGGCGCAGGGCGAAAAGGGCCACAACGCCATTGCGCTGGTGCTGCGGCTGCCGAACCAGATGATCATGCTGGTCGGCCGCGACCTTGGCGAGCCGGAGCGGTTTCGTGCGGTCATCCGCCGTGCGCTGATGCTGGCGCTCGGCATGATGGGGCTGGGCGGATTGCTGATCTGGTTTTTTGTCGGCCGCGCCGCGCTGAAGCGCATCGACAGCGTGTCGGAAGCCAGCCGCCGCATTATGGGCGGCGATCTGTCGGGCAGGCTGCCGGTGACGGGGGTTGGCGATGAGTTCGACCGGCTCTCCGAAAATCTCAATGCCATGCTGGCCAGGATCGCCGCGCTGAACGAAGGCCTGAAGCAGGTTTCCGACAACATCGCGCATGATCTGAAGACGCCGCTGACCCGGCTGCGCAATCGGGCCGAAGCGACGCTTTCGGGCAAGCAAAAGCCCACCGATTACCGGCAGGCGCTGGAAGGCACCATTGCCGAGTCAGACCAGTTGATAAAAACCTTCAACGCCATCCTGATGATTTCCCGGCTGGAGGCTGGCTACTCCTCGGAGAACACCAACCGCGTCGATCTGGCGGAGGCCGTGCGCGATGTCGTCGAACTCTACGAGCCGGTGGCGGAAGAGGCAGGCGTATCACTGGAAGCAGACGCGCGCGAGGCGGTGTCCGTCAACGGCAACCGCGAACTGATCGGCCAGGCGCTGTCGAACATCGTCGACAACGCCATCAAATATTCCACAGGCGCCAATGCCCAGCCGGCGGTGCGCGTCACGCTCGAGCGAGCCGGTGCGGACGTTCGCCTGTCCGTTGCCGACAATGGACACGGCATTCCCGACGATGGCGACCGCGCCCGCGCCACGGAACGTTTCGTGCGGCTGGAGAAGAGCCGTTCGCAGCCGGGTTCCGGTCTTGGCCTCAGCCTCGCCAAGGCGGTCATGACGTTCCACAATGGCCGGCTTGAACTCTTGCCTGGCAATCCTGGACTATCCGTGGTCATGAGTTTCCCGGCTCGGGAGGATCACTGATGAGCACTGCAGCGAAGCGGGTGGAGACTGGATGGCTGCTGAAGCCGGCTGCCAAGCTTGCTCCGCTCGACAAGGACCGTGCGCGGTTGGAACTGGCCGAGATCGCTTCCGCCACGCGCGAAGAAGGACTGACGCGGCTGGCCAAGTTCCTGGCAGGCAAAGGGGAGGGCCAGGATTTCCTTGCCGCCGTCTTCGATCTGTCGCCGTTCCTGCGTGATACCGCACGTCGCCGGCCGCAAATCCTGGACGGGCTGTTCGAGCAGACGATCGAGGCTCGGCTGAAGGCGATCGGCGCCGCCATCGACCAGGTGCATCTAACCGAAGCAGTCTCGGAATCCGGCCTGATGATGGAGCTGCGCCAGTGGAAGGCGGAGGCGCATTTCCTGATCGCGCTGGCCGATCTTGCCGGCGAGGCCGAAACGGCGCTGACGGTCCGGCGATTGAGCGATCTTGCAGACGCCTGCACCCGTGCGGCCGTCGACTTCCTGCTGCGTGACGCGCATGGCCAGGGCAAACTCAAACTGCCGGATGTCGGCAATCCATCGAAACAGTCGGGCTGGATCCTGCTCGGCATGGGCAAGCTCGGCGCGCATGAGCTGAATTTTTCCTCCGACATCGATCTGGTGGTTTTCTTCGATCCGGAAGCGCCCGCCGTCGTCGATCCGCTCGACGCCACCGAGTTGTTTTCGAGGCTGACGCGCCGCCTGGTGCGCATCCTGCAGGACCGCACCGAACACGGTTATGTCTTCCGCACCGATCTGAGACTGCGCCCAGACCCCGGTTCGACACCGCTGGCGATCCCGGTCGAGGCGGCACTGCGCTACTATGAAGCACGCGGCCAGAACTGGGAGCGCGCCGCGATGATCAAGGCACGGCCGGTGGCAGGCGATCTGGCCGCGGGTGCGGCCTTCCTCAAGGAGTTGCAGCCCTATATCTGGCGCAAATACATGGACTACGCGGCGATTGCCGACGTCCATTCGATCAAGCGCCAGATCCACGCCCACAAGGGCCATGGCGAGATTGCGGTCAAAGGCCACAACGTCAAGCTTGGCCGCGGCGGCATTCGAGAGATCGAGTTCTTCGTCCAGACCCAGCAGCTCATCGCCGGCGGACGCTTCCCTGAACTGCGTGGCCGCGAGACCGTGCCGATGCTCGGCGAGCTTGCGACCCGCGGCTGGATCACCGCCGAGGCGCGCGATGCGCTCGCCCGCCAGTACTGGTTCCTGCGCCGCGTCGAACACGCCGTGCAGATGGTTGCCGACGAGCAGACGCACACGCTGCCGGAAGATGATGAAGGCCTGGAGCGCATCGCCTACATGCTCGGCTTTGCCGATGCTTCTGCCTTTTCTCAAGCGTTCCGTGCCTCGCTGCAGCAGGTCGAACGTCACTACGCGGCACTGTTCGAAACAGCACCCGAACTGTCGACCGGCATCGGCAACCTGGTCTTCACCGGCGATGTCGACGATCCCGATACGCTGCAGACCTTGCACGGGCTCGGCTTCCAGCGGCCAAGCGACATCTGCCGCGTCATCCGTGGCTGGCATTTCGGCCGCTATCGCCTCACCCAGTCGGCGGAGGCACGCGAGCGGCTGACGGAACTGACGCCGGCGCTGCTGCGCGCCTTCGGCCAGACGCGCCGGGCCGACGAAGCTCTGATGCGCTTCGACGAGTTTCTCGCCGGCCTGCCGGCTGGCATCCAGCTGTTCTCCCTGCTGCAGTCCAATCCTGCCCTGCTGAAGCTTCTGGCGACGATCATGGGGGCCGCCCCCCGGCTGGCGGCGATCATCACCCGCAGGCCGCATGTCTTCGATGGTTTGCTCGACCCGGCCTTGCTCACCGAACTACCGGACCGCGCCTATCTGTCGGCGCGACTTTCCGCCTTCGTCGAGGGCGACCGACTTTACGAGGATGTGCTCGACCGGCTGCGCATTTTTGCCTCCGAGCAGAAATTCCTGATTGGTGTCCGGCTGCTCGCCGGCTCGATCGATCCGGCGCGGGCCGGCCGCGCCTTTTCCGATCTGGCGGATCTCACCATCGAGGCTGCGTTGAAGGCGGTGACGGCCGAATTCGCGGCACGCCACGGCACCATTGCCGGCGGCGTGGTTTCGCTGCTCGGCATGGGCAAGCTCGGCAGCCGCGAGTTGACTGCCGGATCGGATGTCGACCTGATCCTGCTCTACGACCACGCGCCGGATGCCGAAGAGTCCAACGGTGACAAGCCGCTGGCGCCTTCGCATTACTACACCCGCATGACGCAAAGGCTGATCGCGGCGGTGTCGGCGCCGACGGCGGAGGGCGTGCTCTACGAACTCGACCTGCGCCTGCGGCCGTCCGGCAACAAGGGGCCGGTGGCCACCCATATCGATGCCTTCAAGAAATACCAGCGCCAGGAGGCCTGGACCTGGGAGCACATGGCGCTGGCCCGCGCCCGCGCCATTGCCGGCGACGCCAGCCTGTGCGGCGAGGTTGAAGCGGAAGTGGCGACGGTGCTTGGACAGCCGCGCGACGCCGCCAAGGTGATGGCCGAGGCTGCGGACATGCGGGCCATGATCGAGAAGGAAAAGCCGCCGCGCGATCTCTGGGACATCAAGCTTATTCCCGGAGGATTGATCGATCTGGAATTCATCGCCCAGGTGGCCGTCATCACCGGGCAGGTCGAGACCGGGCGCCGCGCCACCGGCACCGCCGAGATCCTGTCGCGCCTTGCATCGGGCTTCGCCGATGCCGGGATAAGGCAGGAGCTTGGCGATGCCTACGCGCTCTATCTTGCACTGACCCAGATGACGCGGCTGTGCCTCACCGGAGCCTTCGAGCGCGACGACGTTCCGCCGGGGCTTTCGGATCTGCTTCTGGCGGTGACCGACTTGCCGGATTTCGGTGTGCTGGAAGCACACCTCAAGGAGACGTCGCAGAAGGTCAGGAAGGACTTTGATCTTTTGTTTCGTTCGGGATCACCGTGAAGCGATCGTCCCTTGGAATTGAAGACGTTTCGTGTTTTCCAGTCTCATGCAGCTACTCTGTTCGCCGAATCTGCCGGAGCGCGCGGCGTGCGTGAGCCTGCAAAATTCTCTCCCGCAGATAGGCGTAGAAGCGCGGCGGCAGCATACCATAGTCGAATCGGGACGGTTTGCTTCCCGCGATGGGCCTGAGATCGGGACCCGGCCAGAGGAAGTCATTGGTTTCGGTCACGACGATCCATGACGGCGTGTCATCGAGGCCGAGATGGGCTTTGAGTGGCGCAGGTATTTCTACTGCATCGGCAGGATCAGCCGGTGGCGAGTGTGTGACCGGAACGACCGTTATGACTTCACGGCCCTCCACGACCCGGCGCGCGGCGACAATGGCGCATGGTCGGTTTTTGCGACCTTCTTCGGCACCCTTTCGTGTTCTCTCACCCAGAGGTAAGAATAGGAAATCACCAGACCCGGGATAGGTTTGGGCAGGCTCACGGTGTCCAGTCTTTGAGCATCGCATCGAGCCCGGCATATTCGCTCGGTACGGCGCTTTCGGCGATGGCGTTCAGCGTCTCATCATCCAGTTCTTCCGCGTTACGGGCGACTCGTCCCTTGACCAACACCTCGAACATCGCCGCCGACAGGAGTACCGTGTGGGTCCGGCCATTCTTTGTGATTGCGACCGGCGCACGCTGGGCAGCGTCCTGAAAACGCCCGACATTCTGCTGGAATTCTGTTGAAGTCACTCGCATGACAAAGTCTACCTTTCTTATCTAAGGTGGATAAAATAGATAACTTTGTCAAAGCGTTTCACCTCGCGTCCATGAGGTGGGATCAGGCCTGGGATGGTGATAAAATATTCACGCTGCAACCTTGATCGCCGGCACGGCCCTCTTCACCGGAATGCGCACCGACACGATCGTGCCGACACCTTCGCTCGACCGGATCTTCAGCGCGCCGCCCTGAAGCTCGGCCAGCGAACGTGAGATGGCAAGGCCAAGGCCAGACCCGGCATGGCTCTTGGAGAACTGGTTCTGCACCTGCTCGAAGGGCCGTCCTAGCTTGCCGAGCGCCTCCTTGGGGATGCCGCAGCCATTGTCCTCGATCGTCAGCACCAACGCGCCGGATGTGTTGCGGGCCCTGACCGATATGTGGCCGCCCTGGCCGGTGAACTTCACCGCATTGGACAAAAGGTTGATGACGATCTGCTTGATCGCGCGGCGATCGGCGACCAGCGTCAGCGCATCGGCAATGCGCGTTTCCACGGTGATGGCCTTTTGCGCCGCCTGCAGCGAAACGACGCGTACGGTTTCGCTGATCAGCGGGCCGAGGTCGATTTCTTCCCGGTCCAGCGAGAATTGGCCGGCCTCGATCTTGGACATGTCGAGAATGTCGTTGATGACGCCCAGCAGATATTTTCCGCTGCTGTTGATGTCGGTGGCATATTCCTCGTAGCGCTCCGATCCGAGCGGGCCGAACAGCCCTTGTTCCATCAGTTCGGAGAAGCCGATGATCGCGTTCAGCGGCGTGCGCAACTCATGCGACATGTTGGCCAGGAATTCGGATTTGGCCCGGTTCGCAGCTTCGGCGCGTTCGGTTTCCTTCATGTATTTGCGGTTGAGGTCGACCAGTTCGCGCGAACGCTCCTCTTCGGCCCGCCGCGCGAGGCTGAGATCATGGATCGTTGCCATCAGCCGTCGCTCGCTGTCGACCAGCTTCTCCTGGTGCAGCTTGATCTGGGTGATGTCGGAGCCGACCGAGACGATGCCGCCGTCCCGGGTCTTCAGTTCGTTGACCTGCAGCCATCGGCCATCGGCCAGCTGCCGCTCGAAAGTGGCGCCGCCCTGCAGGCCGCTGGTATGGGCAAGCCGCCGTTCGGAAGCAAAGGCCAGCATGCGTTCTTCCAGCGCCGCGCGCGCGGTGCCCGGCATCACGTCGCGGTCCGAAAGCCCGTTGTCCTGCTGGTATTTGGAATTGCACATGATCAGGCGCTGCGTCGAATCCCACAGCACAAAGGATTCGTTGATGTTCTCGATCGCCGTTCTGAGGCGAAGGTCGGCAGCCTCGGAACGCAGCGCCAGATGACGCTGTTCGGTGACGTCGACGGCGATACCGATCAGCTGTATCTCCGGCGCTTCCGGATCGATGACCTGTGCCCGTGCGCGCATCCAGATCCATTGGCCGTCGGCATGGCGCATGCGGAACACCTGGTCGATATGGTCGATCTCGCGTGCGACGATTCTGTTGGCGAGTTCGAACAGGTCGCCGTCCTCGGGATGGATGATCTGATCGACCTCGCCGAAGGACAGCATCGTTTCGCACGGCTTGTAGCCGAGCATGTCGTACATCGAGCGCGACCAGTACATCTTGCCGCGCACCATGTCCCAGTCCCACAGGCCGCAGCGGCCGCGAACCAGCGCCATGTCGATGCGCTGATGCGCTTCGAGGTAGATGCGGTCGGCCGCCTGCGCACGCGCGGCCTGGCCGAAATAGGCATAGAGGATGACGATCAGCACGCCGGCCGTCAGCACGAACAGGGTGACGTTCAGCGAAACGGTCTTGCGCCAGGCATCGAAAACCGCGTCCTGTGGCACCAGGGCCGCCGATGCGCCCTTTCCGCCATCCGCCAGGCTGACCGCCGCGTACCAGTCCCGTCCGTCGATGTTGACGTCCATGACGCCGGCACGATCGCCGAACATGAACAAGGGCTGGCCGCCCTCGACGAGGCCGTCCAGCGAATGGCCCTGCCATGGCATCGAGCGCGGCGTCACCGCGACGATCTTGAAAGCGCTGTCGGTGATGACAAGCACATGGCTGCGGCCCATCGCGCCCTGACGGCTGGTGGTCTCCAGCAGATCCTGTATGGCGCCGGGCACTGTTTCCGAGGTGGTGGCGAGCGAACTGGCCAGCTGGCCCGCCGCCAGCGTCAGGATCGCCTTGGCATTGCGCTCGACATCGTCGCGCTCGTTCATCAGTGACAGCACGCGCAGCGCCGCGATGACGATCAGGAATGTGATGATGAGGGCGGGTATTGATCGGCGCAGCAGCGGCTCGGCGGCCAGAAGCCGCCGGTAGGCCGGTTCGGCGATGAGCCGCGTATTCCCGGCAAGACCGTCGCCGCGCGTCTCGCGATGCGCAAAAACCGTCCCTCCGGGCGCGCCCCACGCGTCCGCCTTCGCCATAAATGGCACTCCCCGAATTGCCTATGCTGCTTGGTGATCCGGCAAACGCCGCACATCCGAATCGTCAGTAAAGAATCAAAGGTGATTCGCCTTGTCCAGTGGTCCGGCGAAAATAGATTAAAAATCGACTAAAATAACGCCGAAATGGTCGATCTCCCCCACGAGGGGCCCGTTGCGTTATTAAGTTATAGGGGCAAGGAGGGAGGGTCAGGCCAATGTGGGGTGCCTTGCGGCTCGGGTTTGAGGCCGG